>NZ_JADKMA010000006.1 GCF_017676365.1 Streptomyces oryzae
CTTCACCTGGAGAGTGCTTCTTTCACGCGACGACCTGGACCCTAGACAAGTCCCATCGTTGCAGGTCAGGAGCACTCTTCGCGTTTCTGATCACCCACCGGACGCCCCGCCGCGTGAAAGCGCGAGGTTAACGACTCGCAGCATCCGGCCCCCGGAAAAAGCACCGCCCGCTGTTGCCGCATCCGGCGGGCGCAGTCTGGAACGTTGACAGATCGCCGAACACCCCCAGGTAAAAGCTGAGTTCCCGAGCACGGGCGACACCAGCCAAGCCATTGCGGGCCTGCTGTCCCGCCAACGGACCGTGGACATGGGCCCGACACGGCAGATGTACCAGGCGTTTCTCTCTCATCGTCGCCGCGAACCTCCAGGACCGCGACGGCGCGAAACGCTCACTGCTGCGGACCCGCCTCGACCACCCGAGTGTCAAGAAGATCTGGGTTGACCAGGGCTTCGCCGGCCGTCTGGTCGACTGGACCGCCACGATCCTCGGCCGCGAACTGGGGATCGCCCGCAAGGCCCCTGACCAGCGGGGGCTTCCAGGTCCAGCCGAAGCGGTGGGCGGTTGAGCGCACATTCTCGTGGATGAACGCTCGCCGTCGCCTCGCCCGGGACTACGAGACCAGCCGGCCAGGTCGGAGACCGTGATCCGCTGGGCGGTGATCGGCATCATGGTCCGCCGCCTCACGCGAGGCCGACCAGTGACACGACAAGGACCTCGGCCCCTCTCCTGCGTCCTCAGCCCATGACGGGGACCGGCAAGCGGTCTGCTTGGATACGAATATGGACAACGGCGGTCACCAGGAATCAGGTCTTTCCAAGAGCGCGTGGAGCGATGCCGACTTTGAGGAGATGGGCTGGCACGACGCCACCATCCATGGCCTGTCAGTGCAGGCAACCCGGGAGATTCTGCCGCGGCTTCTCTTTGACCTCGACTACATCGTGCGCTGGGTCCACCCGGTCCCGCCGGCGACGCATTTCTCCTTCTGGGTGTCCCCCGCAACGCTCGTCTTCGAAGATGTCTGGGACCTTGAGGGGGACCTTGACTTCAAGCGCACGATCCCGGACCTGGAGATCAACGGTTTGCACCGTCTGGTGCCTGACGACGGCCGACAAGATCTGCCGCTCTGGCACATTGAGGGCCATGCGTTCGAATTGAAGTTCCGCGCGTCCGGATACCGCCAGTACTTCCGGCAGGCTCCGACGCTCATCTCTCAACAGGCACTGTCATACACAGAGCGTGGGGGTTGCGCCTTCACCGAGGTCGGCTTCAACTGAACAGTGACGCTCCGGACCCTCGATCGACGGGCAGCAACAGCAACCTCTCAACACGGCGCCGGCCAGATCTCAAACGCGGACTGAGCTTCTATGCCCTGGTGTTGGGCCCGCCCGAGTTGGCTTGGCGTTCGTGGCGGATGAAGCGCAGGGGGTGGCATCAGCCGGCTCCTGACCGAGCCCATGATCGGTGAGGCGGGTAGTTTCGGCCTCACCCGAGGCCACTTGACTCACCTCGAGGCTCGCTACTGCGCGTGACAATCGTGCGCGGCACCGTACGGCCCGGTACAACTCCATGCGAGCCATGGCATGGAATTGACGCGCGGCTGAGGGTCAAGGGGCCGTGGGTTCAAATCCCGCCGTCCCGACCGGAGAAAGAGCAGGTGAGGGCGGGTCTTCCGCGACAGGTGACCGCGGGGAAAGCGCTCGACGCTGCTCCAGAGTCTCCTCCCACAGCCGGGTGAGCCCCTGAACGAGGTCCCGCCGCATCGCGTCCGTGACGTGGGAGTAGTGGGCCTCTTGCAGCGCTTTCTTCGGGCACCAGCCGGTCACCGCGGGCTGGAAGACCCACGTGGCGCAGGTGCTCGTGGCCAAGGCCGGTGACGACCTCGTCCCAGTGGGTGGCGTCGCGGAGGGCGGCGGTGGAGATCCGCCCGCCCCTGGGCCCGGTGAACAGGCGGGCGTCGAGGTCAGGTCCTGCCGCGAGGAGGCGCTGGGTGACCAGGGGCCGGACCTCTTCGATCAGGGGGATCTTGCGGGCCCGCTTGCCCTTGGTGCCTTTGTCGATCAGCCCGCCCAGGGAGGGGTGGTCTGGCGGCGCACGGTCCAGATCCAGTTGGTGGTGTCGATGTCCCCCACCCGGACACCGGAGCTCGCCGATGCGGGCGGCGGTGCCGGCGGCGAAGATCACGACGTTGCCCCGGCCGAGGAACTGGCCGTTGCGACCTTTACACCAGGGCGCCGGCGAGGGTGGTAAGCGCGTTCCAGTCGGGCAGGGCCAGGGAGCGTGGGTTGTCGAGTTCGTCCTCGGCGCGGTCGTACTGGCCCTGCCAGCCGGTGACGCGGGCGGGGTTGGTGGTGATGATGCCGTTCCGCAGGGCCTGTTCCATGACCCGGACCAGGATGGCGAGACTGCTCTTGACGGTGGAACGTCCGCATTCATCGGCGATCCAGCCGTGCACGGTCCGGTCGACCGCCCCGGGGGTGATCATGCGTAGCGGTAGGTGGCCGAGCCAGGGCAGGACGCGCAGCCGCCAGCCGGCCAAGCAGGGGGCGTGGGTGGTGGTCTCCCAGGCCGCGCAGGATGAACGCCATGTTGCTGTTGCCGTATTCGGCCAGGCTTGCGGTGATCAGGGCTGGATCGAGGTCGCCTTTGGTGGCGTCGGCGAGCAGGGTCAGCCACCGGGTGATCAGCGCGGGGTCGATGCCGTTGCGGGTGCGGCCTCCAGCAGCAAGGAGGTCCAGGCGTATGCCTGTTGGGGGGTGCCGCGGGACTTCGAGGGGTCAGTCGCCGACCGCTGGCGGGATCGTGCCAACGCAGCCGGGCCCGGAAGGGCGCGGACCGGTCCTGCCGGTACTCGACGTCACCGTACGCCTCAAGCACGTTGGAGCTGGGGCCAGCCGCGGGGATCGCAGCGCTACTGCCAGGCGAAGCCGGGAGAATCGGGTCTGCCGCAGAGGGAGGAGAGTCATGGACGTGGTGTGCCGGCTCTGACAGGACTCACCACCTCCGCTGAAATCTCACCAGGGAGGCGACAGACACCGCCGGTCGATCACCGCCGGTCGATCACGTGCGGAGACGCGATGACGAACTTCCGGCAACCCGCCGTCCGGCAGGCAGGGTGGTGTGTCCGAGCAACGGCTGATCGGCCCGTCACGTCAGACGGCGGTGAAGCCGCCGTCTGCGGGTACCACGGCTCCGGTGATGAAGCTGGAGCGTGGTGAGGCGAGGAAGCAGAGGGCCTCGGCGATCTCTTCGGGCTGTGCGACTCGGCCCAGGGGCTGGGCGTCGGCGAACGATGCCAGGTAGGCGCGGCTGTCGGGGCGGATCGTGTCGAGGAAGTCCGTCTCGATGACGCCTGCGGCGACAAGGTTGGCGCGGATGCCCCATGGGCCGCCTTCGACGGCGAGCACCTTGGTCAGTTGGGCCAGGGCGCCCTTGGACGCGCTGTAGGCGGCGCCTTCGGGCAGGGCGACGGTACTGGCGTAGGACCCGGTGCTGACGATGGCCCCGCCACCCCGGCTCTGCATGGCTCGGAAGGCTTCTCGGGCGCAGAGGAAGGATCCGCGGGCGTTGACGGCCATCACGGTGTCCCAGTCTTCGGTGGTGGTTTCGGTGACGGGTTTGTTCAGGGTGCATCCGGCGTTGTTCACCAGGATGTTCAGTCCTCCGAAGGTGTCCAGCGCCGAGCGGACCGCGTGGACGGCGGTCTCCTCCCGTGTGATGTCGCCCCGCATCGCGAGTATGCCGGGGAATTCGTCCTGCAGGGTCGTGACGTCGGGACGCAGGTCGACGGCGACGACGCGGGCACCGCGGGCATGCAGCAGTGCCACGGTCTCCTTGCCCACGCCGCGCGCGGCCCCGGTGACCAGGGCGGTCTTCCCGGCGAACTCGGATGCTTCGGCAGACGCAGCGGTGGGCGTCATGATGAGGTCCTCTCGTAAAGATCGGGCTCGCGCGCAGCTTCCCGCGCCGGCTGTCTGGGCTGCTGTACGGTCACGCACTCACGAGGCAGACGGCACAGGAGATGAGCGCGCTTACCGGGCGTGCGCGTGGGAGGCGCCGTGGCGCCCGGCGGGGCGGGTTGCTCAGTGTGCGGTAAGGCCGCCGTCGACGACGAGTTCCGAGCCGGTGACGAAGGAGGAGTCGTCGCCGGCGAGGAAGAGGATCGCGGGGGCGACCTCATCGGCGCGGCCGGCTCGGCGCATGGGGGTGCGCTGGATGTCCGGCTGCTGGTCGCCCTGCTCGTCCAGGAGCTCCTGGATCATCGGCGTGGCGACCACTCCGGGATGTATCGAGTTGACCCGTACGCCCTGCCGGGCGTACTCGACCGCGGCCGTCTTGCTCAGCAGGCGTACGGCCCCCTTCGACGCCTGGTAGGCCGCGGCCGCGCCGCTGCCCACCAGGCCGAGGACGGACGAGGTGTTGATCACCGACGCCTTGCCGCTCGCTCGCAGCAGCGGCATCGCCGCCTTCATACCGAGCCAGGTGCCTTTCTGGTTCACGTCGACGACGTGGTTCCACACCTCCTCCCTCGTGTCCTCGATACCCGGCCAGTCCAGGATTCCGGCGAGGTTCACCAGCACGTCCAGCACGCCGAAACGGCCGCGTACGAGGGCCGTCACTTCGTCCCACTCCCGGGCGGAGGAGACATCGAGGAGGGCGGTGACCACCTCCGCGCCACCCGCCTCGATGCGCCGCGCCAGCTTCTGGAGGGGGTCCTGGGCGATATCGGTGATCACCAGCCGGGCGCCTTCTTGGGCGAAGAGTTCGGCGGTCGCCGCACCGATACCCCCGGTCGCGCCCGTGATCAGGGCCACCTTGCCCTCTAGACGTCGCGCGGTCATGAATACGGTCCTCCCATTGCATTGATACGTGAGTCGCCGACTGCTGCCTCGGGCCAGTCGGTCCGCCCTCAAAGGAGTCGGTCGCCCGACCGGACCAGCTGTTGCCCGGCCCCGCTACGACGACCTCTGCTCCCGGTGGAGCACGAGGTGCTCGTGGTAGAGCACTCCGTCGCGGATGTCGCCTGTGGCGATGAACCCGGTGTCGTCGACGTAGTCCAGGTGACTGCCGGTGACCGTGTACCGGCCGGTGTACGCGCCGGCCCGCTCGCCGCGCGCCTCGTCGTAACGGCCGTCCGGCAGCAGTTCCTGCCGGATGTGCCCATCCGCGGTCACCCACATACCGACCACATCCACGTGGCCGTCCTCGATCGCGGCCATGGCGGCCTCCTCTCCTCGAACGGTGCGGTCCCTCCCGCTCCACCGAGTCTGCGCAGGTCAGCGGCGACCAACCAGGACGCATGCTGCCTGGGTGCACCACACCCAGGCAGCCCACCGGCGCGCCGCCTAGCCTGAAGACATGGACGACAATCACCTGGGGGACTTCCTGCGCGCACGCCGCGCCGCCCTGCGCCCGCACGACGTCGGCATGCCGAGCCACGGGACCCGCAGAGTCGCCGGACTGCGCCGCGAGGAGGTCGCCGTCCTGGCCGGAGTGAACGCCGACTACTACACCCGCCTCGAACAAGGCCGCGAACGCAACCCCTCACCCCAGGTGATCGACGCCCTCAGCCACGCGCTGCACCTCGACGAGGACGCCGGGACGCACCTGTACCGGCTGGCCGGGGCCACGCCCGGCGACGACCGACTCTCGCCTCACTCCACCGGGCGCGTCAGCCCCGCCTTGCGACAGCTGATGGACGGCTACCCCAACACCCCGGCGTTCGTCATGAACCGAACCCTCGACCTCCTCGCGGTCAACGCGCTGGCCCAGGCCCTCTACTCGGCGTTCGCCCCGGCGGACAACCTCGCCCGCATGACCTTCCTCGACCCCGCGGGCCCTACCTTCTACACGGACTGGAACCGAGCAGCACAAGCCACCGTCGCCAACCTCCGCGAGGCGACCGGCTTCGAACCGGACAACCCACGACTACGCGAACTCGTCAACACCCTCACCGAGCACAGTACGGACTTCGCACGCCTGTGGCAGTCCCACACCGTGCGAGGCAAGACGCAGGACGCCAAACACTTCCTCCACCCGGACGTCGGTCCGCTCACGCTCACCTACCAGGCGTTCGACGTACGCGAAGCACCCGGCCAGCAACTCGTCATCTACCACGCCGAACCGGGCAGCCCCAGCGCCCACTCCCTCCACCTGCTCGGCTCCCTCCACGCCACCCGGCGCCAAGCCCACCCCCAGCACACAGCTGACCAGCCAACACAACCCGGAGACCCGCACCGATAGTGCGACTTCGCCTCAGCGCGCTTCATAAGTGGTCGCTCGTGAAACACCCGCCCGCCCGGCGGTCCGCCTGCTGCGATCATGTTTCATGCTCATGAAACGCTCCGGGGCGCGAGCGATGACTTCAAGCGCGCGGATGCCGACCCCGCCCGTACGCAAGCCGGGGTCGGTGTGGACCGAGCTGCCCCGGCCGGTGAGCGCCAGCACCGAGCCGGTCGGGCATGTCCGCCACGGCTACGCACGGGCCTCGACCGCCCGGCGGTCCCTCGACGCGCAGCTCGACTCCCTCGCCGAAGCGGGGTGACCCGGGTCGTCGTCTCGGAAAAGATCTCCACCCGCGCCACCCGGCCCCCCGAGTTGGAGGCCGCCGTGAAGCTCGCCCGGCAGATCCGGTCCTCCGGCGTCGCCGTGACCCTCGTCGTCCGCGAGCACAAGGGGCTCGGCCGCGGCATCGAACTCACCATGCTCGCCGAGGAACTGAAGGCGAGCCACATCGGCCTGGAGTTCCTCACCGGAGAACTGAAGGGCTCGCACGCCCCCTCCGGCATCGTGTTCACCGTGCTCACGGCCATGTCCGGCACGGAGCGCGAGTACATCCGCGATCCCACCCTCGAAGGCGACGAGTCCGCCCGCAAGCGCGGCAAGACCATCGAGGACGCGGGCGTCACCGACGAGGACATGCAGTCCATGGCCCTCCACCTACGCGACCAGGAGATGAGCCTGCGCGACATCGCCAAGCGACTCGTCCTCACCACCGGCACGAAGAAGGGCCAAACACCCCTCACCCGCCACCGTCATGCGGATGCTGCACGAACACGACGAACAGGCCGCCACAGCAGCAAGCCCGTACCCCGGGCTGGTTTGCGGCTGGTGTCTGAGCTAGGACTCCAGGGCCGAGACAGGGCACCCAGCCACCCCCGGAGGCCCCGGACACCTCGGCTTCGCCCCCTTACAAACACCGCACCGAACCAGCAGCGACAAGCCGCTGAACAGCCCCGAAAATGAGCCGCACACGGCGCTGCTCCGCCGAGCTCTGCGACCGAGTTCCCTTCGGCCGTTCCTGCAGTCGTAGGAGTCCTGTCACCGCAGCCTGCCGACCGGCCGGGTACCCGGGGGTGTGCCATGACCTGCTCGAATGCCGGGGCGTCACCGGCCTGGCCGGGTGTGAGGACGAGGGCCAGGGGGCGGCAGTGACTGTCGGCAGCCACGTGGATCTTGCAGGTCAGTCCACCGCGGGAGCGTCCAAGGGCATGGTCGTGCGGCTCGCTGGCCGGGGCCCCTTTTGACGGGCCCCGGCCGCGTGCTGGTGCGCGCGCACGATGGTCGAGTCGACCGCGACGGCCCAGTCCAGGTCACCCTCGGCGTCGGCCTGGGCCAGCAGCGCGGTGAACACCTTCTCCCAGGTGCCGTCAGCCGCCCACATGCGCAGCCGGTTGTGCACGCCCTTCCACCAGCCGAAACGCTCGGGCAGATCCATCCACGGTGTTCCGGTGCGGTACTTGAACGCGATCGCGTCGATCACCTGCCGATGATCCCGCCACCGCCCACCCCGCATCGGCGTCCGATCCGGTAACAGAGGCTCGATCCGCGCCTACTGCGCATCAGTCAACGACACACCCCGACCAACGCTCAGATGATCCGAACGAATCCGAAAGAAACGGCCTAGCCCCCCGGACCCGCTGATCGTGCCGCTGGTCGATCAGATGCGGGCCGAGGGGTCTGCCATCGAGTCGGCCTCATCGCCCTGGACCAAGGTGGGCTGAGGACCGCGGCACGAAACTTGCGGGCCTGGTGCGCCCGGGCAGGGTCTTGTCCGTCGCACTCTTCTGCCCCAGGCCGGATCCGGGGCGGTGGACCGGGCGATGCGCTCGCTCGGACTGTCCGGTGTCGTGCGCGGGCGAAGACCGCGAACCACGATCCCGAGCCCGGCCGACGTGCGGGCCGCGGACCTGCTGGACCGCGGGGGATGGGCCCTCAACCTCGCCGACCGGGCGAGTGGCCACGGGCCGAAATAGTTCAGCTTGTTGATCGCCCCCGCGACAACGTTAGCGCCTGTGCTTCTGGTACCGCTCGTCGAACCCTGGCGGCCGCTGCCGCGTGAACCCTCCGCAGGCGGGCCGTCTTGAGACCTTCTTCTCCCGGGATCATGTGCCGGATGCCGCGCCGGCGCAGATGGGCCCGCGTTCTTCGATTGCTGTAGGCCCTGTCAGCTGCGACGCTGTCCAAGGCGCGTCCTGAGCCCTCCGCTCCGGTACGCGGGACGCGGATCGTGGCGATCCCCACCGCACACTCCACTCCTCGCTCTCCCTGCGCAGGCGGTTTCGGGATCGGCAGGCGGCAAATCACGCGGAGAACCTACGACGCTTCCGGCCGAACTGCTCTGTGCACAACCTCATGTACGCAGGTCTCCTGCGATTCAGTCCTCGGGCGTCTCCTGGCTGACGACGATCTCCCGTTTGAGGATCTTGCCCGTCGCTCCCTTGGGGAGCGCTTCGGCGAACGTGACGATCCGGGGGTATTTGTAGGCAGCTACTCGCTGTCTGACGTGGTCACGTATCTGCTCAGCTGTGGCCTGGGCACCATCCCGGAGAGCCACGACGGCCGCTACCTCCTCTCCATGGACCTCGTGCGGGACGCCGACGACGGCGGCCTCGGCGACATCTGGGTGTTCGTAGAGCACTTCCTCGATCTCACGTGGGTAGACGTTGTATCCGCCGCGGATGATGAGGTCCTTCTTCCGGTCGACGATGAAGTAGTAGCCGTCCTCGTCAGCACGTGCGAGATCCCCACTGTGGAACCACCCGTCCCGGATGGCTTCTGCGGTTGCGTCCGGACGGCTCCAGTAGCCCTTCATGACATTCTCACCGCGGATCGCGATCTCACCGACTTCGCCCGGCCCGGCCGTGGTGCCGTCGTCCGCGACGAGCTTGAGTTCGACACCTCGGATGGGGAGCCCGATGGAACCGGCCTTGCGTGGCCGATCCGGAAGGTTGAAGGACGCAACCGGCGAAGTCTCCGAGAGCCCATAGCCCTCCAGCACAGTGACACCGAATTCGCGCTCGAAGTTGTGCAGCACTTCGACTGGCAGAGAGGCACCGCCGGAAACGGCCAGGCGAAGCCCGGAGAGGTCGTAGTCATCGGGGACCCCGGCACCGAGCAGGGCCGTGTACATCGTGGGGACGCCCAGGAAAATGGTGACCCTGTCCCGGTGCATGATCTCGAGCGCCTTGTCCGGCTGGAACCGCTGCAACAAGCTCAGGGTGGCGCCAGTAGCGACGGCGGTGTTGAGGGCACAGGTCTGCCCGAACGCGTGGAACATTGGCAGCCCGCCGAACAGTACGTCGTTCGGTCCGACGTGGAGCAGTGTCTCGGCCGCGGTGACCGCATTGGTCATCAGGTTGTGGTGGGTCAGCGCGGCGCCCTTCGGCGCTCCTGTCGTGCCCGAGGTGTAGAGGATCACGGCAGTGTCGTCCTGCGCCCGGTCCGCGACTTCGGGCACGGGTTCGGTGGCTTGCATCAGGGCGTCAAACGTGGCATCCGTGATCAGACATTCGACTCCGGTCTCGGCTGCCGCCTTCGCGGCCTCGTACCCGAAGGGCGGGAAGGCCAGTACGATCGCGGCCCCTGAATCCTGAAGGGCGAACGCGATTTCGCGAGCCTTCCACAACGGATTCATCGGCACCGCGATGCCGCCGAAGCGGAGAATGCCGTAGTACGCGACCAGGAAATCGGTGACGTTGGGCATGACCAACGCCACGCGGTCGCCGGGGCGGACGCCCTTGGCTCGCAGCAACGTGGCGATCCGGGCGCTGGTGTCGTTCAGTTGGGCGTAGGTGAGCACACGGTCGTCCTGGCGGACGGCGATGTGTTCACCGTCCGCCCAAGCCGATTCGGTCAGGAATGTCACGAGATTACTCATGTGGTTTTCCCCTGATCTGGGCGATTGACGGTCAGTCACCGAGGGCGGCGGGAGCCAGCAAGGCTCGGCGATCCTGTTGCCGCGATCACGTGGCGCTTCCGCTCAGGCTGACGAAGTCCTCAAACTCCGTGCGGGAGTGCAGCACTGCATGATTGCGAATGGCAGCCTTGCTCTGGTCTGGTAGCCGCGCGTTGCGGGATCTGCCGTGCTGCGGCCGGTGTCCCGCGTGACCGAGCATGTGGACCTGCGGCGTTCTTCGAAACAGGGGACACCCAGGTGCCGGCCCGGTCCCCGGAAGACCGCGCCGGCATTCCCTGCTGTAGCGCTCGCTGTGCCGCTCGACCGGAATGCGTTTGACGAGCACGAAGCCACGGCCGTTCTCCAGTACGCCGGCGACGCGTTCCATTTCGCCGGCCAGGGTCGGCAGCGGAAAGTCGTCGGCCGCCCAGCAGCAGCGGAAGGCTTCGCTCACGCGCCGCGCGCAGGACCGCTTCGAGTTCGCGGGTCTGCGTCGGGGAAGGCCGCAGAACCCACTCGCACGAGTCCGCCAGGTCTGGGCCGTTCCACACGGACGGCCCGGTGCAGGGCGGGCGCGCAACACGCTGAACACGCTCGTCATGGTGGCCTCTCAGGGTCGGATGCCCACTCCGCTGGATGTGCGTGCGGTTTTTCTCCGGGCTGGGGCCGGAAACTTAGACCGCCCTTTACCTTTCGTCGCGGAAGAACTCGCTTCCGCAGCACGGTCCTTGCGCCAAGAGGCCGGTGATCCGCATGGGATCCGCCGGCGTTTTCCAGGGGTGGTCAACGGGTTGAACAGTTTGCCATGGTGTTCTTGTCGATTTCCGATCGGCTGGGACTCCGAATCCAGGGGCGAGCTCCAGCGCAGTGGTGCAACGCTAGGTCACGGCTTGGGTCATCGCTTGACTTGACGTGACAGGTCACTTATCACTTGGGGACAGAGCCCTGGAGTGCGCTATGAAGCCTCTTGTCCGCAATGCCGCGCTGAGCAGCTACATCGAGGTCAGCCAGTCGCTCGGGATCGACCCGCGGTCCCTGATGAAACGCGTGGGCCTGGACCCCGTCGGCCTCGCGGTCCAGGACAGATGGATCTCCGGCGTGGCCGTGACCCAGCTGCTGGAGCTGTCGGCGGCGGCCTCACGCCGCGAGGACTTCGGCCTGCTCCTCGCCGAGCGCCGACGCTTCTCCAACCTGGGCCCCATCAGCTTGGTCGTACGTGAAGAACCAGATGTTCGCAGTGCGATCGAGCTTCTTGTCCGCCACGAGTACATGTACAACGAGATGCTCCATAGCCGGCTCTCCGAGGCGAGGGGTCTGGGCACGCTCAAGGTGAGCCTGGAGGTCGGTGAGGTCATGGCGGCCCGCCAAGGCATCGAGCTGACCGTGGGCGCTTTCCACCAGATACTCCGCGGATTCCTCGGTTCTCGCTGGCAGCCGGTTTCCGTGTGTTTCACACACGGCGCTCCAGCGGATGCGGGGACCCACCAGCGCATTTTCGGTCCCGTGGTGGAATTCGACCGGGAATTCAACGGAATCGTCTTCTACGCGAACGATCTCAACGCGCCCAACCCCATGTCCGACCCGCTGCTGCGGACCTACGCCAGGCAGTATTTCGATTCCATCGCAGTCTCGAGGGACACGACCGTGCTCGACCGCGTGCGCGATCTGATCGAAGTCCTGCTGCCGACCGGGCGCTGTTCGATCGAGCAGGTCGCATGCAGCCTCGGCGTCGACCGGAGGACCGTCCACCGGCACCTGTCGGCCTCGGGCGAGACGTTCTCCTCCCTCCTCAATATGACGCGTACCCAG
This sequence comes from Streptomyces oryzae, assembly GCF_017676365.1. GTDB lineage: Bacteria > Actinomycetota > Actinomycetes > Streptomycetales > Streptomycetaceae > Streptomyces > Streptomyces oryzae. The sequence goes on from NZ_JADKMA010000006.1 coordinate 11,985, forward strand.
CTCGCGGAGCAGCTCGTGGCCAACCCGCGCCGTTCGTTGACGGAGATCTCCGAACTGCTCGGGTTCTCCGCACCAAGCGCCTTCTCGCGCTGGTTCAGCGAGCGGTTCGGTTGCAGCCCGCGGGAGTGGCGCAACCGCAGGGCCAGGCAGCAGCCCTGCACGGAGGAATGACCGCCGGCGGTCCCCCACCGCCCTGGTCCCCAACTGATAAGTCATCTGTCACCAGCGGTTAAGCAACCTCGGCTGTCGGCACTTAACGTTGCAATACCGCAAGGGAGACCGTCGGCCTACGAAGCCGAGCAGGACCCCTGCCCGAGGCCGCATCTTCCCGGCACCCGCTGATGTGTCCGGGCTGTCCAGCGCGAGCCCGGGGCCCCGTCTGCACTCTCACACACCACTCCTCGCCGAGCCTCCCAGGCCCCGCATCGAAGGCAGCGATGCGTACAGCGAGTGAAACCCCGTCCGACAAAGGAGATGGACCGTGCACTTCTTCGACGACTCCCTGTATCCGGAGAACCAGGAGAAGCTGGTCATCCAGGCCGCGCCCTACGGGCCGGAGTGGCTTCCCGGCGACGCCGACGACCTCCCGCTCACCATGGACGAGCATGTGCAGGCGGCGGTCGACTGCTACAACGCCGGCGCCACGGTGTTGCACATTCATGTGCGCGAGTTGGACGGTCACGGCTCCAAGCGCCTCTCCATGTTCAACGAACTGATAGCCCGACTGCGCGAAGCCGTGCCGGATATGGTCCTCCAGATCGGGGGCTCGATCTCCTTCGCCCCCGAGGACGAGGGGGCCGACGCCAAGTGGCTCAGCTACGACACCCGCCACATGCTGGCCGAGATCACCCCCAGGCCGGACCAGGTCACCATCGCGATCAACACCAACCAGATGAACATCGTCGAGCTCTTCGACGACGAGGACATCGAGGGCACCTCGATCGCCAAACCGGCTTACTACAAGGCCTACCGGGACATGGTGGTCGAGGCCGGACCGGACTTCTACCTCGAACACCTCGAGCGGCTCCGCGGCAACGACATCCAGCCGCACTTCCAACTGGCCAACCTGGCACAACTGGAGACCGTGGAACGGCTGATCCGCAAAGGCGTCTACAGCGGGCCGCTGATACTCAACTACGTCGCCATCGGCGGTGGGTTCGCCGGCCGGCACCCGGCCGACCTGATCGAGTTCGTCCGCCGTGTCCCGGATGGCGCCGTGCTCACCATCGAGGCCTCCATGCGCGCGGTGGCGCCGATGAACGCGATCGGCATCGCCCTGGGCACGCACGTACGAGTGGGCAACGAGGACAACCTGTGGCGGCACAAGGGCGAGCGGATGTCGTCCGTGGAGCAGGTCGAGCAGATGGTCCGGATCTCGGAGGCGCTCGGCCGGGAGATCGCCACCGGGCAGGAGGCGAGGGGAATCTACAAGATCGGCGAATGGTATTCGGGCGCTGACGAGACTCTGGCCCACCTCGGCATGGTGCCCAACCGCCGCCCTGGCCGACGCGGCTCCATGCTGCGCGACGTCAAGCGCTGACCTGCATCCAACGAGTGGGCGGTCGCGGAACCGGCACGGCAGCCATCCAGCCGATCGGAGCCGGCTCACGACCGCCGCCACCCCACCCCGAGCGAACGGAGCAGGTCATGGCACACGCCATTCGCTTCCACGCAACCGGTGGCCCCGACGTCCTGCGGTGGGAGACCACCGACGTCGGCGCCCCGGGCCCCGGCGAGGTGCGCATCCGGCACATCGCCGTCGGACTCAACTTCGCCGACACCTACTTCCGCACCGGGCTGTATCCGGCTCCGCTGCCCGCGGGGCTCGGGGTTGAGGCTTCCGGCGTGGTCGAAGCCGCGGGCGAGGGCGTGGTCCACGTCGCCGAGGGCGACCGTGTGACCTACACGGGCAGCCCTCTGGGCGCTTACAGCACGGAACGCGTCATGCCCGCGGATTCGCTGATCAGGCTGCCCGACAAGATCAGCTGCGAGACCGCCGCCGCTATGACCATGCGCGGCCTGACCTCGGCCTACCTGTTGCGCCGGATCCACCCGCTGCAGTCCGGCGACACCGTACTGCTCCACGCGGCAGCGGGCGGAGTCGGCCTCATCGTCTCCCAGTGGGCGAAACTGCTCGGCATCACGGTGATCGGCACAGTCTCCAGCGAGGAGAAGGCCGAGATCGCGCGTGCCCACGGATGCGAGCACATCATCTACTACCGACGCGAAGACGTGGCCGAGCGGGTGCGCGAACTGACCGACGGAAAGGGTGTCCCGGTCGTCTTCGACAGCGTAGGCAAGGACACGATCGCCGGCTCGATGGCCTCGCTGCAGCGCCGCGGACTGCTGGTGTGCTTCGGTACGGCCTCCGGAGTCCCGCCGCTCGACGCCATGCAACTCGCCATCCACGGCTCGCTGTTCGTGACCCGGCCCGCGCTGGCCGACTACATCGCCGAGCCCGCGGAGCGGGGCGCCCTGGCCGGTGAACTGTTCGGCCACGTCGCGTCCGGACGCATCAAGATCGAAATCAATCAGCGCTACGCCCTTCAGGACGCGGTACAAGCACACCGCGACCTCGAAGCAGGACGCACCACGGGATCTTCCGTATTCGTCCTCTGAGCACACCGCGCCCCGAACATCACGGCACGCCACACTCAGGAGTGAGCACCATGGCCAAGACTGTCCACCCGAGGGGAGACGCGCCCGCCCTGGTGCGTCCCGACGTCCGACGCACCTCAATCACAGTTGAGCCGCTGACCTGCACCATCGGCGCCGAGCTCTTCGGCGCGAATCTCGGCGTCGCCGCGCGCGACGACGACCTGTTCGCCGCGATCAAGCAGTTGCTGTTGCGGTACAAGGTCCTCTTCCTGCGAGACCAGGACATCACCCGCGCGGAGCACGTTGCCTTTGCCGCACGCTTCGGTCTGCTGGAGGACCATCCGGTACTCGGCGGCGACCCGGACCACCCGGGGCTGGTCCGCATCTACAAAGACCTGGACAGCAAGCCCGAGCACTACGAGAACGCACTCCACTGCGACGGCACCTGGCGCGAATGCCCGCCCATGGGCGCCGTACTGCGCTGCGTGGAAACTCCCGACGTGGGAGGGGACACGATCTGGGTCAACATGGCTGAGGCCTACCGCAGGCTGCCGGAGCACATCAAGACGCAGATCTCAGGGCTGCGCGCACGGCACAGCGTCGAGGCGAGCTTCGGTGCCGTCATGCCGACCGAGCAGCGGCACAAGCTCAAGGCCCAGTACCCGGACGCGGAGCATCCGGTGGTGCGGACCCACCCGGAGACCGGCGAGCAGGTCCTGTTCGTCAATGCCTTCACCACACACTTCGTCAACCACCACACGCCCGAGAACGTGCGATTCGGCCAGGACCACGCACCCGGGGCGGGCAACCTCCTCAACTACCTGATCAGCCAGGCCGCGATCCCCGAGTACCAGGTGCGCTGGCGCTGGCAGAAGAACAGCTTCGCCATCTGGGACAACCGCTCAACTCAGCACTACGCCGTCCAGGACTACTGGCCCGCCGTCCGCAAGATGGAGCGCGCCGGAATCATCGGCGACAGCCCCTTCTGAACCCCGGGGCCGGAGACAAGAAAGGTGGTGCCGATGGGTCTTCACGCTGCCGACATGAGAGTGCCGGGAACGTCTCCCGCAGAACCGGCTGTATCCCGCGGGTATGCCTGGCTGGTGTTCGCCCTGAGTTTCGGGCTTCTGCTGTCGGACTACATGTCGCGGCAGGTCCTCAACGCGGTCTTTCCGCTCCTGAGGGCGGAGTGGCTCCTGTCCGACGCCCAGTTGGGTTCCCTCAGCGGCATCGTGGCCCTGATGGTGGGGGTGCTCACCTTCCCCTTGTCGCTGCTGGCGGACCGCTGGGGCCGAGTCAAGAGCCTCGTTGCCGCCGCGACGGTGTGGAGCCTGGCGACCCTGGGCTGCGCCGTGTCGGCAAGCTACGGCCAGATGTTCCTGGGGCGGTTCATGGTCGGTGTCGGAGAAGCGGCCTACGGCAGCGTCGGCATCGCAGTGGTCCTCAGCATCTTCCCTGTCACACTGCGGGCCACGCTCTCCGGCGCCTTCATCGGCGGAGGCGCCTTCGGATCCGTGCTGGGCGTGTCGATCGGCGGAGTCGTCGCCCAGCACCTGGGATGGCGCTGGGCGTTCGGCGTCATGGGGCTCTTCGGGCTTGTACTGGCCACCCTGTACGCCCTCGTGGTCAGAGAGAAGCGGCTGAGTCCGTCCACCGGCCGTCGTCGCGGCGCACCCGGCGAACGGGCTCCGGTCCGCGCCCTGCTGCCGCGACTGTTCTCCTCGGTCTCCGTCATCTGCGCCTACGTCGGCAGCGGCCTGCAGATGTTCATCACGATGGCTCTTCTCGCCTGGATGCCCAGCTTCCTCAACCGCTACTACGCCATGCCTCCCGCCAAGGCGGGCCTGGTTGCCGGAGGCTTCGCACTGATCACCGGTATCGGCATGGTCGGGGGCGGGATCGTTGCGGACCGCCTCAGTCGGACAGTCGGCGCCCGGAAGTGGACCGTCGCGATCTCCTGCAGCCTCGGGACGCTGGCGCTGCTGACGGTCGGATTCCAGCTGCCGGCCGGACCGCTGCAACTCGTACTGATCGGCGCCGGGACCCTGCTTTCCAATTCGACTGCCGGACCGGCAGCCGCCATGGTCGCGAATCTGACGCCCGCCGCCATCGCAGCGACGGCCATGGCCACGCTCACCCTCGCCAACAGCCTGCTCGGGCTTGCCCCGGGACCTGCCGTCACAGGCATGCTCGCCGACCACATGGGCCTGCTGAGCGCACTCCAAGTGGTCCCGCTGGTCGCCGCCGTCGCCGGTGCAGCCTTCGTCATCGGCAAGCGGTACTACGAGAAGGACCTGTGCCGCATCGGGCTCCTCCCCGACGTGGCGCTCGGAACCCCGGAGCCGCAACCATGAGCCTCACCGCCTCAACGACGGTCGTGATCGTCCCCGGACTACGCGATCGTGTGCCGGACCACTGGCAGACCATCCTCGCGGACAAGATCGCGAACGCCCGCACCATTCCGCCGCTGACCCACGACCGGCTGAGCCGCGACGCCCAGATTTCCGCACTCGACGACGTGCTGTCGGACATCTCAGGACCGGTCGTAATCGTTGCCCACAGTGCCGGGGTGATGACCACGGCACACTGGGCTCGACGACACAGCCGCCCGGTCAATGGCGCACTGCTCGCGGCGCCGCCCGACTTCGACAATCCGCTGCCGCCCGGCTACCCCACTCCGGAGACGCTGCGCGAAAACGGCTGGACGCCCGTGCCTCGGACACCCCTGGCCTTCCCCAGCATCGTCGCGGCGAGCACGAACGACCCCCTGGCAGCCTTTCATCGCGTCGCCGATCTCGCCCGCGATTGGGGAAGCCGCTTGGAGGAACTCGGCCCGGTCGGACACCTCAACCCTGCCTCCGGCTACGGCGAATGGCATCAAGCACAAGAGTTCGTCCGAGAGCTCAGCCTGGGTTTCGTCTGACGCGGCCTGCCGGGCTTCTGCGTCGGGTCCGGTCCTCGGCGCCGTCCTGGCCCTCGCGGCGACGGGAGGTGCCTTCCGGCCGGACGGGGCGGTGCGCTTCCGGCCTTCTACGGCCCCGGCCTCTACAGCCTGGGCACGGCGGAACCGGTGTTCGTCCTGCTCGGCGTCCTCTTCCTGGCGTTCGACGGCACTCCGCGCTGCCGTCACCGACGGAGTGGAAGCGGAATCCGCCTGGGGAGAACCCGCCCATCCCCTGGGCCCCCGGAGGTCCAGGGCTGGTCGACGGTGATGGTGCGGACGCAGTCCCTGTCACTGGTCCTTGTCCGGGGGGATTTCGGTGGGGTGGTCGGCGGCCTTCCATGCGGTCATTCCGCCGAGCACGTTGAGGACGGGCAGGTCACGGTGTGCCGCCAGCAAGCTGGCGGCGACCGAGGAGCGGTAGCCGGAGCCGCAGACGACGGCCACGGGCTTGGTGTCGGGTACCTCATCGAGCCGGTCGGGCAGTTCTGCGCCGGTGATGCGGATGGCCCCGGGCGCGTTCCCGCCCGCCCACTCGCCGGGCTGGCGGACATCGAGCAGGTCGACCTCGCCGCGCTCCAGGCGCACTTTGAGGTCGTTCACGGTGATCTGCGGGGTGGTCTTGACCGGTTTGGCCGCAGTGCGCCAGGCGGTCATGCCGCCGCGCAGCCAGCCGACGGGGGGTGGGTAGCCGATGCGCAGAAGCTGCCAGGTGGCTTCCCACAGGTCTTCTGGCCGGTCGAGGACGAGAGCCACGCGGGCCTGGTCGGGCAGCACTGTTCCCGCCCAGGTGGCGAACGCCGTGCCGAGACCGACGTTGAGGGCGGAGGGGATGTGACCGCCGCCGAAGGCTTCCGGGGCGCGAGTATCAAGTACCGCGGCTCCGGAGCCGCGGTGGTGCTCGAACTTGTCAGCGGTCAGGGCGGGTGGCTCTGCCGGCACGCCGAGGGGTTCCACGCCGCGCAGGTTGCGGGTACGCATGCGCCGCCAGTACGGGGGCACGGCGGGCAGGTTGTCCATCCGGATGCATTCGCGGACGAAGTCGTCCTTGGAGTCGACCTCGGCGAGGACCGGGTTGGTGCGGCGTTCGTAGCCGATCGTGGTGGACAGGCGGCTGCCGATGTTGCCTCCGCACAGCGAGCCCGCCACATGGGTGGGATAGACCTGGACGTGGTCGGGCAGGGGCAGCAGCTTGGTCTGGATGGTCTCGCAGAATGTCTGTGCCGCCTGGCGCGCCTTTTCCCCGCCGCCGAGGAGGTCCGGGCGGGCCAGGTCGCCCACCAGCAGGGCACCGCCGGACAGGAGCAGCGCGGGTTCGTCGGCGCTCATGGCCCGGTCATAGATGAGCAGGCTGAGATGTTCCGGAGTGTGCCCGGGGGTGTGCAGTACTTCGATGCCGACGTCCCCGAGTTCGATCACCTGGCTGTCCTGGAGCGGCTGGTGGGGGTACCCGAGGCCGGCGGACGCTGCTCCCCACACCTGGGCGCCGGTGTGGACGGTGATCTCGGTGAGCCCGGAGAGGTAGTCGTTGTGGCCATGGGAATCGGCCGCGTGCGTGATGCGCAGGCCGTTTTCCCGGGCGGCCTCCAGATAGGGCTCGACATCGCGGCGCGGGTCGAACACCAGCGCCTGGCCGCTCTGCTCGTCTGCGACGAGGTAGGAGGCGTGTCCGAGGGAGGGAAGGTAGAACTGCTGGAAGAACATCGTCTACGCCACCTCCCCCGGCTTCTCGTCCTGCGGCCGGCGCAGGGGCAGGCCCTGCTCGGTCCATGCCGTGACGCCGCCGTCGAGGTTTTCCGCTCGGTAGCCACGCTCGGTGAGGTAGTCGGCCATCCGGCTGCTGCGGTGTCCGCTGCGGCAGACCGTGACCACGGGACGTTCCCGCTCCAGCTCGTCCAGCCGCCGGCTCAGCTCCCCCATGAGCATCCATCGGGCGCCGGGAATCCGTCCGGCGTACCACTCGGACGGCTCCCGCACATCCACCAGCTGGACCCGGTCTTGCTGCTGCAACTGGTTGGGTTCCATCAGGTCCTCCTTGATCACTTCGTTTCGCTTCGGTCATCCGAGGACGCCAGGGTTGATGGCGGTCTGCACCGCGACGAATGCCGCCACCACGAGCACCAGCACGGCAAAGCCGCGCCGCAGGACCCGCTGGGGCACCCGACTCGCCAGCCGTCCGGCTGCCAGCGACGCAGCCAGCGCGGCCCCGGCGAAAATGCCCGTGACGGTCATGTCCAACCTCGTCTCTCCGAGATGGGCGGCCAGCCCGGCAAGGGAGTTGATCACCAGGATCGCCAGGGAGGTGGCAACCGCGGCCGGCAGCTCCAGTCCGAGCAGCCACATCAGGGCCGGCACGGTGACGAATCCGCCGCCCACGCCCAGCAGCCCGGTCACAAAGCCCACTCCGGCTCCTGTCAGCAATGCTTTGGCCAGGCATGCCCGCCAGTTGATCCGGCCACCGCGGACCGCGCAGGCGCCTTCGGGGGCGGACCCGGAGCGCAGCATCCGCACCCCCACGATGACCATGAGGAGCGCGAAGAGCCCGAGAAGCGCTCGCGCGGGCATCATGCGGTTGACCGCCGTACCGGCGAAGGCCGCTGCCGCCCCGGTCGCCCCGAAAATACCGGCTACCGGCCAGCGCACCTGGCCTCGCCCCAGGCGCGGCGCCAGTCCCGCGGCCGAGGAGACGGCCACCACCAGCAACGAGGTGGGCACCGCCTGCGCTACCGGCTGCCCCAGACCGTAGACGAGTGCAGGCAGGGCCAGGACCGCGCCGCCCCCGCCCGTCAGGCCGAGCGCGACGCCGGTCATCGATCCGAACAGCACTGCCAGCACAAGCATCCCATCCACCTCGCCACGAGACGCTCGCACCTGCGCACCAGCGGTCTCCCCGTGCTCGTAGAGAACGTCTCTTCGGGCGCGGGTTGCCCTCGATCGGCCAGGCAATCCCCGCCCCGCCGCTCAGGCCGGCCCCCGGCAGCAACCACTCGAAGGAATCACCCGCACCTCTGTCAGGGCGCGGCCGTATCCTCCGGGGCCAGCCGCCGGAGGAGTCGCAGTCAGGTTCTTCGTCGACACCCGGAACCTGACCACCTGGGCAGCCGCAGCCACCTGGCTTGTGGCCCGCGTGCCGTGGCGGTGGACCCGCCGCGCGGCATCGACCGGGCCATGCCACCGCCGCCCGGCGCGGCGTACGCATCGTCTGCCGAGCGGGAACCCGCCTGCACACCGCCTACGCCACCGGCGGTCGGGAGCCGGCCCGCTTCACCGGTGCCCGCTCCGGGTGCCGGAGGCGCCTCGGTGGCCTTCGACCGCATTCGGTAGCCGGCGGACCTCCGGCCCAGGAGAGCGCATGGGTGCATGCATACGAGGACACGACGCGCCCCGGCGGATACCTGTCGCGGGTCCGGATCACCGGGTGCGCACCTACGGGACATAATGCCTGTTTTCAGCCAATATCGCCGAGTGAGTGTCACGACCGGCGCGGTTGGCGGAAGGTGCGTGTGGTGGACGAAGAAGGGCGGCCGATGTCCGGCGAGGCTCCGGCTCCGCCGGACACGCCCGTATCACCCGAGGCGGTCCGGAAATACCGGAGCGAGCTGACTGAAGGTGAGAATGCCATTGATCCGGCCACCTGGTCCGGTTCGGTGCCGCAGGTGTACGGCATCGCTCCGCGGGTGCGCATCGGCCGCAACAGATGGTTCAACCTGCTCTGGCTGCTGCCACTGGGATTCCTGGGTCTGATCATCGCGGTCGCGGTGGCCAAACACCTGCGCGGCCTCGGGCCGGTACAGCAGTTCATCCAGGCCTATCCGGGTACGATCCCGGTCTCGCGGCGGGCGCGCAGGGGCGGGTTGCCGGCCTGGCTGGGCTGGCAGCACTTCCTCAACCTGTTCCTACTGATCTTCATCATCCGGTCCGGGATCCAGATCATCGGTGACCACCCGCGTCTGTACTGGACCAGACACAGCACGCCGGGCCGAGAGTGGTTCCGAGTGCAGAAGCCGGTGCCGTCCGATCCGCTGTGGACCGCGAAGAAGGACTCCGTCGCTCTGCCCGGACAGGTGGGGCTGCCCGGGCTGCGGCACTCGATCGGGCTGGCCCGGTGGTGGCACCTGGGCACGGTAACGCTGTGGCTGCTCAACGGCGTGGTCTTCTACGTGCTGCTGTTCACCACCGGGCAGTGGCGACTGGTGGTCCCCACCAGCTGGGACGTCTTCCCCAACGCGGCGTCAATACTGATCCAATACCTGTCACTGGACTGGCCGACCGAGCCTGCCTGGGTGAACTACAACAGCCTGCAGCAACTCGCCTACTTCGCCACGGTCTTCCTCGCCGCCCCGCTTGCGCTGGTAACCGGACTGGGCATGTCGCCGGCTCTCTCGACCCGGTTCAGACGGATCAGCAAACCACTGAGCATCCAGGTGGCACGCTCTTTGCACTTCCTGGTCCTCGTCTGGTTCCTGGTCTTCATCACGGTCCACGTCACCCTGGTGTTCACCACGAACCTGCCGCGCAGCCTGAACCAGATGTACGCCGCCCGCGGCGGCGACGGCTGGACAGGTCTGTGGATCTTCCTTGCCTCGATGGCCGTGGTCATCGCCGGCTGGATCGCCGCCACCCCGTTCACGCTGCGCCACCCCCGGGTGGTGCAGCGCGCCGGGTACGCACTGATCGGCCCCGTACAGCGCCTGTTCGAGCACTTGGATGCCAGACCGGGTGAGTACACCGAGAAGGACATTTCTCCATATTTCTGGCATAACGGGCAGTACCCTGATTCGCCCGAATACCGACAGCTCTACGACGGCAATTTCACCGATTACCGACTGCGCATTCACGGCCTGGTCGACAACCCCGTCGAACTCGACCTGCGCCAACTGCGGGCCCTTGCCCACCATGAGCAGATCACCCAGCACTTCTGCATCCAGGGCTGGTCGGGCGTCGCCAAATGGGGCGGCGTTTCTATGCGCACGATTCTGGACCTGGTCAAACCGAAACCCGAGGCGAAATGGGCCGTCTTCTACTCCCTGGGCGACGGCCCGGACAAAGGGCGCTACTACGACGCCCATCCCATCGAGCAGATGAGCCACCACCTGACCATGCTCGCCTACGACATGAATGACCACCCGCTGTCGTTCGGCCACGGCGCCCCCCTGCGCCTGCGCAACGAAGCACAGCTCGGCTTCAAACAGGTCAAGTGGATCCAAGGCATCGAATTCGTCGCCGACTTCGCCCAGATCGGCGGTGGACACGGCGGCTACAACCAGGACCACGAGTTCTTCGGCTACCGCCAATCCCTCTGAATGACTCCTGGTGCCGATGGTGCGGTTCCGACCCGGTCCTGGCCACCGCTTCGCCCCGCGGACGTGGCGCGGGCGGCGAGGTACAGCCGCGCACCGACATCGTGGAACCTCTCCTGAGCGGCTTCACCGAGGCACAGCAGAAGTTCACCGGAACTTCTCCCGAGAACCTCACCCCTGACCCCGCACCGCCGTCCCCCAGGACGCCGCCAGCAGCCGGCTGTGGTTCGGGAGCAGGTCGGCGCTGGGTCAGGAAGACCGAATCGCAAGGTCGATCCCCGCCCACGCCGACGCCCTGCCACAACGGCGGCTCGGAGGAGGCACATGCCAGACGTCGGCCCGGGAGTGCGGCGGCTCCTGCCCGCAGGCATCGAGTCCCTGTCCCGGTCCGCCTTATCCGCCCTCCTCCCGGTCCTCGACCAGGCTGGCTTGCCGGCGCGGGAGGCAGGGACTCCGCCTCACCATCCGGGCCTGGGCCCGTTCCGAGGTCAGAGCTGTCCCAGCGGCCGGTCTGCCTCGGCGCCGACCGCTCGAGACCCCCGCAACGCCGACCTTCAGGGGTGCGAGAAAGCCGCAGAGCCGCCACAAGCCGTCTACGCCGCTGAGTGATCGTCGCTCCAGAGTGGCATCGCGGCGCGCCCGCCTCTGTCCGGTTGCGAGCCTCTGCCGACGGGCGTTAGAAGGCAGAGACCGCGCTGGGGGGCTGCCCGCGTGCGGGCTCGGCCGGTAGCAGTCTTCTTCGACCGGTGCCATGCCTGCGGACGCCCCTTCCGCTCGATACGGCGCGTTGCGCTCGGTCAGCGCGGACGGGCCGCCTCGGCGTCGGACCTGGCGCCGACCGGTCCGGTGCGGAGGCGGTCGTCGGCGGAGAGGTAGTCGTCCGGTGCGTCCAGGGTGACGCGGTCGCTGTTTGGCGGAGGCGTGATACGAGCCGTTGAACAGCGCGAGATTGGCGAGTCCGCTCTTCTGCTCGGACTCGTTCGGGCCGGCGAGGAGAAGCTTGACGGCCGAGTCGAAGTGGCGCACTGGCAGGCCGGGGCGTGAGACCGCCAAGGCCGGTGTCCGAGGCGAAGTAGATCCGCAATCCCTTGGTGAGACCTGTGCTGGGCTCGCCGGCGCGACCGGTTCTGCGGGTCTGATCCCGCAGCCCGCAGCGGCGAGACCAAGACCGCGACGGCACGGAGGCGCAGGGGAGTGTTCATTGCACGTCCTTTGGGCGGTTGCGGGTGCCACCCGTGTGGCCCTCCTGACTGAGTCCGGTCGCCCGTCGAGGCGCAGGCTGGAGGGAGTCGGTCTCTTTCAGTCCCCGAGGAGAAGGTGGCATGCACGATTTGGCCGGACGAGCGTTCCGCGGGAGGCCTGTACGTCGGCGTTTTCTCGGCTCGGCGGCGGGCCTGGTCGGTACGGCGGCGCTGGGCCTGGCGACGTCGGGGTGTGACGAGCAGACCGGTGCGGCCACGCGGAGCAGCGCTGCTCGCTCCGCGGCCCTCGAGCGAAATCGGCCGGGCACCGCGCAGTGGCGTCTCGGGCGTCAGGGCCCGCAGGAGGCGATCGAGGGGTACGCCGACCGGGCGAGCGTGCTCCCCGGTGAGGAGGTGCGGCTGTTCGTGTCCACTCTGGCCGGAGCGTTCCGGGTGACGGCCTACCGGGTCGGCTGGTACCGCGGCAAGCAGGCGCGGAGGGTGTGGCGGTCGCGGCCTGTCACGGGGCGGCGCCAGAAGGGCCCGGATTTCGACACGCGTACCCGTACCGTCGCGACCGACTGGGAGCCCAGTGTGCGGATCTCCACCCAGGGCTGGCCGGAGGGTGCCTACCTGCTGGTCCTGGATGCCGATTCGGGTCACCAGCGGTACGTGCCGCTGGTGGTGCGCTCAGCTGCCGCCAAGGGCCGGACCGTGCTGGTGCACGCGACCGCCACGTGGCAGGCGTACAACCGGTGGGGAGGTTACAACCTCTACACCGGGAAGGACGGCGGCTACCAGGACCGCTCCCTCGCGGTCAGCTTCGACCGGCCCTACGACAAGGACGGCGCCGAGAAGTTCATGTACTACGAGCGCCCTCTTGTCGTGCTGGCCGAACGGGTCGGTATCCCGCTCGCGTACACCACCGGGCTGGACATCTCCGCCGACCCCGGCGTACTGCGCGGTGCGACGAGTATCGTCTCGCTCGGCCACGACGAGTACTGGACCCCGCAACAGCGCCGCCACATCACCGCGGCGAGGGACCAGGGCACCAACATCGCCTTTCTGGGGGCGAACACCTGCTTCCGGCGGATTCGCCCGGAGTCCTCGCCGCTGGGGCGGGACCGGACAGTGGTGTGCTACAAGACCGACTGGCACCGCGATCCCGTCTACCCGGACCGCCCCTCGCTGGTCACCACCGACTATCGGGTCGCGCCGCGGCCGGACCCGGAGTCGTCACTGACCGGGGTGCTGTACGAGGGATATCCCGCCGATGCGCCCTTCGTCGTCCACCAGCCGGACCACTGGGTGTTCCGGGGTACGGGCGCACGCAAGGGCGACCGCTTCGACCATCTGGTGGGTGTCGAGTACGACCGTGTCACCCCGGAACAGGACTCCACACCGCGGCCCATCGAGGTCGTGGCCCACTCGCCGTTGGTGTGCAACGGACGGCACACCCATGCGGACGCGGCCTATTACACGGTGGACAGCGGCGCCGGTGTCTTCGCGACCGGCACGATGCGCTGGGTGGAGTCTCTGATGGCGGGCACCCCCGATGGCGGGGGCAGCCACGGGATGGACGCACGGACCTGCCGCTTCGTCACGAAGACCACCGAGAACCTGCTGCGCGGATTCGCCAGAGGACCGGCGGCACGGGAGTGCGGCGCGGCCAGGGACAACGTGCGACAGGTATACGCGGACCAGCCCGCCACCGGCTCCACAGCGGGGGCCTCCGGCAGCCACGCCGGCGTCTGAGACGTAGCCGTTCCGCGGCTGGTGGGCGAGTACTGGGCCGTGGTCTACCCGGTGCTGGTCGGCGATGGCAACGGGTTCTTTTCCCAGCGCGAGCGCCGGGCGGTCGCCGTCTGGATCGCAGCGGGACCGGATACTCACCAATTGCACTGTGCTATGCCTCATTGACCAGCGGTTTTGCGCTGAGATGTGGGCGCTGGCCGCCCACACACTGAGGGGGTCGGTTTCTGGCCAGTGGCGAAGCAGCGATGGACGTAACCGTGACGAGGGGGTGAGGGCGCCGGGAAGTCCCGATGGCGTTCCCTACGGCTTCCCGCGCCGCTGGTCGTGTACAGCGCCGTGCTGACAGGAGTTGCGCTGGGTGGCGCCCTTACTTCGCCTCCCGGCCCCGCTTCCTCATCCCCGCCTTCCCTCTGCTGTTCGACGCGGCACGCTGGGCCTCCCACGCCCGCAAGCCTGTCCTGATACCGGCTCTGACCATCTGCACGGCGCTCTCCGCCTGCTACGGCATCTACTTGCTCACCGCGTCCACCCTCCCACCCTGACCAGGGGCGATTCAGGCCGTTTCGTAGCCGAGCGGTGAGTCGGGATGGTGCGGACCGGGCCGCGGGCGCCACCGTTTCTGCGGGGTGCGGGACTGCGGTGCGGAGGCTCGCTGCGTGGCCCCCGCACCACGCGCGGTTCAGTTCAGGTGGTGCAGAGCCTTCCGGAAGGATGCGGCATGGTCGGCTTCGTCACCGGCGATCTCCGTGAACAGGTCCGCGGCTTGAGCGTCGCCTGCTTTCTCGGCCCGGCGTGCGAATGAGGGATACATGACCTCGGCTTCGTAGGTTTCGCCGGCGATGGACGTGCGCAGGTTGGTTGCGGTGTCCGAGACCAGGCCGTCCAGGCGGGCCTCGGCGGCGAAGTGTTCACGCAGTTCCACGTCGGCCAATCCCTCGAACAGTCGGGCGAGTTGCTTTTGGCCGGTCTCTCGTGCGTGATGTGCGTACAGCGTGTAGGAGGCGTTGGCGAGTGCCTCGCCGTGCATGGCGTCTTCGAGGTTGGCGCGGGTCCGGGCGGAAGAGACCTGTGGCAGTCCGGCCGGTACCTGGACCGGATCCGCCTTCGGCGGCGCCGGTACGGTGCCGTTGCCGGTGGTGACCGCTTTGAGGGCCGAGGCGAGCAGGCGGCGGTGTTCGGCCTCGTCCGCAGCGATCTCCGTGAAGAGTTCGGCCGCTGCCTTGTCCCCGTCCTGCCGGGCCTCCTCGGCGTATGTGGGGTACATCGACGTCGCCTCGGCACGCTCGCCCTCGGCCGCCTGCCGGATGTTGGCCTCGTCGCTGCCCACGTACGCGATGGTCGCGGCCTCCTTGGTGAAGTGGTCGTCGAGCTCCACCTCGGCGGCGCTGCGGAACAGCTCTGCGACGCGGCCGTGTCCCTCGCGGTCGGCCTGGTCGGAATAGAAGAGGTAGGAGGCGTGGGCGAAGCCCTCACCACGCATCGCGGCCCGCGTGTCCTGCACCGTGCTCAAGGCCGGGGTTTTCGGGTTGGCCGAAGCAGCAGCCTGTGCCGCGGACACCGATACCGCGGCAGTCAGTGCCAACGCGGCACCCGCACCTGTGTGGTGATGTCGGCCAAGCGGTGAGCCATCGGGAAGAACAGGTTGATCGCCAGTAGCGCGGTCGCCTCCGCATCGCCGTGGGGTCAGCACATCCATCAACTGGCCAACGGTCACCTCCGGTCCCTGTCCGCTGAAACGGAGGATGTCGCAGACCGGCCTCCGTTCGCCAGGTACTCGCAGACCTTGCTGATGCCGCCCTCGAACTTGAAACTCCTCACCCTGGCTGCGCCCTCACCGAGGCCGTGCTCGTCGCCGACGACGATGGTCAGGGCGGGCCCCAGGAACGCAGTCTGGCGGGCACCCTGGTGCAGGTTCTTCAGGGAGAGCTTGGCGTCCTTGAGGAATCTGGCGGTCGGCCCGGTAACGCACGCGGGCGCCGGTCCGCGACTTGGGGATTTTGTGGTCTGGCGCAGGCTCCGGGCGGGGGTGCAGGCGGCGTCGGGTCCGGGGCAGGTGTAGTAGCTACCGGGCGTGCCGCGACGGAAGCTGATGGCGCGAGTGCGGCCGTGGCGGTCGACCTCGATATCCGGCCGGACGGACAGCGCGTTGACCACGGAGCCGCCGACGCCGTGCAGGCCACCGGAGGCGGCGTAGGAGCCGCCGCCGATCCGCCGACGTGGAGTTTGGTATAGGCGATTTCGACGCCGAACAGGCCGGTGCGGGGTTTTGGTGTCCACGGGGGAGGCGGCGGCCGTTGTCGGTGACTTCCACGGAGTCGTCGTCGCGGAGGATGACCTCGATGTGGTCGCGGGTGCCGACCAGGGCCTCGTCCACGGTGCCGGCGAGCTGGTCGGCGTACTCCGTCAGGAGCGGCTCGAGCTGGGCGGAATGGGTGTTCGGTCCCGGGGTGGCGAGGCAGTGGGCGATCGATCCCCAGTGCTCCGCAGTGCCGTAACTGGGGCGGCAGGGCGGGGATGAAAGGGCGAGCGCCAGGCCGTCCGACACCAGCCGGAAACCGACCGCAACAGCACAGCGCCACCCTCAACTCCCTCTACAGCCGGGACGAGCAGTAGCCGCAAGAGGTGACTGGCTCCGCTCACAGGCAACCGGCATCTCCCCACTCAGGCGGCGTCACCTGCCCGGGCGTGATCGGCCTTCTCCCCGATCGGGTGGTTTCGCCTCGCACTGTGCCGCACTGTCCTTCGGCCGCCTGGCGAGGTAGCCGCGTGCGGCTTGACATGCCAAGTCGTCGACAGCGGGCGATGGTGGAGGAAGGAACGACGAGGGCCGGTCTCCAGTCCGGCATCCGGTGAGGCGGTGAGCGGCATGGAGCGTCCGCTGGTCGTGGGCGTCGACGGATCGGACGGCAGTCTGACTGCCCTGGACTGGGCGGTGGAGGAAGCGACGCGGCGGCGGCTGCCGCTGCGCATCGTCCATGCGTCGCTGTGGGAGCGCTACGAAGGAGCGCTCCCTTCCTTCACCACTCAACGACCGGCTGGGGAGATCGAGGCGCAGCACATCATCGCCTCGTCGGAGCAGCGTGCCCGGCAGCTCTCCGCAGACTTGCAGGTCAGTGCGGTGACCGTAGCGGACGAAGCGGTGAACGCGCTGATCGAGGAATCGCAGGCGGCGTCCGCCGTCGTGTGCGGCTCCTCCGGGCGGGGGATGGTCAAGGAGCACCTGTTGGGCTCGGTGAGCCTGGCGGTCGCGGGGCGTGCTCACTGCCCGGTCGTCGTCACCCGTGGTGAGCAGCGCAACATCCGGGGGATGAGCCATCGGGTCGTCGTCGGCGTGGGAGAGGCGGACGAGGCCGCGACAGCTGTGCGCTTCGCGTTGCGCGAGGCCGAAGCGCGCGGGTGCGAGCTGGTGGCCGTACGTGCCTGGCGAAGCCCCCAGCACCCCACGGATTCTCTGGGCGCGCTGGATTCCGGCGCGCGGACGTACGGGGATCAGGCGCTCGGCGTCCTTGAGGAGGTGCTGGAGGCGGCGACGGCGGCACACCCGGCGGTTCCCGTGCGGCGGGCATCGCTGGAAGGCCCGGCGCACCGGGTTCTGCTCGGGCCGTCGGTCGAAGCGGATCTGCTGGTTCTCGGCGCTGTCCGGAGGCAGGGTCAGGTGGGCTTGCAGCTGGGCCGGGTCAGCCACACGGCCCTGCACCAGGCGGCCTGTCCTGTCGCTGTCGTGCCCCATCGCTGACCGGCGTCGGCAGACCTATGCCGTCGATGCCATCCGGTGCCGAGGCCGCCGTGGGCGGGCCCGCGCCAAGGACCCCGGTCGGCTTGGCCGTCTCAGTCCGGTTCCATGTAGGGACGGCGGAAGACCGGGGCCTGGCCGGTGCCCCACGGGCGTACGGCCGCCAGTGCCTGGGCGACCGCGGACTCCAACAGGCCGCTGGTATCGACCGGGACCGCTTCGGGCCACGGCGCCTCCCTGGCCGCCATGGCCTGTGCGACGTCGAGGTCGGCGTCGGATACTCCCGGTGTGCGCGCGCTCAGGCGGGCCGCCGACACGTCGTCGGGCACGTGGCAGTGCAGGGCCACCAGATCTGCGTCGGCGCGTTCGGCCACCCGCAGTGCCACGTCCCGCTCCCCTGGGTCCGTCCAGGTGGCGTCAAGGACGACGGACTCACCCGAGGACAACAGAGCGGCTGCGCGCTCCAGCAGGGTGCTGTAGGTCCTGGCTGTCCACTCCGGCGTGTACAGGCCCTCGCCGTAGTCGGCGGCGGCTGATTGCTCCGCGGGGAGGCCCGCCAGCTCCTTGCGGAGACGGTCGCTGCTGAGCAGCGTGATCCCCAGCCGGTCCGCCAGAGCACCGGCGAGCGTGGATTTCCCGCTTCCCGGCAGCCCGCCCACGAGGGTCATCCCGACGGCGGAGGTGCGCAGGTGACGCAGCGCTGCCGAGACCAGCCGTCGTGCCGCCGACTCCGCGTCCGGCGCGCCCTGGCGTGCCTGGATCAGGGAGACCTTGGCGCGGACGAACGCACGGTAGGCGACATAGTGGTGCCACAGGGAAGCCGGCGCGGGGTCGCCGGAGTACTCGCTGTACCGGGCCAGGAAGTACGCCGCGGCCTCCGGAGCACCGAGCTGTTCCAGGTCCATGGCGAGGAAGGCGGCGTCATCGAGGCCGTCGACGTAGCGCAGGTGGTCGTCGAACTCCAGGCAGTCCAGGATGCGGGGGCCGTCGTCGAGGCAGAAGATGTCCTCGGCCAGCAGATCGCCGTGGCCGTCGACCACCCGCCCCTGCTCGATGCGGGAGTCGAACAGCCCTTTGCGGCCGGCCAGATAGCGGCGTACCAGCTGCTCGACCTCCTCCACGCCCTCCGGCACGAAGCCGTCTGCTGCCATCGGGCGGACCTGCGCGAAGCCGGCCTCCCAGCGCGCCGACAGCGCATCCCGCGTACCCTGCTCGTCCACTTCCCGGCCGCGGGGCGCCTTCGTGTGCCAGGCGGCGAGTTGCCGGGCCACGGCCCGGAGAACGTCATCGACAGCGCCACCCTCTCGCACCAGTCGGGAGAGCTTGCGGTCGGCCGGCATACGGCGCATCACCACGAGCGGCTCGGGCTCCTCGGCGTCGGGGCTGCGGATCTCGCCGAGCCCCGGATAGACGTCGGGTGCGAAGCGGCGGTTGAGAGCGACCTCACGCTCGCACGCGGTGCGGCGAGCCGACACCGTTGTGTAGTCCACAAATCCGAGGTCCACCGGCTTCTTGAACTTGTAGGCGTGGTCACCAGCGAAGAACACGATCGCGGTATGTGTCTCGCACACCTCCGCGCGCGGCACCTGCCGCGCCGGCTCCCCGCGGGCGCGACGCTCAGTCATGGCGAACGGACCGGCGATCTCGCATGGCGACGTCCTCCGTCGCGTAGGAAGCTGAAAGTGTCGATGAACCTCTCAATCGAGAGATACCCCAATCCACTCCGCGGCGCATGTGGGTCGGAGAGGAGCGCAGGCGTCCACCGGTCTTCCGGCCTGCGGCCGAAGCCGCTGCCGTTCGATAATGGAATCGAGTGGGGAATGGGCCGGTGACCTGCTGGAGGTCCCGCGCATGGGCTCATGGCTTCCGGCCGTGGTCGCACCGTAACCAGGTGAGGAGAGAGCGATGGCACACACCAAGGAATGGAACGTCCATCTCGACCTCTTCGAAGACGACAAGGGAGCGACGAAGGCACACGTAGTACTGGACACCGGAACCACAGCGCTCACCGGCCGCGGAGCCGCGCACTGCAACCCCGCGGATACGGACGTGCCGGAGATCGGCGACGAACTGGCAGCGGGCAGGGCCATGCACGACCTCGCCCAGCAACTGCTGAATATCGCCGAGCGCGACATCCAGGGCCCGGGTGCTCCCCGGCCGAAGGACCGCCAAGCCGCCGGATGACCCACCTGGGACATCAGCCGAGGCCGACCGTGCCGACCCGGCCGTCGGGGTCCACTCCCCCGCGCCTGCGGGGGGACCAGAGCCGGGTGACGCGCTCGGTCAGACGGCCAAGTGGACGTTGACCACTCCCTCGACGGACAGCACCGTGCGCACGACCAGGGGAACGAAGTGCGAGTCACCGAGGTCCCCGGAAAGGGTCACCACACCCTCCTGCACGGTAATCCTCACCTCACCGAGCGTGTCCGCCATCGGGCCGAGGATCGACTCCCGGATCTCCGCCGCGATCTCCTCGTCAGGCCGGAGGAAGACGCTGAGTACATCGCTGCGACTGACGATCCCTCTCAGGCAGCCGGCGGCGTCGGTCACCGGCAGCCGCTTGATTCTCTTTTCCGCCATGATCCGGGCAGCCGCGCTGACAAAGGCCTCCGGATGCACCGTCACCGCGGGAGTGGTCATCAGGTCCGCCGCGGTTCCGCCTGCGGCCTTGCCGAGTTCCTCGGAGTATGTGCGCGGGCGGCGCAGAGGGCTGTCCTGGGCGTGCCACTCCTCTTTCGGCAGCAGGTCGGCCTCGGACACCACACCGATGACCCGGCCGTCGCCTTCCAGCACGGGCAACGCGCTGACCTGCCACTCGCGCATGGTCCTGACGATGCGCTTGAAGTCGGCGTCGCGGCCCACCGCGACCACCGTCTGGGTCATGACGTCACCCACGGTGCGAGGGGATACGTACGCGGTGGCGTCCCGCCCCGTCGGTGGCTGGGCCCGCTTCGCACTCACACCCTGTGCAGCGGGTGCGTGTTCCGTTCCCATGATGCCTCCTCAGGGAGCGACCTCCAGGACGCCAACAGCGCGGCGGAGCGCGCAGGCCAGCGTCCTCGCCTCATTGCCTCTTCGCCTCTTTGCTCCCGCTTCCAGCGTGCATCCCGGGTTTCGGATCAACCACCGGCAAGGAAGATCCCTGCCGCGCGCACTCCAAGCTTTACGTTGTGCAGTCGGCCCCACACAGCAGGTGAGGCCCATCGGGAACCATCACCCGTTCAGGCCTGCGTTTGGAAGCGTCGAGCAGCAAATGCGGGTCGACTGGAGTCATCTGCCCCGACACACGGACCAGCAGCCGCCCCCGGCGGGGACCGTTCTTCCGAACGGTCAGCGAGCGGGCTTCTCACCGGTGGCCTCACAACACTTGATTGCCCTGCCGGCCTGGCGGCGCGGAAGAACTGACGGAACCGCGAAACCGTGCAACTCCCGAATGGTTGCGCACTTTACTGGAAGCCTCGGCAGGCTTTCCGGACCGGACGCCTGCTCATTCTGCTCATGCCCTCGGATCTCATGGTGATGCTCACCATCGGAGTTCACCCGGGCCAGGCAGATGTGATGCCGAAAGTCCGCGACTGGACGAACACTCACAACTGGCTGGTGAACATCCTGGCGTGCGCACTCTTCATCGTTCTGATTCTGGCGTGAGCCAACGGCTCTGATTCGAGGAGGCTTTCGATGACCCAGTCCACGATGAGCAACCGAGGCACCGATTCGCTGGCAGGGGGTGTGGTCACATTCGGTGGAGTCATGCTCGTCCTGGCGGGCGTGCTCGACGCGCTCCGGGGGATCATGGCCATCGCGAACGACAACATTTTTGTGAGTACGCCGAACTATGTATTCAGATTCGACGTGGAGGGCTGGGGCTGGATTCACCTGATCCTGGGCGTGCTCGCGATTCCGGTCGGCCTGAGCCTCGTCCAGGGCAGACTATGGGCGCGCATCGTCGGAGTCGTCATCTCCGGGCTCCTGCTGATCACCAGCTTCCTGGCCCTGCCCTACTACCCGCTCTGGTCGATCGTCCTGATAGCGCTGTACGCGTTCATCATCTGGGCGCTCTGTGTATACCGGCCCGAGTCGCACGTCGGCCGAAGATAGGCCGTGCGGCTGTCTGCCGTCCTGAAGGCGAAGCAATGGGGCAAGTGGCCACGGTCCAATGCCGTACGGTCCGGCAGCGCCCACGGCAGGCACGATCGAGGCGAGCCGTTCCGGTCTAAAGGGAGGCGTCTGGCAGGTAGGCGTCCCGTATGTGCCGCCGCACACGGTCGGTGAGAGCTCGCAGCCGGGGGGAGGTCGAGGAGTGCAGTGGTGTCGGGCCTGTGACCCGGCGTGCTTCTTCGGGCAGCGCGGCGACATCCGCGGCGCACCGCTCGCGGATGTGCTGGAGGCCAGGTGCCGGACCGATCCGGGTACCTTTTCGGACCACTGGGTGCAGTAGCGGGCGGCTACCCGCGGGCGCTGCCTCCTCGGCGAGTGCGACGACGTCCTCGCAGCCGTTTCGCCGGAACACCTGCTTGGGGCCGGGCGCGGTCACTTTTCCGGTGGACAGTTTCATCACGGGGCGGTCGCCGTACGCGACCAGCTTGTAGGCCGTGTCCAGGTAGGGGGCGTCGGCGGAGACGCCCACACGGGTGCCCACCGCATAGACGTCCACAGGCGCGCCGGCCCGCACCAGGTCGTCGATGGCGTACTCGTCCAGACCGCCGCTGACGACGATACGCACCTCCGGGAGTCCGTGGGCGTCCAGGATGCTACGGGCTCGCCGGGCCTCTTCCTCCAAGTTGCCGCTGTCCAGACGTATGGCTGAGCCTGAGCCTGTCGCGTCGTCCAGCGAGCGCAGCAGCTGTGCGGCGGTGCGGACGCCCTGTTCCGTCTGGTAGGTGTCGACCAGGAAGGTCACCGGGCCGGGGTGCGCGTCGGCGAAAGCCCTGAAGGCGGCTTCCTCCGGTCCGAACGCCTCGATGTAGGAGTGAGCCATCGTGCCCACGGCCGGCAGCCCCAGCTCGACGGCTGCGGCCACGTTGCTGGTTGCGGAGAAGCCCGTGATCGCTCCTGCACGTGCCGCATGGGCGGCTGCCTCGATGCCGTGGGTCCGCCGCAGGGAGAAGTCCACCACAGGGTGCCCCTCGGCAGCGAGGACGCACCGGGCCGCTTTGGAGGCGAGTGCGGTCTGGTGGCTGATCTGGTTGAGCACGTAGCTCTCCACCAACTGGGCCACCGGCAGAGGCGCCGTCACTTCCAGCACCGGCTCGCCGCCGAGTACGACCCGCCCTTCCGGCACCGCCCTTACATCGCCGTCGAACGTGATACCGAGGAGCGGCTCCAGGTCCTCGGGAGGGCGGTGCAGCACCGAGGCGAAGCCCTGGATCTGCTCGCTGCCGAGTCGGTAGTCGGTCAGGTAGTCGACGACATGCTCGACACCCGCCACGACCAGGAATCCCCGCTCTGGTGGCAGGTCGCGGACGAACAGATCGAAGGTTGCGGGCTGCGCCATGCCTTCGCGCAGATACGACAGAGCCATCGTGACTTCGTACAGATCCGTCGTCGTTTCCCTGCTCATGAATGATCCGTGCTCTCCGCGTTGCGCTGCCCGGATGGCAGCTCAGGTGTGCGGGACGACCGCGACGGGTGCGCGGGAATGGTGCATGACGGCGTGCGCGACCGGCCCGACGTGAGCGCCGAAGCGGGACGGCCGGTGCCGTCGCCCCACCACCAGCAAAGAGCCGTTCTCCGCAGCTCGCAGCAGCAACGAGGCGGGTTGTTCGAGTACGGCGCGCGCGTCCACTTCGACACCGGGAAACTTCTCGCACCACGGCTGCATCATTTTCGCCAGTGCATCAGCGCGTTCGTCCAGCAGGTCTTCCAATGCCAGACCGGCCAATGGCATGGGACGCGCCCCGTAGTAGGGCCGCGGTTCCCAACCGTGCCTGATCTCCAGCGGCACCGACCGACGCTGCGCCGCTTCGAAAGCGAACGCAAACAGCTCATCGCAGGGATGCCGGACATCCACGCCGGCCACAATGCGGCGTGACGTGTCTGCCTGGTCTCCCGGGCCTGTCGCCAGAGCCTCGTCCCGGCTCGGGCTGTCGGTGTCCGTCCGGACGAGCACGACGGGGCACTGTACGTGGGCGACGGTCGGGAGAGCGACGGATCCGACCAGAAAGCCCCCGAGAGAACTGAGCCCCCGGGACCCGATGACCACCACGTCCGACGTACGGGACAACTCCGTCAGCACCCAGGCCGGCTCTCCCACGGTCGTCCTCGTGTCCAGGGAGAGGCCAGGGAAGCGCGCCGCGAGCTCGACAGCCGCGGCCTGGACGAGCTGTTCTGCTCGCTGACGCGTCGCGTCGTCCTCGTCCGGAACAACCATCTGGTCGAGTGCGCTCTCCGCGACCTGCACATGCACGAGTCGGAGCGACGCGTTCCGTGCCACGGCCTCGCGGGCGGCCCAACGAGCTGCGGCCGCGCTTTGCGGCGTGCCATCGACACCCGCTGTAACGACATGAGCCATATCTCGCACCCTCAGTTCTCCTACGCCGCTTTCCGGGGCCGGCCGGCCACCTCGAGATCGAGCTGGACGTCGACCACACCGTCGACCCTCCGGCAGAGCACCTCGATCAGCGGCAGGGAGTCCTCGCTGCCGATCTCCCCGCGGAGCTTCACCACTCCGTCGGCGACAGCGGCTGTCACCTGCCCCCGTGACAGGCCGAGCGCGTGCCCGAGCACCTCGTCGACGATCTCGTCCTCGATGGCGCTGTCCTTGCGCAGAAAGACGCGCAGCAGATCGGCGCGGCTCAGCACGCCGATCACCTGCCCCGTCTCGTTCACCACAGGCAGCCGCTTCACACCTTGCGTTTGCATGGCCCGGGCCGCTTCCACCACCGTCCACTCGGGACCGGCAACCACGGCAGGACTTGTCATCAGTCCGCCTGCTGTACCAGCCTCGGCCCTGGCCCCGGCCTGCCTGCGATGTCTCTTGTGCCCAACCGGCAGCAGATCTGCCGCCGGCTCCGCCGGCTCGGCCTGCGCCTGGAGCAGGTCCCCTTCGGAGACCACTCCCACCGGACGGTCACGGTCGTCGACCACGGGCAGCGCACTGATGTCGTGCTCGGCCAGCAGCCGAGCCGTGTCCTTGAGGCCCGTCCCGGTGTGCACGCACACAGCAGGCCGGGTCATCAGGTCCCGCACTGTTCTGTGGGTCATCCTCAACGGCTCCTCACGCTGTCATCGGTTCGGGCACTACAGCGACAGGGCACGGCGCGCGCATGAGCGCCGCATGGTTGGCCAGGCCCAGCTCCAGACCGAAGATGCCCTGCCGTCTGCGCGCCCCCACCACCAGCAGTCCGGCGTCCCGGGCCACATCGAGAAGGACGTGCCAAGGGGTCCCTTCCAGGACGGCGGTACGCACGTTCACGCGGGCCGGCACGGGGAGCGCCAGCGCGTCCAACGACTCCCCCGCGCGGGCGCGTGCCGTCACCCCCTCCGGGTCACTGCCCTCGCGTCGGCCGAGGGCATGCACACACTCCAGATCCCAGCCACGTGCCTCGGCCTCCTCAACGGCGAAAGAAACCGCCGCCGTGCCCTGACTCCTGGCGCTCACGCCGAGTACGACAGTCCCGGACCCGCCGAAAGTCCGTACACCGCCCCGGACCACGACCGTCGGACAGGTGGCACGCCCTGCCGTGCCGAGAGCGACCGAGCCGAGCAGCATTTCCCTCACCGGCTCACGCCCGCGCGCGCCCGTCACCACCATGGCCGCCGACTCACCGGCCCTCAAGAGCATCTCCACCGGGTCGCTGCCCTGAATCTCGGCGGTGACGTGCGCGTCGGGTTGCCGCCGGGCCGCTCGCTGCTGAGCGGCGGCGAGAATGCGTTCTGCCAGTATCCGTTCCGGGGACTGCCCCGAGTCCGCCTGCGGGGACGGGCTCTCACAGTGTTCGAAGCGCTGCCACAGCGACGCGTGAAGCACACGCAGCGGGACACCGCGCAGCACCGCCTCGTCCGCGGCCCAGTCGACGGCTTCCAGACCGGACTCGGACCCGTCGACGCCCACTACAACCGGACGTTCCACCGGTCACCCTCCAGCCTCATCACCCGCCGGCAAGAGTCCACCCCGACGGCCCGACCGATAGCCTGCTCGCCGCCCGGCCCCCCGTCCGTCCGCTCACGCACCGTGTGCACCCCTGAGCAAGTCCATACGCAAGAGTGGCCATACCGCCTCCTTACGGAGTGACCTCCAGGACGTCCCGCGCGGCGCGGCGGGGCGTGCGGGCGCCCATC
This sequence comes from Streptomyces oryzae, assembly GCF_017676365.1. Taxonomy (GTDB): domain Bacteria; phylum Actinomycetota; class Actinomycetes; order Streptomycetales; family Streptomycetaceae; genus Streptomyces; species Streptomyces oryzae. The sequence goes on from NZ_JADKMA010000006.1 coordinate 37,773, forward strand.
GGGCCGTAGCCCAGGCGCAGGATCATCTGGACGCGGCCCGCGTCGCCAGCAGCACGCCTGTCCGGCGGATCAACTGTCGGCATCGCCCGCATCGGCGTACAGATCGACGCTCCCTTCCGGCAGTGACAGAGGAACCGCCACGGCTGGGCGTTGTGCGTCGACGGAGCCGCGAACGCGTCGCCGACCAGTTCCGTCACCGTCATGTCGTTGATCGCTGTCGCCGACATCGCTCACCTCCTCGCCCCCTCCAGCGTGCCCCCTCACCCGGTCGGCGGCCACCGCAGCGGACGCCCCCAGCAGCACGGCACCGGCGCCTTCCCGCCCGCCGCCGTCGGCGCACACCGCGTGGGGGAGGAGATGCGGGAGGACCATGTACCGCGGGAGCACCCGGCCGATGGTCCAGTGGTCGTGGTCGTGGATCCACGGCAGCCGGGCCAGGCGGTTTCCCGTACGCCTTCGAAGCCGCGGAGCTGCGCGGGGCGAGCCTGCGCGCGATCCGCGTGTGGAAGCCGCCGCCTGTCTGCACCTACGGCCCGCGGATGGTCGACCAGCACGAACGGATCGAGCTCGGGCGACGGGAGCACCATCTGCTCCGGACGGCTCTTCATCCCCTGGGCGCGAGCGGTACCCCTCCAGGCACGGCGAGACCGCGGCCGGGATCGACCGGGCGCTTCGTGCAGCACGACGGCGCGGCGGACGCCGGAACCAACACGCAACTGGTGTGATGGTTCGTCATCAGCTGCCCGGAACAGCCTCCGCCACCTGCACCTGCCGCCACCTGGCCCGGCGGTCCCTAGCAACACTGGAGGGTGCCATGCCTGACCGGAACACCAACGGACCCCTGGTGAGACGGTTTGAGGATCTCTCATACGGCGATGTGGCCGTGGTCGGCGGCAAGAACGCTTCCCTCGGGGAGATGATCCGAAGCCTGTCCTCGCAGGGTGTCCGGGTCCCGGGCGGCTTCGCCACCACCGCACACGCCTACCGGGAGTTTCTGGAGGCCGGCGACCTGCACTCCCGTATCCAGCGCGAAATCGAGGCTCTGCACCGGGGGGCCGAACTGGCGACGGTGGGCGAGGAGATCCGGCGCGCGCTCCGCGGCACCGAACTCCCACCGCATGTGGCCGACGCCATCCGCGACGCGTACCGCTCCCTCGGCGACACGCTCCAGCGCACGGACCCGGATGTGGCGGTGCGCTCCAGCGCCACCGCCGAGGACCTTCCCGAGGCCAGCTTCGCGGGGCAGCAGGAGAGCTACCTGGGCATCAGCGGAGAGGAAGCGCTGCTGGTCGCCTGCAGGCGCTGCTACGCCTCGCTGTTCACCGACCGGGCGATCAGCTACCGCGAGCAGCACGGTTTCGACCATCTGGAAGTGGCACTGTCCGTCGGCGTGCAGCAGATGGTCCGTTCCGACAAGGCCAGCGCCGGGGTGATGTTCACCCTCGACACCGACAGCGGCTTCCCTCGTGTCGTGCTGATCAACGCGTCCTGGGGGCTGGGCGAGTCTGTGGTCTCGGGCGCTGTGGACCCTGACGAGTACCAGGTCTTCAAACCCCTGCTCGACCGGGCAGACCTCAATCCGGTGATCTCCAAGACAACCGGCGGAAAGCAGAGCCAGATCGTGTACAGCGAGGTGGCGGGGAAGGCTCCCACCATCACCGTCGGCACCACTGCGCAGCAGCGGGCGGCGTACGTCCTCGACGACGGCGAGATCCTGCAACTGGCCCGGTGGGGCGTCGCGATCGAGGAACACTACGGCCGGCCAATGGACATCGAATGGGCGAAGGACGGTCTCAGCGGCGACCTGCACATCGTCCAGGCCCGGCCGGAGACCGTCCAGGCCCGCAAACAGGCCGCCACCTTGCGCTCCTACCAGCTGAACGAACACGGCCACAGGCTGGTCGACGGCCTGGCCATCGGCGATGCCATCGCTGCCGGAAAAGTATGCAAGCTGCGCAGTACCGAGGAGATCGGCCGGTTCGAGAACGGCGCGGTTCTGGTCACGGGATCGACCGATCCGGACTGGGAACCGATCATGAAGCGGGCTGCCGCCATCGTCACCGATCACGGTGGCCGCACCTCACACGCCGCCATCGTGAGCCGCGAACTGGGCGTGGCCGCCGTCGTGGGCACGGGGAACGGCACCGATGCGCTGGGCGACGGCCAGGAGGTCACCGTCTCCTGTGCCGAGGGCGAGGAGGGCCACGTCTACGCGGGCACCCTCGACTACGACGAGCACGACATCGACCTGGCCAGGGTCCCCGACACCGCCACCGGTGTCATGCTCAACATCGCCAACCCCTCCGCGGCCTTCCGGTGGTGGCGGCTGCCGGCCGACGGGGTGGGCCTGGCCCGGATGGAGTTCATCGTCAACAACCACATCCAGATCCATCCCATGGCCCTGGTCCACTACGGCGACCTCGCCGACGAGACGGCCCGGCAGCGTATCGCCGAACTCACCTTCGGCTACGACGACAAGACGGAGTTCTTCGTCGACCGCCTGGCGTACGGCATCTCCCGCATCGCAGCGGCCTGGTGGCCCAAGCCGGTCATCGTCCGGATGAGCGACTTCAAGACCAACGAGTACGCGAAGCTCATCGGCGGCTCGGTCTTCGAACCGCCGGAAGAGAACCCCATGCTCGGTTGGCGAGGAGCCAGCCGCTACTACAGCGAGGGCTACCGTGCTGGCTTCGGCCTCGAATGCCGTGCCATCCGCCGGGTCAGAGACACCATGGGACTGACCAACACCATCGTCATGATCCCCTTCTGCCGCACCCTTCAGGAGGCCGACCGCGTCCTCGCGGCCATGGCCGACCACGACCTGGTCCGCGGCGGCAACGGCCTGGAGTGCTACGTGATGGCGGAAATCCCCGCCAACATCGTTCTCGCCGAGCAGTTCGCCGAGCGCTTCGACGGCTTCTCCATCGGCAGCAACGACCTCACCCAGCTCACCCTCGGCGTCGACCGGGACTCCGAACAGCTCTCACAGCTGTTCAACGAACGCGATCCGGCCGTCACCCACAGCATCCAGGCGCTGATCGCCGATGCGCACGGCAAATCCCGCAAAGTCGGGCTGTGCGGGCAGCGTCCCAGCGACGACCCCGACTTCGCACGCCTCCTGGTCCGCGCCGGTATCGACTCGGTCTCAGTCGCCCCTGACAGCTTCCTTCTCGTCAAGGAGAATGTCGCCACCGCCGAGAGCGAGCTGAGGCAGCAGGAGGAGGCACCCGGAGCGGACGAAGCCGAGGAGGCCGGCCGATGAAGATCTCCATCTTCGAGGCCGAGGGCTGGAACGCGAGGTGTTCCGGCCCCTGACCGACGACCACGATCTGCGGTTCGAGGACCGACCGCTCGACCCGGCCGTGGCACACGAGCACGCCGACGCCCCCTGACACCGCATCGTCGACGCAGCCGCCCGCACACGCTGCGGCAACTTCCCGCCGACCGGGCTCCAGGGTTCGATCTCATAAGCCGCACCATCGGCGTGCGTGGTCAGCGCCGGTACCTCGACGGTCACACCCTCCGCACCGCGCCTCCGCCAGGAGGCGGGGAGCGTCCCCGGCGGCCGGCCGGGCGAGCCGGTGGTGACGGTCCTCTCGGCGCTACCGTGGCGGCTCGTCACCGGTTTCTGCCACGTACGCCTCGTTGAACGCGGCGAAGGCCCGGGCTCCATAGATGGTCGCGGGTCCTCCGTTCATCAGGAAGGTGACGCCGATGGCCTCGGCAGCTTCCTGCGGAGTCGCGCCTTCCTGGACAGCGCTGTGGGCGTGTGCGGCCATACAGCCATCGCATTGCTTGCTGACGGCTACGGCAAACGCGATCAGTTCCTTGGTCTTCGCATCAAGGGTGCCCGTCTGCAGAGCGGCGTCGTGCAGTTCCCTGTAGCCCCGGTAGACATCCGGGATGGCGTGGCGCAGCTCCCGGGTGAGCGGGCGGAGCTCTTCCCGTACGGCCCTGCCGTAACTGCTGCTCATGACGTGCTCCGCCTCCGCAGGTCGTGGGTCGTGGGTCGCCCGGCGCTTTCAGTATGAGCCTGCCGGCGCCGTACGGCGGGAACGCTTCGCTTCGGCGTGGTTCAGCCTCGGGACGGAGCTGCCGCACGTGGTCGGGAGCCCAGCGGCAATGGTGGAACGGGTGCGGCGAGTTGGCGGCCCGGGTCGTACATGGAGTGCGCGCGGAAGCGGTACGTCCGCAGCCCCAGGAAGAGCGGCCCGGTGCCGGCCCGGACGCCCTCCGCTGCCCGGCGGGCGGTCTGCTCGACTGCCTCGACGTCCATGCCGTCCACGGACCAGGCGGGCATGCCGTAGGAGGCGGCGCGCATGGCCAGGTTGGTCAGTGCGTGACTGTGCTTCCGGTAGGTGGAAACCACTGCGTCGTCCGCAGTCAGGGCTTCGTTGACGCCGACGGCGACGGCCTCCTCTCCGATGTGGAGGTGGATGAAACCACGGATCTTCGCGGCGCTGTACAGCTTGACGCAGCGTTCCTCGAAGCGCCGGACGCGCAGAAGAGCCTCCAGCAGGGCCCGGTGCCCGGCGGCCGACGAGGCCGGCGGAAGGCCCGTTTCCCACCTGGTGTGCGCCGCCGACGTGCTCCGAAGCCTTCGGGACCCTGAGAGTCTTCCTTGGGCTGCTGCCGTGTGCGGGAATCCTGCGGGTCTCTCCAGGGTGGACAGGGCACCGGTGGGCAAGCCGAGTTCACGCGCGCGCAGCACTCGGCGCATGACCAGCCGCGAAGCCGCGCCGGGCCGCATCGCGACAGGACGGTGGCCCGGACCCCGGCGGGGCGACTGTCCGGGGAGTTACCTGCGCCCCTGCGGAGACCATTCGTGGCTGGTTGCGGACCGTCCGTGTTCGAGGTGGCGGACATGGGCGTCGGGCCCGGGGAACACGAGCGTCACGTCGTCCGTGTCCGACCAGCGCACGTCGTACGGAGGTGTCCCGTCTTCGTGACGGAGTCCGACGATCTCCCCGTCACGCCTGGGGACGCCGGTCGTCGGGCTTTCGATGATGAGTTGGTCGCCGAGGTGAGCTCGCATGATCGGCTTCCTTTTCCACAGAAGTGGTGCTGTAACCAGCGTGACATATACGGCAGGCCATCGCGGGTCGAGCCCGCTTGTCCGCGGGACGGAACTGTGCCACCGCTGTGCTGCGGATACGCGGGCCACTGGGTGACGTCTCGCATGGCAGAGGCTCGCGGACGTCGCCGACGCACCGTGACTTCACCAGGTCGGCCAAAGACGGTGGCTGGGTGCCCAGCAGGTCGCGGAGGAGGGGAAGGGAGGCCCCGACGATCTGCAGAGCCAGGCAAACGCCAGCGCCACGACGAGGAAGGGGTTGGCCAAGGTGCCGGGTCGGATCCGGGAGCCGAGCCCGATGCCGAGCTGAGTGGCGCCCAATACCAGGAAGATCAGAGATTGGGGCGGCCGAGGACCGAGGTTGCGCGGCAGGCGGCGGACGCCATCGCCACGCCGATGTCTGCCCGGCGCAGAACTGGTCCGTTGACGCCGTCACCGGTCATGGCCACCACATGCCCGGCCCGTTGGTGGGACTGGACGGTGTCGATTTTCTACTCAGGGGCCGCACGAGCGAAACACCCGCACCGCCGTCGGGTCTCCCACCGTTCCGGCCCGCAGCTGTGCTCCTGTCACCGCCCGCCCCGGCTGCGGCGATACCGAGCTGACGGGCGACGGCTTCGGCCGTCAGCGGATGATCACCTGTGACGAGCACGGGCGTGACGCCTGCGGCCCGACGGGCTGCGATCGTTTCGGTGGCCGCCGGCCGCGGTGGGGCGAGGATCGCGACGAGCCCGAGCAGCGCCGGCCCGCGCTCCCAGCCCTGTGCTGCTTCCGCTCCCCTGTCACCTGCGGATACGGCGAGCACTCGGTAGCCCTCCGAGGCCCATTCCTGTGCGCGCTTCAGCGTCTCGCCGCGCCGGGCTGCGTCGTCCGGAGTGATGAGGTCTGACTGCAGCACGGCTTCGGGCGCGCCCTTGCAGATGACGCCAAAGCTGTCCTGGTCGCTACGGTGCACCGTGGTCATTCGCTTGCGCTCGCTGCTGAAGGGGATCTCATCCACGCGCGGCGTGAGCTCGCCCGGTTCCGCAGGCCAGCCGACGTTGCAGAGGAGTGCGCCTGGCGCGGCGCCAGCAGGGTTGCGATCCGGCCCGACGACGTCTCCAGGGACGACATCCGCGGCATTCAGCTCTCGTACGGCGCCGTCTCGCAGCACCCGGACAATGGGATGACAGGGTGCGCAGGGCCGCGACAGCGCGATCAGCGCGCGGCGGACCAGGACATGTCGCACCGGCCACGGCGGGGACCGGGGTGACAGATGTGGCCTGGACACGACGATCGGGGTCGGTCGATCCCGCGCAGCGCAAAGGTCCGCGCGCCGCGGCCTACGGGGCGCCGAGCAAGTCGCTCTCCCCGACCGCGAATCGCCCGGCGAGGATCCCCTCGAGATGCAGGTGGTGTACTACGATTTCCAGCTGTTCACCGCCATCGACACCGGTGACGACAGCGTGCTGTACCGGTCCGGCCCGACGGGCTACCGCCTCGTCCAGGCGCAGCCACTCACGGTCGGCGACCAGCGACCTGCCCGCTCCCCCGGAAGAACGTGGTCGAGGCCAAGCAGCAACTGGACCTCATCGGGTACCCGTTCGAGTTCTTCACCGCCGACACCGCCGGACGTGAAAACGTCTGTACCACCGTCACGACGACCATTACGGCCTGACCGCCCCCACCGAACCGCGGTCCGACCTGCCAATGCCCGGCATTCCCGGTCACGGCGATCACACCGGTCACCCATGGAAGGAAGCACGACATGGCGCAGCACGACGCTCCCGGCCCCGATGCCACACCCACGGCGGAGGCCCGGCTGAGCCGGCTCGAAGCACAGATGACGACACTGGCCGAGGCCGTGCGCGCTCTGGCCCACGGCATGGAGGCGGTCCCGTCGCAGGACACGCCGCCGGAGGAAACAGCCCGCGGCGCACGGCTCGCCCACGAGATCCTGCTCTCCCAGGGTCTGTAGCGGCGCTGTCACGCCGTCCAGCCCTCCCCTCCCGGACCTCGACCCGGAACAGCTCGTTCTCGGTGACATCCGCTTTCCGTACCGCGTCGTCGTTGACCAAGGGGACGCCCCTGACCGGACGGACGCGCACCGAGACCGCTCGTCCCCCGCTCGGATGCGGGCCGCCCCACGCCGGGTGAAGATGAGTGTGAAGGCGCACAGCGCCAGGAGGCGATCAGGGTCTCGGACCATGTGCTCCGCCTCCGCAAAGCTGATCCGAGCCGATTCTCCGTTTCCGGGAGGCTTCCATGACCAGTGCGCGGGATGTCATGCACACAGGGGCTGAGTGCACAGGCGAGCACGAGACCCTGGACGCGGCGGCACGCCGCATGCAGGAGCTTGACGTAGGGGCGCTGCCCATCTGCGGTGACGACGACAGACTGCACGGGATCATCACGGACCGCGATATCGTGGTCAAGTGTCTGGCCGCCGGAGGCGACCCCAGAACGATGACCGCCGGTGAACTCGCCCAGGGAAAGCCGGTCACAGTAACGGCTGACATGGACATCAGGCTGGTTCTGGAGACGATGGAGGAACACCAGATCCGCCGGCTGCCGGTCGTCGGCGAGAACCACCGACTCATTGGGATCATCAGCGAAGCCGACTTGGCCCGCAATCTCCCCGACAAGGAGGTGGGGCAGTTCGTGGAAGCCGTGGTGGCCCGGGGCGTCTGACCGCCCGGCAGGCTGGGAGCGACGGCCATAGGCGAACTGGATCAGGACGCGAGCGGGGTCACCGGCTCCCCGAGCCGTCGGGCAGCGGTGTACCAGGCCCGGGTCAGCGCACCGCGGGCCAGGGCAAGCGCCTGGGCCTGGGACTGTTCGCCGCCCAGCCACAGCGGTGCGCCGATATGCACCTCCAGCCTCGTGCGGCGCAGCGGAGCGCAGAGCAGCCTGGCCGTCAGTTCGGCGGCGCCGCCCGATGCCAGTACCCGGGCCCCGGCCTGGCCCACTGGCACGACCTGGGCGCCGGTCGAGCGTGCGAGACGGAACAGGCCCGGGTGGAAGGGGCGGGGCGGGGTCTCCCGGACGCCGTCACGATGCGGAAGCCCTCCTTCCGGGTAGAGCAGGACGGACCGTCCGGCGACCAGTGCGGCGTGGGCGTCCCGCAGTGCCTGCGTGGCCCGCTGCTCGTGACGGTGCACCGGAATGTGCCCCTCCCGCGCGAGGACGCCGCCCAGCAGGGGGATCCGCCATAGCCCGGCGGCCGCCAGGACGACTGGGTCGGTGCCCAGACGACGCAGCGCGGCAAGGATGATCGGGGGATCGCTGAGAGAAGTGTGGTTGGCGATGATGATGCTGCCCACCTCCGGCTCGGCACCGGCATCCGAGGTGACGTTCAGACGGCCGAAGACGGGCACCACGATGCCTGCGATACGGCTGAGCACGACACCCCCCTCAGCATGACGACGATCAACGGAGTGCCTTGTCGCTGCAACAGCGCGAACGTTTCGTGGTCACTTTATGCCGCGTTCGACTTTGCAGCCGACTTTGCCGCACGACGGCCATGGCCGAGCGGATCGCAGCCAGCGCCCTTCGGCCCGGCACCGGCGAGGCGCTCGACCAGGGAGGTGACCAGGGAGGCGGAGGCGGCCGAAACGAACACCCCGGGCCCGGCCCGCCCCCGACATCGGACAGGCAACCACCGCCCAACGCGACCGAAAGCGCCACATCCAGCAGCCTCTTGCCCGGATCGTGGAACCCGGCGGCTTCCGCCGACAGCTGAAGCACCGCCGACACCGCGGTATTCAGATCGGCCTTGCGCACCGTCTCCGTGAGCTGCACCCCGCCGACAGATCAAGACGATGTCGGGCTGACTGAAGCCCTGGGGCGAGAAGGTCCCCGAGGACGCATCCAGCATGGACCGCGGCGACGGCTCTGGGATGCCCGGGATGACGGGCCGGAAGCAGATGGACGAGATGAAGAAGTCTTCGGGGTAAGAAGCTGGGTGAGAATGCCGGTTCACGGCGGGCCCGGCGCTGTCGTCGTGCGGTTCAGATGGTCACAGGCCGTATGTCCTTTCAGGGCGTCCTGGTGTGGTCCGCTCCGCCGTTACTCCGGTTCCTGCTCTGCCGCCCGCCGCCGTGGCGAAGCAGCGGGAGCGGGGTGCACCAGTGAGTCCGTTCAGGATGCGTGCCGCCTGGATGGTGGATGCGGCCAGCGTCAGGGAGCTGAGCAGGACGGTCACGCCCGCACCGGGCCCGGCGGTGGAGCGCAGCCCTTGATACAGCGTTCCTCCTGCGAGTACGGCGGTGGTGGTGAGCGTCCAGAACCAGCGCCGGGCGCGCCGCAGGGCGGTGGTCTCCATCAGTGTCCCTTGGGGTTGTTGATCCACACCTGGATGGTGGTCGCGGCGAGGGCGAGCAGCAGCAAGCCGGCCGCGCCCAGGGCGAGTTTGCGCTCGCGCCACCGCCGCTTCGGGCTGCGGTCGAGGAACGGGACGAGGAAGACCAGCCCGAAGACGCCCGCGATGACGTAGATGATGGAGGCGACCCCGAACCACTCCTCCATCGGAAAGAACCACCAGAACATCCACAGCGGCCGGGTCACCTCGATCCCGTCCACCGGGGTCGGGCCGACCACCGGTGGCAGCAGTACCCCCAGGAGCGACAGCAGCCCCAGCAGCACCAGTCCGAGCGCAGCCACCCGCTGCAGGTGGGCCGTGAACGGCTCGGGGACTTCTTCCTCCGGTACTGGGATCTCGGGATGCGGGGAGATCCGGTGCCGCTTGACCAGCAGGGCGTGCCAGACGAACAGCAGGAGGATCAGGCCGGGGATGATGACCACGTGCGCGCTGTAAAGGCGCAGGAGGATCGGCACCCGGTCGGTCAGCTCCGATGTGAACCAGGCGCCGGCCCCGCCGAGCAGTTCGGCGACGTCCAGATTGTGGATCAGCGCCTCGAATCCCTCCTGGTCCCACTTGAGGACGGTGCCGGTGAACACGGCGAGGAAGGTGAGCAGGAACATCGCCGAGCCCACCACCCAGTTGCCCTCGCGCGGCTTTTTGTACGAGGCATGGAAGAACACCCGCAGCAGGTGCAGCAGAGCGAGGACGAACATGGCCTGCGCGGCCCAGTAGTGCAGGCCCCGGGCGAAGCCGCCCAGCCACACGTCGGTGACCAGATCGCGTACCGACTGGTTGGCATCCTCCGGAACGGGTGCGTAGAACTGCGCAACGTAGACCCCGGTGACCAGCAGGATCACGAAGGCCACGGCTGTCAGGCCGCCCAGACTCCAGGTGAGGTTGTTCGCGTGTTCGGGCCCGGGTAGGCCAGCGCCTTGATACCCATCCGGTCATCCACCGCGTCGATGATCCGCCGCCATCTGCCCGGGTGCCGGGGTGCCGCCGATCCGGGGCCGACCGACGGTGACGGGTGGCCGGTAGTCATCGCTTCCCCTTGCCCACGCGGTGTGCGAGTTCTCGGATGGTGTGCGGCGGGCGCAGCCTGCGCGAGAGCCACAGCCCGGCAGCGACCGCGGCGAGCGCCAGGCCGAACAGGGCCGCGTCTCCGCCATCGGCGATACCTCGTGCGGGGCGGAATTCCCCCAGCACTGTGCTCGTGCCGGTTTCCGTGCCCTTCGCGAGCTGCCCACCCCGAGGGGCGGACGGCAGCTTTCCGTCGATCGCATCCAGCAGGAGTTCCCGCGCCTTCCGGCCGGCAGTCTCACTCTCGCCCGGACGTTCGACGACATCAAGGGCCCGGCGAACGGTCCCCAGGTCGGCGCCTTCCTTGTGCGGCGCCTCGATGGCGTCTTCGATACGTTCGGTCACCCGTTCCTCGCCCGCGTCGTTGGCGATCAACGCGATGGCCTGTTCGACCAGCACCGGGGCTTCGTCGCTCTCCTCCTTCATGCGCCCAGGCAACGCCCGGCGCCTGGAGGAAGAGCAAGGCCGACGCCGCGACAGCTGCCCCGGCCACGCTCAGGGGCATGAAGGCGGAAAGCGCCCTGCACCGCGCGTCTGCCGTGGGTCCGGACGATCTGTTGCGCATGAGGTCGCCTTCAGCGGGATCCTTGACGGACGGTCGTCTGCCGGGGGCGGGGGAACGACATGTGTTTCGGCCGACACCGGAGAGTGTGGGACATGCGAGGAGGGTTCTCACTGACTGACCCGCCGCGCGGCACGGTGTTCACTCCCCTGACATGGGGCACGGCCTCGTGCAATGGCTCAGGGGCGTGCGCCGGTCAATCGATGTCAAGTACCTCATGCACCGGACGGCGCGGGGTCGCCTGGCCTTGAGGGCCGTATCCGAGGCGGAGCACCATCTGCACGTACCCCATGGCCGTGGTCGGATCGCGCACCAGCCAGCGCAGGTCAGTCCATTCCAGGGCATGGGATGTAAGTGAGGTGGCCAGCCCTTCCAGGGTGGCCAACAGCAGGACGCGCTCCATCGCCTGGCCTGCCCGCAGCCAGTCCTCCGGCAGGTCGCCTTCCGTGCCCAGCAGGAACAGGTGAGGCGTGTGTTCGAAGATGGCGGCATCACGGTCGGCCACAGCGCGCCGGCCGGCGAAATCGCGTACCGGAGCCTTGCCGTCCCACTTGCGGGGACCGAAGGCGTATGCGGGGACGCCGTCGGTCGCCGTACCGGTGCCGACACGCGTCCAGCGGGCCAGTTCCGCGGAGCGTTCGGGGTTGAGGGCATCACGCCCCTCCGCGTCGTGGACCAGTTCCAGCAGCGACTGCACGTGCCATGCTCCGGGGAGGACCAGGTGTGCTCCTTCCTGCTGGGCAGCGTCGTGGAGGTCGGTCTGCACAGCCGCAGGTATGTCCGTCTCCGCGAACGGATCGCGGCTGGTGTGACGGCGGCGGATGGCGGGATGCAGACGGCCGAGCCCGCTGTCGGGGGGTGTCGGCTCGGTCAGTCGTATCTTGGCGAGCAGCTCCGGATCCGCAGGGTCGGGCAGCAGTTGGACGGCCGGTTCCCACCCCGCGTGGACAGCGCCGACCCGCAGGTTGAACAGGGCCGCGCCACAGCCCAGACGCAGAGCGCGGTTGTTGGGATCTGAGTGCGGCATGGCACGCTCGAGATCCGCGCGTAGCTGAAATGTGCTGCTCCGAGAGCAGAAGCGGAATCGCCACGGTTGCGCATTGTGCATGGAAGGGGCCGCTGTGGCGTCCTCCACCAGCGCCACCACGGTCCTGGTGTCGAGCCCTATCACCACCGAAGACCTCCCTTGACCGGCGGGTGCATGCAGTCCGTCTCTCCTTGTCGACGCACATCACGACAGCGACGAAGCTTCAGGCCGGGGGTAAGGCGCGCATACGACGCCTGACTGGCGAGCGCCTTCCCTGCAGGCGCCATAGCGAAGCCGGAGGCGGCCCGTATCGGCCCGGGGCGTTCATCCCGGAATCAGGCCCTCGTCGCTCAGCAGTGCGCGCACCTGAGCGAGGCCCATGTCACCCTCCGGCAGTACGAGTTCCGAGGGTTCCAGGGTCTGGTCGGGCAGCGGCGTTCCGAGAGTGCGCACAGCGTCCAGCAGGGCCCGCAGCGCGACAGCGAAGCGCTCCTCGTCCTCGGCATCGGCGGCGCGCTGGACCTGAGCGTCGAGCTGGTTGAGCTTGTCGAGGTGGTCATCGGCGACGGTGTACTGCCCCTCGCCGAGAATCCGCACGATCATGACTGGGACTCTCCCTCCGGCGGCTCGGCAGGGCCGTTGCGGGTGTCCAGGGCAGGTGGGGGCGGGGTACCTGCCGCGGTGAGCTGGGCCTTCATCCGGGACAGGTCCGCCTCGATGTCGTGCCCTTCGGTGGCGGTGTCCAGTTCGGCCTGGATATCGTCCCGGGCGACAGGGAGAGTGGAGTCCTCCAGCGCGCCGGAGGAGATCAGCTCGTCGAGTGCGCCGGCGCGGGCTTCCATCTGCTGGGTCTTGTCCTGGGCACGCTGCATGGCCATGCCTACATCGCCCATCTCCTCCGAGACGCCGGTGACTGCTTCCCCGATGCGGGTCCGGGCCTCGGCGGCGGTGTAGCCGGCCTTGAGCGTCTCCTTACGGGTACGGAACGCGTCCACCTTCGCCTGCAGCCGCTCCGAGGCCAAGGTGAGCTTCTCCTCCTCGGCCTGCAACGATGCTTCCTGTTCGTGCAGTTCGCTGACCTGCGAACTCACCGCCGTGCGCCGGGACAAAGCCTCCCGGGCCAGGTCCTCCCGCCCGGCCGCCAGCGCCTGCTGCGCCTGCCCTTCCAGCTTCACTGCGGACTGGTCGAGCTGAGTGATCTGAAGGGCGACACGCTTACGGCTGGTCGCCACGTCCGCCACTCCGCGCCTCACCTTCTGCAACAGGTCCCGTTGCTTCTCGTACGAGTAGTCCAGCAGCTCACGCGGATCCTCCGCACGGCCCAGTGCATTGCCCACCTTGATTCTGAACAGGTCGGCGATGCGGCGGGTGATGCTTGTCATCGTGCTCCGCCTCCTCTTCCAGTGAGCTCCGCGACGGCCCCGGACGTCGCGCGGCGGCGTCCGAGGCCTCTGGTCTCTTGAGCCATCACCGCTGCTCTTGCCGCGCATCATCAGCGCCATCATGACGGTGCAGGCGATCACCACGACCAGCACGCCGACGCCGATGACTCCGGTGGCGCCAGGACGATGGCGACGACCAGGACCGGGACGCAGCAGGCGATCACCATCCAGCCGCGGCCACTGCCCCTGCCGCCTCCAGGCTCACGCGCAGAGCCGGGCCTGCGAGGGATACGAGGATCGTCTGGCGAGGTCATCGTCGCCTCCGAAAGGGCGAAGGGTTCTCGTGGACGAAGCGGCCCACGGCATCCGCACACGGTTCACGTCCAGTGTGGAGGTGTCGCACAGAGTGTGGACAGGCGTCTCCGGTACTCCTCCTCGTCGATCTCACCTAGGGCGAACCGCAGCAGCTGCTCGGGCGTGGGTCCGGGGGAAGGGTGGGCATGGGGTTGAGGTTGCGGCCGTTCACTGTCGCCGGAATGGGAACGCGCCACGGCGCGGAAGATCAGAGCTCCGATGCCGATGACCAGCGCCCAGAAGACAATCATGCTGGCCGACATCGCGAACCAGCCCCACCCACCGATGCCGTGGCCGTACCAGAACATCATGGCGATTCACTTCCCAGACCGCGGATGCGCAGCCACAATTTGCTGAGCCGCAAGCCACCGTCACTCTCATTGTCCCTCCCGCCGATCCATCCCGCTCGCGGGCGGACGGGAGTTCATGCGGGGCGCAGCCGACCCGCTGGCCGGGGTATCCGGAGCGAAAATGGTGGTGCCACCCGGCTCATCCGACCCGGGGGCATGGTCTTCCTGATGGCCTTGCCCGACCGCAACCGCGCCCAGCCTGTGCCCATGCGGCAGAGGCCGCGTATCCGGCCATCGATCTTGTTCAGGCGGGCCAGATGATCGGCCTTGCGATCGGCGTGATCGGACGCCGGAGTGTGCTTCTTACGGGCGTCGCATCAGGTAGCGGAAGCGCTGGTCATCGGGATTCGCCTCTCTCGTGCTCGCTCCCGGCCGGTCTGTCGGCCCGGGCGCGGCCGGCGCCGGACTCGACCCGGGGCTGGACGCTCGCGGGCTGGGCATCAGGCAGCAGCCGGGTGTGCCAGCGGCGCAGCCGGGACGCGTTGGTGACGACCGACAGCGAACTGAGCGCCATGGCTGCAGCGGCAAAGATCGGGCTGAGCCGGAGACCCCACAGCGGGTACAGGGCGCCCGCGGCGAGGGGGACGCCGACGGCGTTGTAGACCAGGGCGAAGAACAGGTTCTGCCGGATGTTGCGCATGGTGGCCCGCGACAGTCGGATCGCCGTGACCACGCCGCTCAGCGAGCCGGAGATGAGGGTGATGTCGGCTGCTTCGATGGCGACGTCGGTACCGGTACCGATGGCCAGCCCGATGTCCGCGGCGGCCAGGGCGGGGGCGTCGTTGATGCCGTCACCGACCATGCCGACCGTGCGGCCCTCGTTCTGCAGGCGGTGGATCTCTTCGGCCTTGTGCTCGGGCAGCACCTCGGCCAGGGCCCGGTCCACGCCCACCTGGGCGGCGATGGCGGCGGCGGTGCGGGCGTTGTCGCCGGTGATGATGATGACGTCGATGCCGAGGAGCTTGAGGGCGGCGATGGCGGCGACGGATTCGTCCTTGACGGTATCGGCGACCGCCAGCACGCCGGCGGGACGTCCGTCGAAGGCCGCGAGCACGGGGGTCTTGCCCTCAGCCGAGTACGCGGCCGCCACGGGGACGAGTGCGGTGGTGTCGATGCCGGAGTCGTCGAGGAGCCGGACCGTGCCGACCAGGACGGAGTGTCCGTCGACGGTGGCCTGGACGCCCTTGCCGGTGACCGAGTCGAATCCGGTCGCGGCGTGCGGGTGAAGGCCGCGGTCGCGGACAGCGGTGACGATGGCCTGGGCAAGGGGGTGTTCGCTGTCAGCCTCGGCCGCGGCCACCAGCCGCAGGAGTTCGGTGTCGTCGAACTCAGCGGCGGTGTGGACGTCGGTCAGGACGGGCTTGCCCTCGGTGACGGTGCCGGTCTTGTCCAGGACCACGGTGTCCAGCTTGTGCGCGGTCTCCAGGGCTTCGGCGGAGCGGATCAGGATGCCGGCCTGGGCACCCTTGCCGGTGGCGACCATCACCGACAGCGGAGTGGCGAGTCCGAGCGCGCACGGGCAGGCGATGATCAACACCGCGACCGCGGAAACCAGTGCCAGGGTCAGTGCGGGCGCCGGCCCAAGGGCGAACCAGACGGCGAAGGCGCCGATCGCGATGGCGATCACTGCGGGCACGAAGTACGCCGAGACGGCGTCGGCGAGCCGCTGGATGGGGGCCTTGGACGCCTGGGCCTGCTGAACGAGTCGGATGATCTGGGCGAGCACCGTGTCGGCGCCGACTTTGGCCGCCCGTACCCGCAGGGACCCGGTGCCATTGACAGTGGCGCCGATGACAGTGTCCCCCGTGCGCTTGGTGACAGGCATCGGCTCGCCGGTGACCATCGACTCGTCGACCGCGGACGAACCCGAGACAACCCCGGCGTCGACGGGGATCTTCTCCCCAGGCCGGATGACGATCTCGTCGCCGACCACGACCTCGTCCACAGGGACCTCCATCTCGGCACCCTCACGCACCACACGGGCGGTGCGTGCCCGCAGGCCCAGCAGGGCGCGGATCGCCTCGCCGGTGCCGGCCTTCGCCCGGGCCTCCAGCAGCCGCCCGAGCAGGATCAGGGTGAGGATGACGCCGACGGCTTCGAAGTAGACCTCGCGTACGTCTTCCGGCAGCAGGCCGGGAGCGAGGGTGACCAGCAGGCTGTAGCCGTAGGCGGCACTCGTACCCAGTGTGATCAGGGAATTCATGTCCGCGGCCCGGTGGCGCAAAGTCAGCCAGCCCGTCACATGGATCGGCCACCCGGCGTAGAACATCACCGGCGTGATCAGCGCCAGCTGGAACCAGTGGTTCAGCATCCAGCCGGGCACCCAGTCCGCGCCGAACAGTTCGTGCGCCATCACGGCGAACAGCACGGGGAAGGTGAGCACCGCGCCCGTCAGCACCCTGCGGCCGAGGTCCTTGATCTCCGCCATCCGCTCAGCGACGTCGGCGGCTTCCGCCTCGGCCGCCGTCCGTTCCTCACCCGCCGACGGCGCCCCACCGACCACAGAAGGAAAGACGGCCGAAGCGCCGTCGCCGTCCTGGGCGGGCGGTGCGGTGCCTTCCGCGGGTTCGACCAGCAGCGTGCCGTGGATCATGTTCATACCGCAGGCGAAGCCGAAGGAGCCTGGACGGTCAGGGTTCAGCCGGACGGTTGTGCGGGTATGCGCGGGCAGACCCGCACCGACCTTGAGAGCGGGGAAGACCACGCGGGAGGTGCACTCGCCGGCCTCCTTCCGGTCGAAGACCAGTTCCACCGGCGTGCCCTGGCGGACCTTGATCACGTCCGGGCTGTATCCGCCCCGTACCGTCACCTCCACCCGCTGTACGCCGCCTTCCAGCCGGGCGGCACCGGCCCGGCGCGGTCCGAAGAAGTACCGGCCCAGCACGGCGACCAGCACGGCCGACGCCAGGATCACGACGACGTCAACGGCACCCATGAGCTTCTCGCCTCCCTTGGCGGGTCACTCTCCGGCCTGTGCCCGGGTACCCGGCTGGGTGGAGGCTGAACGGCCCGCTGGCCCTGGACCATCCGGCCCCAGACCGGCTTGCCGATCGGTGGGGTTACCACGCCCGGCCGCAGACCACAGCAGACACGACGATGAACCAAGGAAGACGGGGGCCTGTGCATCACGGAAGCGCACGGCGGGACAGGACGCCCCCCGACGTGAGGGGCGATCTCCGAGGAGGTGATCACCTCCATTGAGCCACCTAAGCAGCCGAACACACGTACGGGATGCCTGCCGGAGAGCCGACAGGAACGGCCCGGCACAGGCCGCCCGAGGACGAGCGGCAAGCCGCCCGTCGCCGTCAGCAGCACCTGCCGTTCTGGCGCGGACCCAAAGGCGGCCCCGCTTCGATCCAGCGAGAAGAGGCCTTTGCTATGACCTGACGCTCATCGCCTGCCTCTGGCAGAGGTGTTGAGGTGCCACTACCGTCTCCGCTTTCGCTTGGGGACGCTTTTCGTGCCGCGCGGTGGCCGCTTGGCGTCCGGGTGGACAGCGCGCTGGAAATCCTCTGCGGGGCGCAAGGACTGCATGCCGGCGCATGGTGCGGCAGCGAGACGCCCATTGTCGCTGACGATGAGTGGTCGGATGCGCATCGGGTTCTTGCCGGTTGC
This sequence comes from Streptomyces oryzae, assembly GCF_017676365.1. Taxonomy (GTDB): domain Bacteria; phylum Actinomycetota; class Actinomycetes; order Streptomycetales; family Streptomycetaceae; genus Streptomyces; species Streptomyces oryzae. The sequence continues at coordinate 55,559 of NZ_JADKMA010000006.1, forward strand.
GAAGGCGTCGATGACGTCCGCAAGAGCGGCCGTGCCAACGTCGAGGCGGAACCGCTCGACAACGGCTCTGACACGTTCCACGGCGATGCCTGTGTGCCCTGCGATGTCTTCGATGGCGACCGTGGCTGCTCGGCGCCGGGCTCGAACAAGGACATGAGACTGAACCTGGCGCGTTCCAGCGGCCGGGCGTCCGCCCGGTCCCTGTCCGTAGCAGCCATAGCAATCTGCGCGGCGCCGCCCACGGCATTGAGGCGGTCGTTCAGGCCGGCGTGTTGCCGGTGGTGGCATGCGTCGAGGACGGCCAGGGCGTCGGTCGCGTCGAAGCCGAGCTGGGTGTTGAGCGCCGCGCGGACGCCGGGATTGCCATCCAGGAGCGCCGGATTGGTTTTCTCGACCATCTCCGCGTAGGAGGTTGCGCATCCACAGCTCAGCGCCCCGAATGAGCAAGGACACAAGCGCAAGCTTGTCGGCCGGGTCAACGGCGGCGAGGGACCGCAGCCGTGCGAGACGAAGGATGTTGCCGGGGGTCGTCCTTCGCCTCCGAAACGAAGTGGCTCATCTGCTGAAACTCGGCTGCGGGGGTATCGGCCGCCGCTGTCTCATCCCGGGCGGCGAGAGCAACCAACGCCAGCGCGACCGCGCCCGTCAGCTGCGCGCGGTCGGGGAGGATATGTCGGTCCCACCTGACCCCGGACGCAACGGGAGCCCGCGAGGCTCACAAATGCGCACAGGCACGATGAGGTCCCAGGGCAGCAGACCTGGTGACGTGGCCGGCGACAAGGCGTACTCCTCTCGCGCCAACCGCGCCCACCTGCCGAGACGGAAGATCAAGGCTGTGGTCCCAGACAAGGCGGATCAGGCGGCCAACCAGACGAAGAAGGGCGAGGGGCGGGCATCCGGTTTCGCACGACGCCGAGTTGTACAAGAAGCGCAACGCCGGGGAGCGGTGCATCAACAAGACCAAGGACTGGAGGCGGCCGGCCATGCGTTTCGACATAGGCCCGACAGCTACATGGCGGAGCTTGAGCTGCGCGGCGCATTCATCTGATTGCGCAGCCTCCACCGACGAACGAGATATCTCATGACCGGCGGTAGCCAATATGGCAACCACCTCCCGTTGCTGCCCCCGTGTCGCTGGCGTCGCCCCACTCAGCGAAGACCGCGCTTCTCGCGTTCGGCTTCGATCAGCTCCTCCATGAGTTCCTCCGGGTCCACCGTGTACTCGGTGTCATCGAGGGCGTCGTAGTCCTGAGTGCTCAGCGGCAGGCCGAGCACGGCGAGTTCGGCGGCAAGTTGTGTGAATGCGATTCGCTCGTCAGGCTCGTCCTGGTAGCTTGCCTGCGCGGCGGCGGCCCCCTCGGTCAGGGTGAGGCCGACCAGGCCCCAGAAGGTGCACTCGGTGTCCAGCTCTATGAGGTGCCAGGCACGGTCCCCGGGTTCGTCGGGGTGCAGCCAGTAGCCGATCCACCCCTTTCCGCCCTTCGCCACGAGCTTGACGTACTTGGCCATCTCCGCGATCCCGGCGTCGACGGCCTGCGACTCCGGGTCCGCGAGTTCCTTCTCGCTCCGATAGCTGGTGTCCAGGAGCGGGTGAACCTCTCCCGCCTCGAAGAAGTCCAGGTCGAGAAGGTGGGCGAAGTCGCTGCGGCCTTCCCACTGCGCCACCAGCAGCACGCGCAGATCGTCGGGTACTGGACGGCCGTCCAGCCGCTCGCGGGAGAACTCGGCCAGCCGTTCCTCGTACATACGCCCTCTCCAGAGGTCGAAGCAAGATCCTCGCGCCAACTTAACAGCGGAGTCTGACAGGAGGTTGAGCATGCGGGCGGCGGGTGTCCGTTGGACCAGGTGGGCTCAGTGCGTGGGAAGCACTTCCAGGGCGGCGGATGCTTTCATGAACGCCTGGGTGGCCATCTCGTCGACGGGGAGGTCCCGGTAGCCGGGGTAGTTGACCTCGACGCAGTAGGGGCCGCGGAAGCCGCGTTCGTGCAGGCCCAGCAGCAGGTCCCTGACGTCCAGTTCGCCGTCGCCCGGCAACAGGCGGCCGCGTCGTGCCTCGGCCAGGAAGTCGTCATGCACGAGGCGGCCGTCGTTGAGTTGGACGGCGGTGATGCGGTCCGAGGGTAGGCCGGTGAGGTCGGCGAGGGTCGAGCGGCTGTTGTAGAAGTGCCAGACGTCGATCATCAGTCCGGCATTGGGGGCACCCGATGCCTCCAGCACCGCGCGCGCGGTGGCCACGTCCTTCAGACCGGACCAGGGGAAAGCCTCGACCGCGACGTGCAGACCGCGTTCGGCGACGGCATCACAGATCGCACGAAGCCGGGCGCCCGCGGCGGTGACGTCGAGTTCGTCGCCGGTGAACTCGCCCGCTGTGACGTGATGGGGGCGGAAGGCGTGCCCGAGAGCGTCGACGGTGGCGAGGTCACCTTCTTCGGGGTCCGCCGTGGCCCAGCCGCCGAGGAACTCGATTTCGCGCAGGGCAAGTCCGTGTGTGCCGAGCAGCGTGCGTACGGACTCGTCGCTCGCGCCGGCTGCTCGCATCCGCTGGTAGTCGTCGATGTGCAGGCCGATGCCTGTGAAGCCGGCCGCGGCCGCCGCGCGGCAACGCTCGGCGAACGGCACGCGGGCCGGCTGCGCGAATCCGGCGCCGGAGAGGGTCACGAAGCTCGCGGTGAGTTCGGGGAGTGCGGGAGTCATGGCAGCGTCGGGGTGGCGTGGGAGTGGAAGCTGTCGGGCACATCGAGGCCCCAAGCGGTGGAGCGGCCTTGGCCCTCGGTGGTCCAGGTGACCGGTTCCCAGTCGGGAGCGAAGATGTGGAAGCCGCCGGCGAACACCTCGATGCGGTTGCCGCCTGGTTCCAGGACGTAGAGGAAGAAGCCCTGGGTGCGCGAGTGTTTGGCCGGGCCGAACTCGATCCGGGTGCCCAGCTCGCAGAAGATGTCGGCGGCGCGGAGCACGTCCTCGCGGTTCTCGACGGCGTACGCGAGGTGGTGCAGCCGCCCGGTGGCCCCGGGAACCGGCTCGCGGGTGATGGCGAGGTCGTGGGCCTTGTTCATCAGGCTGAGCCAGGCGCCCGCCTCGGGCCGGCCGGGTGGGATCAGGTGTTCGCGAAGCTTGAAGCCCAGCGTCTCGCACATGAACTCACGCGTGGCGGGCACGTCCTGCGCCAGGACGTTGATGTGGTCGATCCGCGCAGCGCCGACACCGGCGGAGACGGAGGACTGGGGCTGATTGGGCAGGTACGACGCCTTGCCCTCAGGAGCGCGGTACTTCTCGGTCTCGTAGTAGAGCTCCATGCGCTGGCCACTCGGGGCGATGAAGGAGTACGCCTTGCCGTGCCCGAAGTCCCCGTCGGTCCATCCCCCCTCGATGCCGCGTTCCTCCAGGGCCGCGACCCGGCGTGTCAGGGCCTGCGGGCTCACCGTGCGCCAGGCGACATGACCGAGTCCGGCGCGGTCGGCCGCGGTCAGTTTCAGGGTCGTCAGGTCGTGGTCGCCCCATGCGCGCAGATAGGCGCTGCCGCCGGACTCATGCACCAAGTGCAGGCCGTAGACCTCGGTGAAGAAGGCCAGGCTCTGGTCGTACACGGGGGTCAGCAGCTCGGCGTGGCCGAGGTGGGCGAGCTCGTAGAGCGGCTCGGTCGTTGTCACTGCTTCTCGCCTTCTTTCGCCTTCTTCTCCGCCTTCTTTTCCAGCTCCGCGATGTCGGCGAGGACCTGGGGGCCGCGATTGATCGCGGAGTATCCGGTGAACAGGAACGCCAGGTCGATGACGGCGCGCAGTTCGTCCCAGCCGGCACCGGCTCGTAGTGCGGCGAGGCCGTGCAGCTTGGCGGCGTCGCTGAGTTTGGCGTGCAGGATGCCGAAGAGCACGAGCTGGACGGTCTTCTGGTCCAGCGCCTCCGGATACATGACCATATTGCGCAGGCGCTCCTGCGCGAGCAGGAGTTCCGGATCGGTCTGCTCCGACGCCTCGAACCGGGCGGCCACCCGTGGGGGGACGAAGCCCAGCATCCGCTCGTAGGTCGCGCGGTAGTCCTCGGGGCTCTCCGGTCGGTCAGTCATGGGATGCCTCCTGTTCGGCCTTGGTCACGTCCCCCACCGCCCAGTGCTCCGGAGGGATTTCGCGTACGAGGACACGGATGGCCGTGTCGGGGGCGTCCAGGGAATCCCGTACGGCGGCGTGCACCCGGTGGATGAGGTCGCGGATCTTCTCCGGGGGGCGTCCGGCGACAACGCTGATCTCGACGAGTGGCATCTTCAGGCTCCTGTCATGCGCAGCGTGCCGAGGTGGGTGAACTCGGCGCTGATCTCCCGTCCTGGCTCGACGAAGACTGCGTCGGTGAGGCCACCGGTGAGCACGATCCAGCCGGGCTCGATGGCGATGCCGCGCGCCCCGAGGGAGTTCGCCGCCAGCGCGAGCGCCTCGGCGGGGTGGCCCTGTACGGCGGCGCCGGTCGCGGAGTGGGTGATCTCGCCGTCGATGCCGAGCAGGCATGCCTCCAGCGCGAGGTCGAGTCCCTGTGCCGGGAGGCCGTTGCCGCCGACGACGAAGCGGGAGGAGGAGGCGTTGTCGGCGACCACGTCGGGGAGGGTGAACGCGAAGTCGGTGTAGCGGCTGTCGATGATCTCGAAGCCGGGGTGCACACTGCTGACGGCGGCAAGCGCGGTCGCGGCGGTCACGCCGGGACCGGCCAGCCGCTCGCCCATGACGAAGACGATCTCCGGCTCGGCGCGCGGGTGGATGAGCTCACCGACGGGCACCGGTGTGCCTTCCGGAAGCACCATCGCATCGGTGAGCCATGCGGTGAGCGGGGAGTCGATGCCCATCCGCTGCTGCTTGGCGCGGGAGGTGAGACCGAGTTTGACGCCGACGAGCTGCTCGCCGGAATCGAGCTTGCGCCGCAGCAGCGCGTCCTGCACCTGGTAAGCGGTGGGCAGGTCGAGGCCGGGCCATGCGTCGGTGATGCGGCCACCGTCCCGGCGGTCCGCCTCCCGGCTCAGCAGCTCGGTCACCGCGCGGTCGATCGTCCAGTCGGTCAGACCGGTCATTGGGGCACACCTTCCAGGGGCGTGGCAGGGACCGTGGCGCGCGACGACAGGCCGATCGCCACATCGATGATCATGTCTTCCTGGCCGCCGACGTATCCGGCTTCGCCGACCGCCCGCAGGATGGCGTGCGCCGGTACGCCGTAACGCTCGGCGGCGCTCTGCGCGTGCAGCAGGAATGAAGAGTAGACGCCGTACCGCCCCTGCTCGATGGCCGGACGGTCCGCGACGGGCAGCCGTGGCACCAGCGGGGTGAGGACCTCGTGCGCGGCGCGCAGTACGCCGTCCACGTCCAGGCCCGTGGGGATCGCCAGCCGGTCGAAGACGGTGGCCAGCAGCTCCGTCGGTGCGTTGCCCGCCCCGGCGCCGAGCGCGCACAGGCTGCCGTCGATCTGGCGGGCTCCGGCCTGGTAGGCGGCGATCGAGTTGGCGATGCCGAGCGAGAGGTTCTGGTGGCCGTGGAAGCCGACCTCCGCGTCCGCGCCGAGCTCGGCGACCAGCGCCGAGACGCGGTCGGTCACGTCGGTGGGCAGCAGCCATCCCGCGGAGTCGACCACGTACACGCACTGGCAACCGGCGTCGGCCATGATCCTGGCCTGCCCGGCCAGCGCCTCGGGCCCGATCCGGTGCGAGAGCATCAGGAAACCAACGGTCTCCAGGTCCAGTTGGCGAGCGGCCTGGAAGTGCTGCACGGAGACGTCGGCCTCAGTGGCGTGGGTCGCCACCCGTACGATCCCGGCCCCCGCGTCCCGGGCACGGTGCAGGTCCACGACCGTGCCCAGGCCGGGCAGCAGCAGGACAGCGATGCGCGCGTCACGGGCCTCGTCCACCGCCGCCTCGACCAGCTCGATCTCATCGGTGTGTGAGAAGCCGTAGTTGAAGGACGACCCGGCGAGGCCGTCGCCATGGGTGACCTCGATGACCCGCACTCCAGCGTCGTCGAGGGCACGGGTCACGGCCCGCACTTGTTCGACCGTGAACTGGTGGGCCACCGCGTGGCTCCCGTCGCGCAGGGTGGTGTCGGTGATGCGTACCGCCGGTGTGGTCGTGCTCATGGCGTCATGACTCCCTGTCGCAGCGTGATCAGCTCGCCGACGCGGACGGCGGCGGCGGTCATGATGTCGAGGTTGCCTGCCCACGGCGGCAGGTAGTCGCCGTTGCCGCGCACCTCCAGGAAGACCGCCACCCTGGCCCGTCCCTGCCAGCCGGGGCGCGGGTCGTCGTACTGCGGCTCGGCGCGCAGCGTGTAACCGGGGACGTAGACCTGCACTTCAGCGACCGTTTGGTGGATGGATGCGGTGATCGCGTCACGGTCGGCGTCCGCCGGGATGGCGCAATAGACCGTGTCGCGCATGATCATCGGAGGGTCGACCGGGTTCAGGATGATGACCGCCTTGCCTCGCTCGGCGCCGCCCACGGCCTCGATCGCGTGTGCGGTGGTCTCGGTGAACTCGTCGATGTTGGCGCGGGTGCCGGGCCCGGCGGACCGGGACGCGATCGAGGCGACGATCTCGGCGTACGCGACGGGTACGACCCGGGACACGGCCGCGACGACCGGGATGGTGGCCTGCCCACCGCAGGTGATCATGTTGACGTTCGGGGCGGCCGCATGCTCGGTCAGGTTCACCACGGGGCAGACGAAGGGTCCGGTCGCGGCGGGGGTCAGATCGATGGCCGTGATCCCGGCCTCCGCATAGCGGGGGGCGTTCGCCAGATGCGCCCTGGCGGAGGTGGCCTCGAACACCAGGTCAGGCAGGTGCGGCTGGGCCAGGAGCCAGTCCACGCCTCCGGCGCTCGCTTCCAGCCCCGCGCGGGCCGCCCGGGCCAGGCCGTCCGAATCGGGGTCAACCCCGACCATGTACGTGACGTCGATGTGGTCGTTGCGCAGCAGCTTGACCATCAGGTCTGTGCCGATGTTGCCCGGTCCGACAATGGCCGCGGTGGCGGTCGTTCGGGGGGTCATGCGTCCTCCTGTTCGTGGGCCTGGTCGCGGACGAACCGGGCGGTGACGCTGCCCAGACCGCCGAAGGTCGCGGTGACGCAGTCACCGGCGGCGACGGGCACCGCGGCGCAGACGGAGCCGGGCAGCACGACATGGCCGGCCGCCAGGGTGACGCCGAGCCGGCCCACGGTGTTCGCCAGCCACACCAGGGCGTTGAGGGGCGAACCGAGGACGGCGCCTCCCGCGCCGGTTCCGACCACCATGCCGCGCCGGCTCAGCACACAGCCGGCCAGCCGCAGATCGACCGCGCCGACCGGGACTGGGCGGCTGCCGAGCACCACGCCGCCCGATGACGCGTTGTCCGCCACCGTGTCGACCAGGCCGATCTTCCAGTCCCGGATGCGGGAGTCGATGATCTCGATGGCGGGCAGGACGTAGTCGACCGCCGAGAGTGCCTGCGCGGCGTTCACCCCCGGTCCGCTCAACGGCCGCTTCAGTACGAAAGCGATCTCCGGCTCGACCTTGGGACTGATGAACGCGTCGAGCGGGATCGGCAGCCCCTCCAGGTGGAACATGCCGCCCATCAGATGCCCGTAGTCGGGTTGGTCGACCCCGAGCTGGCGCTGCATGGCCGCCGAGGTGAGCCCCACCTTGTGTCCCTGGACGGGCTGTCCCTCCTCGGTCCAGGCGCGGACCTGCGCCAGCTGGATCGCGTAGGCGTCGTCGACCGTCAGCCCGGGGTGGGACCGGCTGAGCGGGGGGATGGGCTCGCGGCTGCGCCGGGCCGCCTGCAGTTCCTCGGCGACCACGCCATGCGTGGCTCTGTCCATCCGCGTCTCCTCGGTCGGGCTGTGACGGTCTCCCCGAAGCATGTTCGGCGGCTGCTGGAACGACAAGCGGCGTGATCCGCTGAACGGATCATGATCACGAACAACCCATGCGAGATTGTGTCCCGCTCAGCGGATCACCTTGCTTGCTCGCTCCGCACCGCGGGAGGACAGTCGGTCTCCGCAAACGCGTGACACACCACAGGCCGAACGCAATGGAGGGAACGGCATGAGCGGACCAGCCGCGCCCGGACGGGCCATGCGCCGTGTCCGCTCAGCGTTCGTCCGGAACGGGGCTCGGGCCGCGCAGTTCGCGGCTGATGGCGAGCGCGGCCGTACGTACCGCGGGGCCCACCCGTCGCAGATTGAGGCGGCCGCTCCAGCCCGAGATGGACACCGCCGCGACAGCTCGGCCGCCCGCCCCCAGGATCGCACTCGCCACACACCCCACGCCGGGGCCGGACTCCTCGCTCTCATACGCGAGTCCCGCGCCGCGGATACGTTCCAGTTCGCGCCTCAGCAGCTGCGGCGCCGTGATCGTCCGGGGGCCGATGGCGGCCAGTCCACGCACGCAGACGGCGTCGACCGCCTCCGCCGGGCTGAACGCGAGAAGGGCCTTGCCCACCGCGGCGGAGTGGGCCGGCAGCCTGCCCCCCACCTGGGATCCCATCTTGGGGGCGCCCTTGCTGCGCAAGATCTCGACGTACACGACCTCGGTGCCGTCCAGGACGGCGAGATGGACCGTCTGTCGGGTCGCCTCGCGCAGATCGGCCATGTACGGCAGGGCTATCGCCCTCAGATTCCGGTGCCGGGAGGCCAGCTCGCCGTACTCGAACAACCGCGTGCCCATGTGCAGCATCGCGCCGTCGCGCTCCAGGAATCCGTACGCGACGAGGTCCCGTACGAGGCGGGAGGTCGTGGACTTGGGCAGGCGGGACCGGCGGGCGATGTCCGACACCCCCAACTCGGCGTGGAGCGCGTCGAAGGCCCCGAGCACGGCGGCGACGCGTGCCACACCGGAATCAGGAACGTTCCGTTCAGCGGGACACATCCGCGAATCATGACGGGAGCACCAGACGGCATGCAAGCGTGCGCGTACGGCCTCATCGGCGCCGGCATAGGAACATCACTGTCACCGGCCCTCCACATGGAGGAAGGCAGGCACCATGGCCTGGACCTGTCCTACATGCTGATCGACACCGCCCGACCCGGCACTCCGGACGAGTTGGGAGGGCTGCTGCGGGACGCCGAGGCCCAGGGCCTCGCCGGGCTCAACATCACGCACCCGTATAAGCAGCGGGTGATCCCCGAGCTGGACGAGCTCTCCCCCCTCGCCCGGGTGATCGGCGCCGTCAACACCGTGGTCTTCCGCGACGGGCGCCGGATCGGCCACAACACGGACGCGTCCGGATTCGCCCGGTCGTTCCGGCGCGGACTGCCCGGCGCTGCGACCCGCCGCGTCGTCCAGTTCGGCGCGGGCGGCGCCGGAGCCGCCGTCGCGCACGCCCAGCTCGAGGCGGGAACCGGGCATGTGGCGATCGTGGACCCCGACCCGTCCAGAAGTGCGGCGCTGGTCCGCGCCCTGCGGAAGGCGTTCGGCGACGAGCGCGCCGACGCGGTCGACCCGGACGGGCTGCCCGCCTCTCTGACGGCCGCCGACGGGGTGGTCAACGCCAGCCCGGTCGGCATGCTCAGCCACCCCGGCACCCCGGTCGCCGTGGAACTGCTACGGGACGACCAGTGGGTCGCCGACGTGGTCTACATGCCCGCCGAGACCCGGCTGCTGTCCGAGGCGGCGGCCCGCGGCCTGCGCACCCTTGGCGGCACCGGCATGTGCGTGTTCCAGGCAGCGGGGGCATTCGAGCTCATCACCGGCCGCACACCCGACACCGAGCGGATGCTCCGCCATCTTTCCCGGCTCCTCGCCCAGCGGGAGGCGGCCACGCCCGCCTGACCGGCGCTCCGTACACCCCCTTGCCCACATCCCCTTGAAGGAGCCGCACATGGGCGATTGCCTCACCGGCGGCGACGCCGGACGGACCGTCTTGTTCCTCAACGGCCCCAACCTCAACCTGCTCGGCACGCGCGAGCCCGGCACGTACGGGTCCACCACGCTGAGCCAGGTCCAGGAGACCGTCGCGAAGACCGCCGCCGAACACGACTTGACCGCCCGCTTCGTGCAGAGCAACCACGAGGGCGTGCTGATCGACGCGATTCACGCGGCGCGCACCGAGTGCGGCGCGATCGTCATCAACCCCGCCGGCTTCACGCACACCTCCGTCGCACTGCGGGATGCGCTCGCCGCCGTCGCCCTGCCGACCGTCGAGTTGCACATCACCAACGTGCACCGGCGCGAGGAGTTCCGGCACCACTCCTACATCTCCGCGGTCGCCGACGCCCTGATCGTCGGCGCCGGTACGCACGGCTACGTCCTGGCGACGCTGCACGCCGCCCACCTCCTCTCCCGCTGACCCCGTCCCCGCCCCCCTCCCCAGGGGCACCGCACCGCTTGGAGAACGACATGTCAGAAGAAGTACCGACGACCGTCAGACCCCCCGGTTCCGGCGAACCCGGCGACGCCGAGATCCGGGACCTCCCGGAGCCGATGCCCCTGCGGCGGATGGTCGGCCCCGGTGTCGTGGCCGTCGGGATCGGACTGGCTGCCGGCGAGATCATCCTGTGGCCCTACCTCACCTCGATCGGCGGCCTCGGGCTGCTGTGGCTCGCCCTGACCACCCTGGTCGTCCAGACGGTCATCAACATGGAGATCGAGCGCTACACACTGGCCACCGGTCAGACCGTCGTCGCCGCTTTCTCCCGGTGGTGGAAGGGCTGGGGAATCGCCATCTGCCTGGCCGGCGCGTTCCAGTACGTCTGGCCGGGCTGGGCCACCAGCGGCTCCACGGTGTTCACCTACCTCGTCGGTGGCGGTGATCCGGTCTGGGTGACGGTGATCGCGCTGGGCGTCATCGGCGCCCTGCTCTCGGCGTCAAAGGTCATCTACCGGACAGTGGAGCGGGTCGAGGTCGTCAAGGTCGGGCTCACCCTCTTCTTCCTGGCCATCGTGGTGATATTCGTGATCTCCGCCACCAGTTGGGGCGAGGGAGCCAAGGAGACGGCCACCGGTTTCGGGCAGATCCCGGACGGCGTCACCTTCACCATGCTGCTCAGCGCGATCGGAGCGGCCGGCGCCGGGGGCGTGCACAACCTGGTGCTGAGCAACTGGATACGCGACAAGAGGTACGGGATGGGCGCCCACGTCCCCCGCCTCGTCTCACCGATCACCGGCCAGGAGGAGGCCGCGGGCACCGACCGATACGCCTTCCCGCAGGACGAGACCAACCTCGCCCGCTGGAAGACCTGGTGGAAGCGGGCGAATGCCGAGCACGTCCTGACGTTCTCGGTCGTCTGCGTCGTGACGATCACCATCATGAGCCTGCTGGCGTACGAGACGCTGTTCGGCCGCGACGACCTCGACTCCAGCCCCGAATTCCTCAACATCCAGGGAGACATTCTCAGCGATCAGGTCGGGGAGTGGCTCAAGCTGCTGTTCTTCGCGATCGTCACGGTATCGCTGTGGGCGGCCGCCATGGGACTCCTCGACGTCATCGGCCGGGTGGCCGCCGACTTCCTCCGGCGCAGCTACCTTCCGAACTCCGCCTTCTGGACCGAATCCCGGCTCTACCTCGCCGTGGTGTGGGGCGAGATCATCCTGGGGTCGTTCATCCTGCTGGCCGGGTTCACCCAGCCGATCGCCCTGCTCGTGGTCTCCACCTGCGCCGCGTCCGTGGTGACCCTGCTCTACTCGGTCCTGCTGGTCCGCCTGAACACCAGGGACCTGCCCAGCGCAATCCGCCTGCGCGGCGCCAGGCTCGGCGGAATGGCGGTAGCCATCGGGTTCTACGGCTTCTTCGCCGTCGCGATGGTGGTGACGCAGATACGGGACAACTTCCTGTGAGCCTGTACTGAAACAGCGCCGGAACACCCCATGGCCCACCCCGAGGGCCTGTCAACTCTCTCGGCCTGGTCACCCCTGCGGTGACCAGGCCGAGAGCTGCACCGCGAAGGCCGCCGCCGGCGCGGGCACCGGCTGATACGGGTGGGGTTGCGTAGGAGTCGGCCGGCCAGTCCCCGTCTGTGGGCCTGCACACCGGCGGGTGACACCAGCAACACCGGCACAAGGCAGCGGGGAGCGAGCGGCCGCAGCCGCTCGCTCGGGGCACTGCCAACTGCTGCGAGCCGAGCCGACAGGGTTCGGGCCCGGGGCCTTCACAAGGTGTTCGCGGGCCGGGCAGGAGTGCCGGTTCGTGCTCTGGCCCAACAGCGTGGCCGGGGCGGGCAATGGCCGAGCCCGGCCGAAGGTGACGGCCTGTTCAGCTCGGCTGCCAGCAGTTCTTCCGCTTGACGAGGGAGAGCAGCCCGAGCAGGTGGGCGCGGGCTGCGGTCTGAGGCTCAACTCGCGCGCACCGCAGCTGTGACCAGTCGGGCACCCTCTCGGCCCTGGTGCGCCGGGCCACGACGGCATCGAAAGCGGGCAGCCCGATCTGCCGCAGCGCCTCGATCAGCCGCCACATCGTCTGCCGCCCCACCGAGCCGAGTGCTGCGGCCCGGCCCGGGCGCGGCGCGGCGCGATCGCCGACGGCGTCGGCGGCCTGTTGACCTGCTTCGGACCTCAGCGGTCGGTTCAGTCGCGGTCCGTACCGCTGCGGATTCGTCAGTCGCGGTCCGTACCCCTGCGGATTCGTCAGCCGCGGTCGGTGCCGCTGCGGATTCGGTCGAGGAGCTGCGACTCGATGTGCCGGAGTGTGCTGATCAACGCTTCCGCCTCACCGGCATCGGGGACGGCCTCTTCCAGGAGACGGCTCCAGGCGTCTTGGAGGTACCCCAGGTTTTCGCCCGCCTTCTGCGTCGGGTACAGGCGCACGCGCCGGGCGTCGCCGGGGTCGGCTTCGCGGCGCACCAGGCCCTTATGCTCCAGCTTGCGCAGTGCCCGGCTGAAGTTGCTGGAGATCAATTGGGTTGCCTCGGCCGCTTGGGTCGCGGTGGCGCCCGGCTGATGGTCGATGAAGCGCATGACCGCCGCTTCGAGTGGCGTCCACGGCTCTGCCGCGTCCGCCTTGGCGGCGTGAAGATGCCGACTGATCGCCAGAATCAGGTCGGCGAGCTCGAACAGTCTGGCCTTTTGCTTCTCATCCACGCCCTCAGTGTAATTTACCTATCGCTGGATCACTATCATTTGACAGGCAACCGAGCCGGCACCTAGCTTTGCCCATGTACAGCTGGAATCACTCGATAATCGCCACTTCGTACGTACTTCTCACCAACTCCCCTCCACCAGCGCGCAGGCGCGCGTGCGCCCGCGACGCCAAAGGGACGCTGACCATGACCCTCATCGCCATCGAAGAACACTGGATGCTGCCGGAGCTGACCTCCGCACTCAAAGCCGCCTCACAGCCGGACGAGAGCCTCTTCTTCAACGAGCGGGGTGATGCCGGCGAGCGGCTCGAAGACCTGGGCGCCGGCAGGATCGCCACCATGGACGCCCAGGGCATCGACCTGGCCGTCCTCGCTCTCACCCCTCCGGGAACCCAGGCGCTGCCGCCCGAGGAGGCAGTCGCGCTCAGCCGTCTCGCGAACGACACCGCCACCGAAGCGGTCAGCATTCACCCGACACGGTTCCGGTCCCTGTCGGCGCTGCCGATGTCCTCCCCGCGCCACGTCGCCGCCGAGCTCGAACGCGCCGCAGCCCAGGGCCACGTGGGAACCATGGTCTACGGACGGTCCGGCGACCGGTTCCTCGACGATCCCGCCTACGACGACTTCTTCGCCGCCGCAGCCGACCTGCGCCAGCCGGTCTTCATCCACCCGCAGATCCCCTCCGACGCATTGCGCGATGCCGCCTACCGGGGCTTCGACCCCATGACCGAGCTGGGCCTGGCCACCTTCGGCTGGGGCTGGCACCTGGAAGCGGCAACCGCGGCGCTTCGGCTCATCCTGCGCGGCACGTTCGACCGCCACCCCGACCTGCAGATCGTGCTCGGCCACTGGGGCGAACTGCTGCCCTTCTGGCTCGACCGCACCGACCGCCTCTCCCGCCTCGCGGGCCTCGAGCGCCCCGTCTCCGACTACATCCGCTCCAACGTCTTCCTCACGGCCTCGGGAATGCTCAATCCCGCCCTGCTGCACCACGCGTTGACGGTGACGACCACCGAACGGCTGATCTTCTCGACCGACTACCCCTTCCAACAGCCCACCCGGGCAGAGATCGACACCTTCTTCGGTCACCTTGCCACCGGCGCCGACCGGCACAGGGTCGGCTCGGCCAACGCCGCCACCCTCTTCGGCATCAGCACTGCACCCTGACCGGCATCCCGGTCCCACTGATCTCCGCACCCGGACCTCACAGGTGCCCGCACCCACCACCGACATGCCCGCACCACCGACATGGAGAGGACTCGACATGCCGCACTCCACCGCAGGCGAACACACACCCACCGCTCTGATCATCGGCGCGTCGCGCGGCCTCGGATGCGCCATGACCGCCGAACTCGCCGACCGGGGATGGTCGGTCATCGGCACCGTCCGGGGAACCGCCCGCACCCCGCTGCACGACCTCGCCGACCGCAACCCCGAACGCGTCCGCGTCGAACACCTCGACATCACCGAGCCCGGACAACTCCCGCCCCTGCGCGAGCGCCTGACCGGACAGCAGCTCGGCATCCTGTTCATCAACGCGGGCACCACCAACAACGAGCAGACCCCCATCGGAGCCGTCCCCACCCAGGACTTCATCGACGTCATGGTGACCAACGCGCTCAGCCCTCTGCGCGTCATCGAGGCACTCGACGACCTGGTGACCCCCAGCGGCCTGATCGGCGTGATGTCCTCGGGACAGGGCAGCATCGCCAACAACACGAACGGACTGCGCGAGGTCTACCGCGGCAGCAAAGCCGCACTCAACATGTTCATGCGCAGCTACGCCACCCGCCAGACCGACTCCGACCGGGCCCTGCTTCTGATGGCTCCCGGCTGGATCCGCACCGAGCTCGGCGGCGACGACGCGCCGTACACCGTGCAGGAGAGCGTCCCGCTCATCGTGGACGTACTGCTCTCCCACCTCGACAACAAGGGCCTCGCCTACCTGGACCGCTTCGGCGAGCCCGTCCCCTGGTGACCCGGGCCGGGAATCGACCATCGCGGCGGCTCCCACGTACGCGCATCCCTGACACCGCTCCGGCCGCGCCGGTCGCGACGCCGGCCGAGGAGACCGAAGGGGCCGTCAGTCCATGCCCGCGGTCCAGGAGTGCGGGGCCGCCTGCCGCGTTCTCGTCCACGCCTCGGTCGCCGAGCGGTTCGTCGAGCAGCTCGTCGGTGAAGTCCGGTCACTGGCCGTCGGCGGAACCGCGCACCGGCGAGGACGGCGAGGTCGCCCCCATGGTTTCCAAGGCGCACTTCGGCCGCGTCACGGGCTACCTGGAGCGTGCGGAGGTCGACGGCTTCCGCGCCGCGGCGGGAGGCGGAGCCGTCGAAGGCCCCGGCTACTTCGTCCCCAACCGTGCTGGTCGACGTCCCCGAAGGAGCCGAGGCCGCCGGGGAGGAGATCTTCGGCCCCGTGGTCACCGTCGAGACCTTCACCGACGAGGAGGCTACGCCGAGCCAACGACGTCCCACTCGGCCTGTCAGCCTCGGTGTGGACGGAGAACGCCCGCCGCGGCTCTACACCCTGGACGACTACGCACGCACCAAACACGTCATGCACAACCACAGGCGCTGAGTCGCTGGAACTCGTTGCCTTCCAGGGCAGCGAGCACGGCAGGTCACTTCGGCGGGTTGAGCTTGCGGAAGTACGTCCAGCTGGTCTCGTTCGGCTCGCTCCACTTCTCCGGTGCGTGGGCGAACTCCGGGTGGCGGTCGGCGATATAGGCGCGGGTCCGCTCGGAGACCTCGGCGTACGAGCCGAGCTTGCGGCCCCGGCAGTGGAAGGTGAGCCCGCCGGGACGCTGGCCGCAGGCCATCCAGGGGAGCCACGGGGACATCCGCGTCCACGACATGGAGGCCGGGACGCTGGGCGCCGGGCCGGCCAGGTCGGCGCGGTCGGCGAAGAACTGGAAGCACTCCAGGGCCTTGTACGTGTCGCCGGCCGAGTGGACCGGGTACTCGGCCACGGGCAGCGGCGACGGGTAGGAGAGCGGGATCTCCAGGCTGAAGCAGACCTGCCGGCCGAGATCGGTGGTCGGGATCGGGAAGGGGCGCCACTTCTGGTTCGCCGGGTCGTTCCAGATGTGCACCACCGGGAGGTCCTGCCAGGTCTCCAGGATCTCCCGGCTGGTGGGGTCCAGGAAGAAGGCGGCCTCGCGGGTGAGCAGTTGGTATGCGTCCGGGCCTGCTTCGGCGTCCTGGACGAGGCGGGCGACGTTGAGCCCTTCGAAGCCGAAGAGGCGCTGGTAGGGCTCGTCGGGGGCCCAGGAGTACACATCTCCGGACCACCAGTACGTGACCTCCTCCCCGTCGAGCGAGGCACGGGTACGGGCGAAGGAACGGAGCAGCTCTGCGGGCGTAGTCATAGGGACCAGCCTGCCCGACCCAACGGATGAGCGGCGGGCAGGCCCGAAAAGGATCACCTCCAGTCGCAGGAGATCTCGAGCCGCTTCTTGCCAGGAGGCGGAAGCCGCCGAGGGAGCCCGCCGGTTCAGGGCTCCGTTGGCGTTCGGCGCTCGGCGGCCCCGCCCGCCGGGGGTGTGGGCGGGCCGCCGGTTGCGGGCCGCCAGTCGCGGATCGCTGCCGCGAACAGCTCGGGGGCGTCCGACTGCACGAAGTGGCCGGCGCCTTTGGCGATGACCGTGTGGTGGTCGGGGAAGATCTGCTCCCATCGCTGTCGTTCCTTGGCCCGGAAAGCGAAGTCGGCGTCGCCCCACACGATGAGCGTCGGGAGTGACGCGAGGCCGGGCAGCCCGGCCTCGACGCCGGTGAGAAAGGCGCGGCTGGCGGTGATGCGCCGCGGGAGTACGGCCGAGGCGTCGCGCCCACTGGGGCCGGCGAGAGCGTTTCGGTAGTGGGCCATCTCGTCGGCCGTCGGCTTCCGCAGCCGGTGCCCGGCGGGGATCAGCCCGTTGACGAACAGGTTGAACTGCCTGACCAGCAGGCGCCCCAGAGGGCCGCCCAGCAGGTGGGAGACGGCTTTGAAGGCGAGGTCGCCGGTGACCGGCCAGCCCCAGGTGTTGGCCAGCACAAGCCCCTCGAAAGCGGCGGGCCGCTGTTGGACGGTGGCGAGGCCGATGGGGCCGCCCCAGTCCTGTGCCACCAGGGTGGCCCCGTCCAAGGCCAGGGCATCGACGAAGGCGGTGACGACCTTGGTGTGCTCTTCGGGCAGGTACCGGTAGCCCGGGCGGGGAGACGACAGCCCGAAGCCGGGGTAGTCGAGGGCGACGCAGCGGAACTGTTCCCGCAGGGCCAGGATCGCGTCGCGATACACGAAGGACCAGGTCGGGTTGCCGTGCAGCATCAGGAGCGTCGGGCCCGATCCTTCGTCCACGTAGTGGACGGTGTGCCCGTCGATGGTGACGAAGCGGCTCTCGAACGGGAACAACGCGTCATCGACCCATCCGGGCCTTCCCTTGTCAGCCACGACCACCACTCCCTTTCGCCGACTGTGCTAGATTCAGTCAACCGAACTTGAGATTGTCAAGCTCCAGTTGGACGCGATGGCCCAAGGCGGTCAAGGAGGTGCGGATGGGACGAAGCTACGGCCAGTTCTGCGGTCTCGCCCGAGCGCTCGACGTCGTGGGCGACAGATGGAATCTGCTCATCGTCCGCCAGCTCCTCATGGGCCCCGCCCGCTACCGCGAACTGCTCGACGGACTGCCCGGCGTGGCCACCAATCTGCTCGCCGACCGGCTCCGCGACCTGGAGACCGCCGGAGTGGTCGAGCGTCGCCTGGCCGAGGAGGGCAACGCCGTCGTGTACGCCCTCACCCCATGGGGCGCCGAGCTGCGGGAGCCGGTCAACGGGCTCATCCGCTGGTCCACACCGCTCATGACACGCGGGCCCGGAGGCGACCACTTCCGCGCCGACTGGCTCCTCCTCGCCCTCCCGGCCCTGCTCGCCGACAAGGCGGCAGCACATCAGCCGGCGACAGTGGGGATCGCGGTCGACGACGACCGACTGTTCCAGGTGAGGACGACGGACGCGGGCGCCGAAGTCAGCCTGCACGACGGCCGCGAGCTCGACGCCGTCGTGCGCGCCGACGCCTCGATCGTCCTCGGCCTGGCAGCGGGAGTGCTCACGCTCAACGACGCCGCCGGGCTCATCGACATCGACGGCGACGAAGGTGCGGTACGACGCGTATTCACGCCCAGACGCGCCGAGACCGAACCCGAGACCGCAACCAAACCCGAGACCGAGACCGAAGGCTCCGCGTAGCCGCGGCACGGGGTGGCCGGTCAGGCGTCTCCGTTGAGCATGGCGGCCGTCAGGACGTTGCCGGCGACGCCCCAGCCGCCATCGGGGACTTCATCGACCAGGACGACGGTGGTGGGACGGGCCCGCTCACCGTAGATCTCGGCGTACAGATCGGTGGTGCGCTCGACGATCTTCTTCTTGTCCTCGGCGGTGAGGGTGCCGGCAGGGACCCTGAAGTTGGCGAAAGGCATGGTGCTGCTCCTCCATTGACCGGCCTCTCCGGCCTCTTTGATTTCTTCGGCTTCTGCGGTTTCTTCGGCTTCCGCGGGTTCTTCTGTGGGGACGGCCAGGACGCTGGGCCGCGTCGTCACACCATGCCGCCGTTGGCGCGCAGGATCTGGCCGTTCACCCAGTGGCCCTGCGGACTGGTGAGGAAGGCGACCACCTGGGCGATGTCCTCGGGGGTGCCCAGCCTCTCCAGCGGCGGGGCCTTGGCGAGCCGGTCGATCTCGTCCTCCGTCTTTCCTTCCAGGAACAGATCCGTGGCCGTGGGACCAGGAGCGATGGTGTTCACGGTGATGTCCCGTCCGCGCAGCTCGCGGGCGAGGATCAGCGTCATCGCCTCGACGGCGCCCTTGCTCGCCGCGTATGCGCCGTAAGCGGGGAACTGCGTACCGACGACGGAGGTCGAGAATCCGACGAACGAGCCGCCGGTCCGCAGTCGCCGAGCTGCCTGCTGGGCGACGACGAAGGCACCCCGGACGTTCGTACGGTGCACGGCGTCGAACACCGCCAGGTCCAGCTCGGCGATGGGCGACAGCGCGAGCCTGCCGGCGGAGTTGACGACGGCGTCGACGCCACCGAACTCCTCTTCCACCTGGTCGAACAGCGCGGCGACCGCGTCCTCGTCCGCCACGTCGGCCTGGACCGCGATCGCACGCGCGCCCTCGGCGGTGAGCGCTGCCACCGTCTCGTCGGCGGCAGCCGCGTCACGGGCGTAGTTCACCACGACGGCGAAGCCGTCCTGGGCGAGTTCCCGGGAGACCGCCCGGCCGATGCCGCGTGATCCGCCGGTGACGACGGCGACCCGCGGGGCCGACGGCGTTCGCGTGGAAGGAGTTGCGTTCACGTCCATGCCCCCATGGTGAACAGCGCCCACCAGCGGAACCAGGGGATCTCATCCCACGTGTGCGTGCCCCGGCCGAGCGCAGAATGGAGAGCATGGGTTCTGTGAAGTACCGCGAGTTGGGGGCCTTTCTGCGTTCGCGGCGGGCGCGCATCCGCCCGGCCGAGGTGGGGCTCCCCACCGGGCCCCGCCGCCGGGTGCCAGGACTGCGGCGGGACGAGGTCGCCCAGCTCGCCGGGGCATCGGTGGACTATTACAACGAGCTCGAGCGCGGAGCCGGGTCCCAGCCGTCGACCCAGATGATCGCCGCGCTGGCCAGGGCGCTGCGCCTGACCGCCGACGAACGCGACCACCTCTACCATCTGGCCGACCGCCCGGTGCCTGCGCAGGGGGGCGCCGCCTCGCATGTACACCCCGGCATGCTCGATCTGCTCGGACGTCTGACATCGACACCCGCCCAGGTCATCACCGACCTGCACGTCACCCTGGTGCAGAACCCGCTCGCGGTGGCTCTGGTCGGAGACCAGTCCAGCTTCCGGGGCGCCCGGGCGAGCTTCGTCCACCGGTGGTTCACCGAATCCGAAGCCCGGCGGCTCTATCCGGAAGCGGATCACGAAGTCCAGTCCCGCGCTTTCGTCGCCGATCTACGGGCAGCGGCCGCCAGGCGGGACGCGAAGGACTCCGAAGCGCGCTCGTTGATCGGTGCGCTGCTCGACCTCTCCCCCGAATTCGCCGCTCTGTGGGCCGACCATGAGGTGGCGTTCCGGCGGGACGACCGCAAACGCCTCAACCATCCGACGCTCGGTCTGATCGAGCTGAACTGCCTGAGTCTCTTCAGCGAGGACGGCCGACAGCGGCTGCTCTGGTTCACCCCGGCTGTCGGCACGGACAGCGCCGAACTGCTCGACCTGCTCGCCGTTACGGGCACTCAAGAAATCGCCGCCACACCACGAGTTGCCGATTCGACGCGCTGAAGGATGACGGCCGGCTCGCCCGCGGGCACGGAAGGGCGCACCGGGCACCGTCTGAACTGCGTGGTTCCGGCGGTGCACGGTGCGCGTGTGTTCCTGGTGGGCTTCAGCCCTTGCGTATGACCGTGCGCAGGCGGGCGGCGAAGGCGTCGGGGGTCTCGACGAACCCGGTGTGGCCGCCGGGGAACGCCGTCGGCTCGGTGCCCAGCGACCGAGCGAGCGCGCGGGAGGTCCGGTCGCACAGCTGTCCGGCGGAGTCGGCGCCGATGCCCACCACGATGCGGGTGGGCGCGGCGCGCAGGGCTGCCGGGTCGGGCCGCCAGTAGGTGGAGGCGCGCATCTCGTGCGCGAACCAGCGGCGTTCGTCGGCCACTTGCTGCGGATCGCGCTCCCCGCCGAACATCTGCTCAATGAGGGGCTCGGGCATCGTGAGGTTGGCCTGGGCGAAGAACTTCTTCCATGCCCCTGTCACCTCGCCGGCGAGGTAGGTGGCGACGATGTCCTCGGTTCCGGCGCGCAGTTGCTCCCGGTCATCCAGGAGCTCGATCAGTGGTGGCTCGTGGGCGATGATGGTGTGCACCTGGTCGGGGCGGCGCTGGGCGAGGGCCAGTACGCTGACGGCGCCGCCGCTGGAACCCACGGCGACGGCCGGTCCCGCGTCGATGTGGGCGATCAGCCGGGACAGGTCGTCGGCGCGCAGTTGGGGTGTCGAGTCCTGGCCGGGGTCGTCGAGTCTGCTGCGGTTGATGCCGCGTGGGTCGGTGGTGAGCACGGTGTGATCGGTGGCGAGCAGTTCGGCCAGCGGGGCGAAGGCTGCAGCGTCCATCGGGGCACCGGCCAGCACGATGAGAGAGCCCTCGCCGCGCACTTCGTAGTACAGCTGTGCGCCGGGCACCTTGAGAAGGCCGGCAGCAGCGGTGTCGGTCGGGTTCGTAGCCATGCGTTCTCCGGATGAGGCTGTCAGTGGAGCTGTTATGGGTCTGTCGATGAGTAGGACCCGGCAAATGGCACAGACTCATCGCTCACAGATCGGCGGCCGACTGCGAAGTGCCCCCTCGTCCATCGATGCGTCAAGGCCCAAAAGGAAGTTGGGCATGAAAGAGGCAAGCCATCGGCACCGGCCGCCACCAGTCGGCTACTGTGCGGACAACGCCGCACTGTCCACCGCGGTCCGCGGTCCGCGGGTCCCGCGAGGAGGAACCCTGTGTCATCGCCCTGCGACCCTCGGTACGCTCCGGTCGGCGATGTGGGGGCGGCGCTCATGATGGTCGACTCTCAGCTCAAAGCCGTCCACAACGGCGGCAACGCCGCGACCGACCCCGAGCGACAGGCGCTGGTCGACCAGTACACCGCGTCGCTGGGCCCCAGGGAAGCCGATGACGTGCTCGACGGCATGTGCACGCTCATCTTCATGTTCATGCGGTGGCTGCGGGAGGCTCACGAGGACCAGGACAAGGACGTCCTCGCCTACGTGGTCCCCAGCCTCGTGGCCACGATGCGCATGATGCCCAAGAGCTGCCGTCCCGAAGCCATTCCCACCATGGCCGGCCTGGTCATCGCCGCGGGCACCGGCCTCAGCCCCAACCTGTGGCGGGAACAGTTCGGGGACTGGACCAAGGAGGAGCTGACCGCCCTGGAAGCGACCGCCCTTCTGCTCGCGGAACACATCAACCGCGTCACCGACGACCCCGACTTCGCCACCCGCCTGATCACCGACGCGCTGTCCAGGTCGGAAGAGCTCTGATCTGCCGCGGCTTCCGATCTGCCGCGGCTTCCGCTCCGGTGCCGTCGGCTCGGCTGAGCGCCCGCCAGGTCACCTCAGCTGCTTCACCAACTCGGCGCGTGGCAAGATCACTCCTGGTGTGGGTGGTTGAGAGAGGGGCGGGGCTTCCTGGTGCGGTTACGGGAACGGCTGCGGTACTGGTTCGACGGCACGATGGACCGGGGGACGCCGGCGCTGATCGGCTGGCTGGGGCTCGCCTCGGCCGGTCTGATCGTGGTGGTCGCCAGCTTGGTGGTGCTGTTCACCGACGAGGACACCGAGGCGCACGGCGGTTGGCTCGGTGTGGCATGGATGAGCCTGCTGCGGACGCTCGATCCGGGCACCATGGGCGACGACACCGGGCGCCCTGTCTTCCTGGCTCTCATGCTGACGGTGACGATCGGCGGAATCTTCCTGGTCAGTGCGCTGATCGGCGTCCTGACCGCCGGACTGAACACCCGGATCGAACGGCTCCGCAAGGGCAGGTCACGGCTCTTCGAACGGGGCCACACGATCGTCCTGGGCTGGTCGGAGCAGATCTTCACGGTGATCGAGGAGCTTGTCGAGGCCAACCAGAGTGAGCGCCGCTCCTGCGTGGTCGTACTCGCCGACCGGGACAAGGTCGACATGGAGGAGCAGATCAGACTGCGGGTCCCCAAAATGGGGCGGACGCGGGTGATCTGCCGGTCGGGCAACCCGCTCAAGCGCGCTGATCTGGAGCTGGTCAGCCCGGACACCAGCAAGGCCATCATGGTGCTGCCGCCCGCGGACCCGGAGGCGGACACCATGGTCATCAAGACGCTGCTGGTGCTGAACAACCGCGCCTGGCGCAGCAGCCGGCCCCATGTCGTCGCCGCTGTACAGGACTCCGACAACCTCGCGGCGGCCCGTCTCGCGGCGGGCAAGCACGGCTGGGTGATCGACGCCGACGACATCGCCGTCCGCTTCATCGTGCAGTCCCACCGCCAGACCGGGCTGTCGACGGTCTGCAACGAACTGCTCAGCTTCTACGGAAACGAGCTCTACATCCGCGCCGAGCCCTCGCTCGCCGGGGTGACCTATGGCGAGGCCCTGCACCGGTACGAGCTCGGCGTGCCTGTGGGGCTGCGCCGGGCCGACGGGCAGAACCTGCTGAATCCGCCGATGGACACCGTCATCGACGCCGCCGACGGCATCATCGTGCTCGCCGAGGACGACCTGTTCATCAAGCTCGCCACCGGACACCGGGCCGGCATCGTCGAGGAAGCGCTGGTCTCCGCCGAGCCCCGGGACCGGACACCGGACCGTACCCTGCTGATCGGCTGGAACGGGCGGGTCCCGAAGATCATCGAGCTGCTGGACAGCTTTGTCGAGCCCGGCTCTGCGCTGGACGTCGCGGCGTCGCACCGGCCGCCGCCGGACGTGATGGCTCCGTACGAGAACCTCACGGTGGGCTTCAAGCACTGCCGGCCCACCAGCAGACGCTCCCTCGAGGCTCTCGACCCCGGCAGCTACCAGCATGTCCTGGTGCTCTGCGACGAGAGCACCGATCCTGAACAGGCCGACAACCGCACCCTGGTGACTCTGCTCCATCTGCGCGACATCGAGGACCGGCTCGGCGACCCGTATTCGATCGTCACGGAGATGAACGAGGACAGCAACCGCGAAGTCGCCCAGGTCACCAGGGCGGACGACTTCATCGTCAGCTCCAAACTGATCAGCCTGATGCTGACGCAGCTCACGGAGAACCGGCATCTGCACGACGTACTGATCGATCTCTTCGATCCCGAGGGCTCCGAGATCTACCTCAAGCCCGCGACCCGCTACCTCAAGCCCGGCGCCGGGGCGAACTTCGCGACGGTCATCGAGGCGGCCCGCCGCCACGGTGAGACCGCCATCGGGTACCGGCTGGGCGCACAGCGCGACGATCCGCCCTCGTACGGCGTACACCTCAACCCGCCCAAGACCGCTCCGCTCACCCTCGACGAGGGCGACCACGTCATTGTGCTCGCCGAGGAGGAATGACCTCGGTGACCTGTGCGTAGCCGGTGCGCAGCAGGAAGGTGCTGAGACGGCCGTAGGACTTGGCGCCGAGGATGTAGTAGCCGGGTTCGGGGTTGCGGAGGGTGTCGAGCCCGGCGGGAGGCTGGGCGAGGCAGTCGCCGCCCGCGGCGCCGAGCAGGGTGGCGGAGAGGTTCATCGGTGCTGCGGTGGCGTAGCACTCGTGGATCTGGAGCTGGCGGTGGACGGCGGAGTCGGCGCCGTAGCCGGTGAGGCCGAGCACGTGGTCGCAGAGCAGCTCGCGCAGCCCTGCGGGGGTGGTCAGGGTGGCCCGGATGCTGCGGCCGTCCTGACGGAGGGCGGTGAGGCGGGTGCCGGTGTGCACGCGTACCCGGTCGCAGGCGCCGCTTGCCAGGGCGCGGGAGGTGTCCACGAGGCGCCGGCGTTCGGGGAGTTGGTCGTCGGGGATCTCGCCCCAGTCGGGTCTGGTGGCGCGTACGGCCCACTCGACCCGGGTGTCCGGCATGCCGGCGAGATCGCGGGCAGCGGTCTGGGCCGACTTGCCCGCACCGATGAGCAGGACGGTGCCGCGCCAGCGGTCCGGTGCGGCGGGGTCGGGCAGGGTGCGGGTGATGCGGTGGGCAAGGGCGCGCTCGCCGAGTGCGGGGATGCCGCCGTCGCCGAGCGGGTTGGGGTGGGCGTAGCTGCCGGTGCAGTCCAGGACGAGGTCGGCGTGTGCGTATCGTTCGCCGGCCGGTCCGTCGAGGAGCAGGCGGAAGGGGGCGGCGGCGCGCTGCCGGGTGCCGATGTGTTCGTGTTTCAGCAGCCCCTCGCGGGCAACGGCCACCACCCGGGTGCGCGGGGTGATGCTGCCGGCCAGTGCGGGGAGCTCGGCCAGCGGCTCCAGTAGGTGCCGGGTCAGTTCCGCTCCCGTGGGGCAGGCGTCGCCCTCGGGTGCGTGCGGGCCCAGGTGGGCACGCATACGCGGGGAGAGGTTCAGCTCCCAGGGGGTGAACAGCCGTACATGTCCCCAGTCCCGCACGTGCGCGGCGACGGTCGGCCCGGCTTCGTAGACGGTGACGGGCAGCCCCGCGTCCGCGCAGGCCAGCGCGGCGTCGAGGCCGATGGGTCCGGCGCCGAGGACGGCGACGTGGCGAGGGGTCATGGCGGTCGGCTCCCTTCGCTGACAAGGGTCATACGGCGCAGCGGACGGGCCTGGGCAGGCTGCCGTCGGCCAGGCGGGCGGCGAAGAAGTGCTCGGTCACCAGTTGTTTACCCCGCTCCAGCGAGGTGCCGGGGCCGGACAGGTGCATATCGGGGCTGGTTGCCTTGTCGGCTCCCGCGGGGTGCCAGTGCAGTCCGTCGGCGGTGACGGTGAGTTCGGGAATGCTGGAGTCCGCGCCGATCTCCGCACCGTACCCGGCGTGCTCGGCGAAGCCGCGGCGCAGCAGTGGGCGGACGGCGAAGTTCTCCGCGGGCAGCCCGAGTTCGCCAAGGAGCCTTGCCACGGCGGGGATCTCGTGGGCGTTCTCCGGGGTCTCGGTGAGGGCGACCCGGGGTGGCAGGCCGAGGCCGATCAGGTGCTGGATGCCGTCGAGGGTGCGCTGCCAGGAGCCGGCGCCGCGGTGCAGATCGTGGGTGGCCGCCGTGGCCCCGTCGAGGGAGGTCTGCACGGTGAGCTTGCGCCCGGCCAGTTCGGCGAGCCCGCGTGCTCTGCTTCCGCGCAGCAGCATGGCGTTGGTCAGAACGACGGTGGGCAGCTGTGCGGAGGCGTGGTCGAGGAGGGAGACGATGTGGGGGTGCAGGAACGGCTCGCCGCCGGTGATGTACAGCTCGCAGAAGTCAGCGGCCACCGCCTCCTCGACCAGCGCCCTGACCTGGTCCTCAGCCAGCCTGCGCGGGTCTGCCTTCGGGGAGGAGGCAACGGCGCAGTAGTCGCAGGCCAGGTTGCAGTGGAAGTTGGTGTAGAGCCACAGGCGCGACGGGAAGTAGGGCGAGCCGAACAGCGGCACCACCGGGCGGCCCGTGGCGTCCTGCAGGGCGGGTGTCGCCGCCGCCTTGTCCCAGCCCTCCCCCGACTCGTCCTGGAGGCGGTGTCCCGTATCGGCGGGCCGGAAGCCGGTGGCGAGAGTCGAGCGGTAGAGGTGGAAGCGGCCCCGGGAGCGCTCGCGGGGCGGGAGGATCTCCAGGCAGGTCGTCCACCAGCCCGTCTCGACCGTCTCGACCAGGCACTCGGGCAGCCCGACAGCCCGCATGGACGCGGCCTGGGCTCGCCAGTCGTAGGCCAGCGGCACCAGCTCGGCCTCCGTCCGGCCTGCTTCCAGGTCGAGTACCGCGTACCGGACCTCACGTCGGCCGTCGTTGGCCGGTTTGCCGATGACGCCGACGTTGACGACGAGGGTGCCGTCCACGGTCCGCTGCCAGGGCAGTCCGCTATGGGTGCACAGCACCACGTCGGCGCCGGAGGCCCGTACGCGCTGCCGGTGCTCGTCGGGCGGCAGTGACTCCCACCAGAAGTCGTTCAGCGCGAGCGTGGAACCGTGCACCATGTGGACGTCCACTCCGGCGATCGTCTCC
Source organism: Streptomyces oryzae (assembly GCF_017676365.1). Taxonomy (GTDB): domain Bacteria; phylum Actinomycetota; class Actinomycetes; order Streptomycetales; family Streptomycetaceae; genus Streptomyces; species Streptomyces oryzae. The sequence goes on from NZ_JADKMA010000006.1 coordinate 82,186, forward strand.
CGGCGCTCCGTGGGCAGGGTGCCCATCCATGCGGCGAACTGAGGGCTGGTGGCGGCGCGGGTGTGGTCGTAGATCAGCTGTGCGTACTCGTTGTCCTTGGGGTCGCGGTAGCCGCAGCCGCAGTCCTCGTCGCCGCGGGCCAGGGCGACGTCGTAGTTTCCGGCGACACATTCGATGCTCTTGCTGGTCAGGATCGGCCACAGCGGGTCCATTTCGGCACCGAATCCGCCCAGGTCGCCCAGGCAGAACAGCCGCTCGCAGCCGCGCCGGCGGGCGTCGTCCGCGAAGGCGTGCAGGGCGTACGGGTTGGCGTAGGGGCCGCCGCAGACCGCGATCCGCATCAGGAGTCTCTCCTCATGGTGGGGAGTGGGGGCAGGAGGCGTGGGCCTGCGGCGTAGCGGCGGCGGATGGCTTCCGGGGCGACGCCGAGGAAATGGAGCAGCTTCAGGTACTGCATGAAGACGATCATTCGCCACACACCGTGGGCGACCAGCCGCCGGGAAGAGGCCGTGGACGTGGCGGACAGCAGCACCAGGCGTCCGCGCCGGTGCAGCCGCCGGGACAGCTCCAGGTCCTCCATGATGGGCAGTTCGGGAAACCCGCCCAGCTCCTCGAAGACGCTACGGCGCACGAACATCGCCTGGTCGCCGAAGATGTGATGGAGGCGGCGGGCCCGCGCGTTGGAGGCGCGTGCCAGGTAGTTCAGGGCAGGGCCACGGCGGTCGAAGCGGAGCGTCAGGCCGCCGCCCACCACGTCCGGCGCGGCCAGGGCTGCGCGCAGCTGGCCGAGTGCTGCCGGCTCGACCGCGGTGTCGGCGTGCAGGAACCACAGCACCTCGCCGGTGCAGTGGTGGGCGCCGGCGTTCATCTGGAGTGCCCGGCCCCTGGGCGTACGCAGTACGGTGGCGTGCCGCGCGGCCAGCCCGGCGGTGGCATCGTCCGAACCGCCGTCCACGACGACCAGCTCGCAGTCGGGGAAGTCCCGGAGAACACGGCGAACGGCCGCCTCGACGGTGGCCTGTTCGTTCAGCACCGGCATGACGACGGACACGCTGGGGCTGCTCACGGCATTCATGAGGTACGGACCTCCACCACCGGCAGCAGCGTGCGCAGCTGTGCGTTCTCGGCTTCGTCCAGTACCGCGTGCTGGACGCAGGCGGGGACCAGCGTGCCGTCCTCGGGGTGCGCCATCGTGTAGTGACAGGCCGCCAGCCGCTCCTGGGTCTCGCGCAGCGCCGGGTCGGCGGCCTGCTCACCGCGCCGCATCAGCTCCCAGGCGGGGGCGACCTGTTCGGCGTCCATGAACTGGTGCATGACGAAGGAGACCGGGCGGATACGGAACCGGTGCCGCACCAGCCGCACCACCCCCACCCGGCGCAGACAGCGGCCCACCCAGCGCACCGTACGCACCGCGGCGCCCGGGTGCCGGGCGAACACCCGCGCCACCCGTACGGCGATCACGGGCAGCGGCGCTCCGATGAGGTTGACCTTGCCGAAGTGGCGGAAGAACACCTCGTCCCGCATGGCCAGATCACGCGGATCCTCCCGCTCCAGCACCGGGTACCAGCGCTCCCCCACGTAGTAGCCGTAGGCGGCGCGGTTGCAGCGCACGTCGCCGTTCTCCAGCACCCGGTGGTCAAGGCGCGTGCCGGCGCCGCGCTCGATCTGCGCCCATACCGCATCCGGGGTGGCCTGGCGGTAGTTCTCCTTCCAGCGCCGCTCATCACCGAGGTAGGCGGCGGGCTGGAACGAGAACATCCCGTAGCCCATCCGGGCGCCCTCGCGGATCACATCGGCCACTTCGTCAAGATTGCCGGGCGTGACGGTCATGTTGTGCGCCAGGAAGTACCGCACCCCGTGCTCGCGCTCGAGGCGGACGAACATCTCCGCGAACCGGCGCCGGTAGGGGTGCAGTGCCGCCTCGCTGTCCGGACGGGTGATGCCGCGGCGCCCGTACATGAACCTGTCGAAGTGCGCGGCGAACGACAGCCGCGCGATCCGGCGTTCGCCGTTCGCGTCGAGTGCCAGCCGCTCCAGATAGGCGTAGTCGAAGTCCCCGTGGGTGAAGCTCATCGGCTCCCGCCCGTAGTTCCGCATGACCCGCAGGGCGGCTGCGTGGTCGTCCGGCTCCAGCAGCGAGACTTCGCCGCCGATCAGCTGGGCGTGCGCGACCGGACCGCGCTGCTCGCGCAGCAGCGCCATCTGCGCGGCGACGTGCTCCAGCGTATGCGGGCCGTCCACGCGTACCTGATTGGCGTCCCGTGAGTGGTAGCAGGGTGTGCACTTGAGGTTGCACCGGGGGAAGACCCCGTGGGTGCCCTCGCAGCCCACCGCATGCCGCCCCAGCAGCTGCCCGGGAGTGCGGGCCGACTCGGGCAGCTCGGCCCATCGGCGCTCCAGCACCGCCGCGAACTCCGGATCGACCGGCCTGGTGGCCCGAGCGACGGCACGCAGCCGCGCGATGAATCCCACGGCGATCAGCCTTCCTTGTCGGTGATGTGTTGGCGGGTGACGTGTTGGCGGGTGACGTGTTTGTCCGTGACGGGCATGGAGGTGCCGCTCCCAGAGGTGGCGCGTTTGTCCGTGACGCACATGGAGGTGCCGCGCAGCATGCCGGGGCGGAGCAGCGGGATCATCGCCGCACCTTCCTGCGCAGCCCCAGCAGGGCGCCGGAGAGGCGCCGGGTGCGGGGCGTGCCGAGACGCTGGTGGACCTCAGCGAGGGCTGCGTGCCAGGGGCCGTCGGTCCAGCTCGGGTACGGGTGCACGGTGGCCGCGTACCGCGAGGCCGTCCAGCCCTCGCGCACCGCCGCGGCCAGGTGTGCGATCGTCTCACCGGCACGCGGTGCGACGACTGTCGCGCCCACGACGCGCCCGCGCGGCCCGAGCACCAGCCGGGTGAAGCCCTCGGTGCGGCCCTCGGCAACCGCCCGGTCCACCCTGTCGTGCCCCAGTGTGTGCACCCGCACCACGCCGTCCCCGTACCGCTGCCGGGCCGCCGATTCGGTCGGTCCCACCCGGGCCACCTCGGGGTCGGTGTAGGTGACCGAGGGCACCGCGTCGTAGGCGACCGGGCGGGGCACCCCCAGCAGTGCGTGAGTGGCCGCGGAGGCGCCCTGTACCCCGCCGAGGTGGGTGGAGGCGGACCGTCCTGTCACATCGCCTGCCGCGTAGATGCGGTGGTTGGAGGTGCGCAGGTGCCGGTCGGCGCGTACGTTGCCGCGCTCGTCCAGCTCCACACCGGCCGCTTCCAGCGCCAGGCCCCGGCCGGCGGCGCGACGTCCCGTGACGGCGAGCAGCGCGTCGTAGGGCAGCGGCCCGCCGGGGCCGACCACGGATCCGTCCGCCACGCGTTCGGCCCGCCAGCCCGTACGGACCGTCACGCTCTCCGCCTCCAGACGGTCGCGCAGCACCGCGGAGGCGTACGGCTCCTCGCCGGGCAGCAGCCTCTCCAGTGCCTCCACCACCGTCACGTGCGAGCCGAGCCGGGCGAACGCCTGTGCCAGCTCGCAGCCGGTCGGGCCGCCGCCCAGCACCACGAGCCGTTCCGGCAGCTCGGTCAGCTCCCACACACTGTCGCTGGTCAGCGGCTCGGCCTCGGCCAGCCCCGGCACCGGCGCGAGGGCCGGGTACGAGCCGGTCGCGAGCACCGCGTACCGGAACCGCACCGCCCGCTCAGCGGCCCCCAGCACCCGCAGCATCCGCCGGCCTGTGAACCGCGCGGTCCCGTACGCCACTTCGATCCCGTACGGCCGCAGCGCCTCCGGCGAGTCGTGCGGCTCGATCCGGGTGATGGCCTGCCGGACATGCCTCATCGCCGCCGCCAGGTCGGCGGGGCCGCCCGGCACCGGACGCAGCCCGTACCGACCGCCCTCGCGTGCTGCCTGCACCTGCGCCGCCACGTGCAGCAGCGCCTTGCTCGGTACGCACCCGGTCCACAGGCAGTCCCCGCCCAGCCGGGCGCGTTCGACCAGCAGCACCCGTGCGCCCAGCCGACCCGCGGTACGCGCGGCAGTGAGCCCGGCGCTGCCCTCCGACCAGTAGGCCCGGTCGCGCTCCTTCCGCTCGGAGTCCGTGTACTCGGCCTCGTCCTCCAGCGCCTTGCGCAGCGGCGCCAGCCGGGACGGCGGCACGGGCCCGCCGCTCTCCAGCGCGCT
>NZ_JADKMA010000070.1 GCF_017676365.1 Streptomyces oryzae
GCTTGTGGGCCATGTCGACGGCCTGCTCGTCCAGCGGGAGCAGCAGTGGCACCAGCAGCACCGCGCCCGCCACGGCCAGCAGCACGGCGGCCGAGGCGCGCACCCGCAGGGTGCGGCCGCTGCCGGCGCCGAGCGCCGGGCCGGTCTGCAGCACTGCGTTCACATCTCCTCCAGTGCGACGCGCGGGTCGGCCAGCCCGTACAGCAGGTCCGAGAGCAGGTTTCCGGCCAGCACCGCCACCGTGGCCAGCGTGGTGAGGGCCGCCAGCAGCGGGAAGTCCGTCGCTGTGGCGGCCTTGACGGTGGCCGAGGCGATACCGGGCCAGCTGAAGACGGTCTCCACCAGCAGTGCGCCGGTGATGAGTTCGGGCACCCGCGAGCCGACCAGCGTCAGCAGCGGCAACAGCCCCGAGCGCAGCGCGTGCCGCAGCAGCACCGTGCGCTCGGCCAGCCCCCGGGCGCGGGCCCCGCGTACGGCGTCCTCCTCCAGCGCGTCACCGACGCCCTGCCGTACGTACAGCAGGAACCACGGAACCTGTGCGACGGCCAGCACCAGTGCGGGCAGCGCGAGATGGCGCACCAGTGCGCCGGCGGTGACCAAGTCGCTGCCGGAGTCGGTGAGTCCGCCCGCGGGCAGTACGTCGAGCTGGACGGCGAACAGCCAGATGCCCAGCAGCCCGAGCCAGAACGGAGGTGCGGCCTCCAGGGTGTAGGCGAGCGAGGTGACGGTCCGGTCGAACGCGCCGCCCCTGCGGCGTGCCGCGGCGACGCCGAGGGTTGTGCCGGCCAGGACGGCGCAGGCGAAGCCCGCCGCGCACAACAGCACCGACCAGCCCAGCCGTTCGCCGATGACCTGCGCGACGGGTTGCCGCAGCGAGGTGGACTCCCCCAGATCCCCCGTCAGCGCACTGGTCAGCCAGTCCCACCAGCGCCGCGGAAACGGCCCGTCCACGTGCAGGTTGCTGCGCAGCTGGTCCAGGGTTTCCTGCGAGGCGTTGAGACCGGCTGCTCCGGCGTACTGCTGTACGGGGTCGAACGGCGACGCTGCCGCCAGGGCGAACACCCCGAATGTGACCGCCACCAGCACGGGTACCGCGGCGAGCAACCGCCGCCCCACCATGCGCGTTGCGGGGCGCCATCGCGGGCTGCCCCTGCGGAACGACTGCTCACAAGCGGTGGTTGCGCCCCTCATTCTTCCGGCTGCCAGTCCTGGAGGTCCCACCAGGGGCCCGCGCCGATGCCGTGGTCGTGGGGTTCGATCTGGGTGGTGAGGCCGCGCCACTTGTCGTCCACGACGTAGACGTGATCGATGTAAGTCAGGAAGGTGTACCCGGGGTTCTCCGCGAGAGCGCGCTGCACCTTGTCGTACGCGGTCTTGCGCACCTTGGCGTCGCCGCTGCGACGCGCAATGTCCAGTTGCTCGTCGACGGTCTTGTCGCGGTAGTGGGCGAGGTTGTTCCAGCCGTCACCGATCTGCGAGGAGTGCAGGGTCGGGTAGAGGTCGAAGTCGGGGTCGGCGGGGAAGCCGTTGCCCATCAGCATCGCGTCGTGCCCGAGCCTGGGGCGGACGGCCTCGCGGCTGCCGGCCTGCACCTTGACGTCGATGCCGGCCTTCTTCGCGTCGGAGGCGTAGGCCAGGGCGTGGTCCTGGCGGAGCTTGTCGCCGGAGAAGTACCAGAGGGTGAACGCCGCGCGCCTGCCGTGCTTGACGCGGATGCCGTCCTTGCCGGGCTTCCAGCCGGCCTTGGCGAGGATCTTTTTGGCGCGGGACAGGTCGTGGGGGCGTTCGGTGCCCTTGGCGAACCAGGGGCTGTCGGTGGGCAGCGGGCCGTACGCGGGCTTGCCCGCGCCGCTGAGCACCGACTTGACCATGGCCTTGCGGTCGACGGCGAGGTCGAGGGCGCGGCGGACGGCCTTGTCACGGGTGACGGGGTTGCCGCTGGGGAGGGTGACGGCGCGGTAGTCGGCCGTCTCCGCGCTGAAGGTGCGCTTCCCCTCGTCCTCCTCATACGCCTTGGCGAGGTTGGGCGGGAGGATGGCGCCGTTCAGATCGCCGGAGCGCAGCCGGGTGGCGCGTACGTCGTCGTCCTCGATGACGGCGACGGTGAAGCGCTTGACCTTCGGTCTGCCGCCCCAGTAGTGCGGGTTGGCCTTGAAGCTGAGCTTCTCGCCCTTGCGCCAGCTGGTGAGGATGTAGGGGCCGGTGCCGACCGGCTTGGTGTTGTAGGAGCCGGTGTTGACGTCGGTCTTCGAGGCGACGGCCTGCGAGGCGATGGGCAGTACGGTGCGCTCGGCGAACGCCGCGTAGGGGTATTTAAGCCGGAAGACGACCCGGTGCCCGCCCACTGCGCGGACGCTCTCGATGGCGTCCAGCTCGCCCTTGGAGGCGTTGTTGGTCTTCTTGTCGAGGATCGTCTCGTAGGTGTAGACGACGTCCTTCGCGGTGAAGGGTCTGCCGTCGCTGAAGGTGACGCCCTTGCGCAGGTCGTAGGTGTAGGTCCGGCCGTCCTCGCTCACCTTGGGCAGGTGGGTGGCGAGCGCGGGTCGCAGGTTCATCTTGGCGTCGTGGGTGAGCAGGCCGTCGAATAGCTTCGAGTTGCCCTCTTTGCCGTAACCCAGCAGAGGGCTGAGGGTTTCCGGCTCCTGTGTCACGCCCACCGTCAGGGAGTCCGTGCCGCCGCCCGGACCGTCACCGTCGCCGTCGCCGGGCGCCGAGCACGCCGTGGCCGCCGTGAGGACGACGGCGGCGGTCGCCATCGCGGTGGCTGTCCGTACCGTCCGGGCAGGCATCTTGTGGCACACTCCCTGTTCAAGATCACTCGCTCTTGCAATCGATTCGCAATTAGCTTCGATTAAACCATGCCGCACGCGGTGCGCTATGCCCCGATACCTCCCGGACCTACTGTCAAGGCCCGGGCAAGATCCAGCCCCAGTAACGCTGTTTTCTTCCACGCGCCGCTTCTCGGTCAGTAGCCTCATGGGCCCGACCGGAACTCCCCGGTGAATGAAGCGAGCTGGAGACCCCTTCGATGGAACGTCCCGCCTGGGCCCCGCAGGGCATCGATCTCACCGTGCCGAGCGTGTCGCGGATGTACGACTACTACCTGGGCGGTTCGCACAACTTCGAGGTCGACAGGGCTGCGGCACGGCAGGCCATCCAGGCGTGGCCGGGGCTGCCGAAGGTCATGCAGGCCAACCGTGCCTTCATGCGCCGGGCCATCCGCTTCGCCATCCAGGAGGGGATCAACCAGTTCCTCGACATCGGCTCGGGCATCCCCACCTTCGGCAACGTCCACGAGGTGGCCCACGCGCTGGACCGCAGCGCACGCGTCGTCTACGTCGACAACGACCCGGTCGCCGTGGCGCACAGCCGCGCGGTGCTGGAGGGCGACAGCAGGGCCGGCATCGTCTCGGCGGACTTCCGCTCGCCGCAGGACATCCTGGAGAGCCCCGAGGTCGAGAACCTGCTGGATCTGGACAAGCCGCTGGTGCTGATGCTCGTCGCGCTGCTGCACTTCATCGAGGACCGCGACGAACCCCGCAAGTCCATCGCGGAGTTGGCCCGCCACCTGGCGCCCGGCAGCCTGCTGGTGCTCTCCCACGGGTCCCCCGACGGCGGGCCCGTGCGCGACCGGGGCGCCGCCTTGCAGGAGGTCTACAGCACCGCGAGCGCCCCGCTGATCATCCGGTCCAAGGACGAAATCGCGCAGTTCTTCGAGGAGTTCGAGATGGTGGAGCCGGGTCTGGTCGCGCTGCCGCGCTGGCGCCCCGACAGTCCCACGGAGCACGAGGACCCCGTCGTCTACAGCGGGTTCGCCGGAGTCGGCCGTAAGGCGGGACTCGCCGAGTGAGCTCCCAGGACGAGACCGAGAAGGACGAGGGGCATACGAGCCCGGCCCGCGGCGGCAGCACCGGAGCGGCGGAAGAGGAGGACGGCCTTCGCCGCTTCGCCCGGATCTGGAGCCGCACCGTCTACCCCGCCACCCAGACCTCGCTCTCCCGCGCCGAGTTGGAGGATTTCCTACACCCGCTGGCCGGCAAGCTGGCGGAGGCGCTGCACGCCTACCCGTTCACCCCCGCACCCGGCCGGGAGGTCGGCGAAGTGCTGGTGAAGGAGGCACACTGCACCAGCCCCGACGCGCTGCCGCACATCCTCGGCGTCGTCGAGTCCTATCTGGTGCTCTACGCGGGAACTCCCGACACACTCGGCGTGGACGAGGCCCGCTCGCGCTGCTCCCGGCTCCAGCACGCCATCGCCGCCGGATTCACGCTCGCGGTACAGGAGCGCACACTGGCCGAGCAGGAGGCGCTCTCGCGTGCCGCGCTGGCCGCGCAGACGGCCGTCGAGGAGGCCCTGCACGCATCGGAGACCCGCTTCAGGGCCGTCTTCAAGGACGCCACCATCGGGATCGGCATCGCCGACATGAACGGCAGGCTGCGCGACGCCAACGGCGCCCTCGCCAGGATGTTCGGGCACTCCGAGGAGGAGATGCGCCGCCGGAACATCAACGACTGGGTGCACCCGGACGACGCACCGGACGTCTGGCGGCTGCACCGCGAACTGGCCGCCGGGCGACGCGACCACTTCCGGGTGGAGAAGCCCTACCAGCGCCCCGACGGCACGGTGCTGTGGACCAATCTGACCGTCTCGCTGCTGCGCGACGCCGAGGGCGAACCCCGCTACCAGCTCGCCCTGATGGAGGACATCACCGAGCGCCGCCTGCTGCATCTGCGGCTGCGCTACGAGGCGACCCACGACGAGCTGACCGGGCTGCCGAACCGCACGCTGTTCGCCGAGCGCCTGGACCGCATCCTGACGCCCGGCAACGGAGTCGGCAGGTTCGGGCTGTGCTATCTGGACATCGACGGCTTCAAGACGGTCAACGACAGCCTGGGGCACGCCGTCGGCGACCAGCTCCTGATCGCGGTCGGCGAGCGGCTGCAGTCCTGCACCACCGCGCCGGCGCATCTGGTGGCCCGGATAGGCGGTGACGAGTTCGTCGTGCTCATGTCCGACCCCGAGGGCACGGAGGAGGTCACCTGTCTGGCCCGGGCCCTGCTGGCGGCGCTGGCGACGCCGATCTCGGTGGACGGGCGCGAGCTGTCGGTCCGTGCCAGCATCGGCATCGTCGAGGGAGCCTCGGGCGAGCTGGAGCCGGCCGAGGTGCTGCGCAGCGCCGACATCACCATGTACCGGGCCAAGGACGCCGGCGGCAACCGCTACGAGCTGGCCGACCCGGACTCGGAAGCGCGGGCCATAGACCGGCACAGCCTCACCAACCGGCTGCCCGCGGCGCTGGAGCGGGACGAGTTCTTCCTGGAGTACCAGCCGCTGATCCGGATGAGCGACGGCCGGGTGGACGGCGCCGAGGCGCTGGTGCGCTGGAAGCATCCGGTGCACGGGCGGCTCGGCCCCGACCGGTTCATCCCGCTGGCCGAACACACCGGGCTCATCGTGCCGTTGGGCCGCTGGGTGCTGGAGCAGGCCGTGGCGCAGACCTGCGCCTGGTCGGACGGGGACCCGCTGCGGGTCAACGTCAACCTCTCGCCCAGGCAGCTGCACCATCCCGACCTGGTGCCCGACACCATCGCCGTGCTGGAGTCGGCGGGTGTGGAGCCCTCGTCGCTGTGCCTCGAGGTGACCGAGAGCGCGCTGATCGGCGCGGACGAGGACGAGCTCAAGCCGCTGTGGCAGCTGGCCGAGATCGGCGTCGACATCGCGCTGGACGACTTCGGCACCGGCTACTCCAACCTGGCCAACCTGCGCAAGCTGCCCGCCACCACGCTCAAGCTGGACCGCTCCTTCACCCAGGGCCTCCAGCAGCACCCGGCCGACCCGGTGGACCTCACCTTCGTGGAGGGCATCGTCTCGCTCGCACACGCGCTGGGCCTGGCGGTCACCGTCGAGGGGGTGGAGACCGAGAGCCAGGCCGACCAGCTGCGCGACCTGGGCTGCGACACGGCGCAGGGGTGGTACTACGCGCGTCCGTCCTCGCCGGGCGAGTTCGCGAAGGACTGGGCACCCACGGGATGAGGGTGCCCCTCGTACGGTCGGGCCGGCCCTAGGGGCCCAGGTCCAGGTGGCTCTCGAACCACTCCACCAGGTCGGCCTCGACCTCGTCCCGTACGGTCTCGTTGAGGATCTCGTGCCGTGCGCCGTCGTACGCGCGCCAGCTCAGATCACGGGTGCCCAGATAGCGGAAGTCCTCCAGGAGTTCGTAGACGAGCGTCATGCGCTGATTGCACGGATCCTGGTCGCCGACGGCGATGTGGACCGGCAGTGAGCGCGGGATGCGGGCGAACTGCTCCGGATCGTTGATCTTGCGGGAGCCGAGCACCCAGTCCAGGGACAGGCCCGCGCTGAAGGGGAAGCCGCAGCGCTCGTCCTGGGCGTAGATGTCGACCTCGACCTCGTCGCGGGAGAGCCATTCGAAGCCGGTGCGGTGCTCGAAGGGGTCGTTGAAGGAGCTGAAGAGCTCGGCGGTGAAGTCGGACGGCGCGTCCCGCCCGCGCTCGGCGATCTCCCGCTCCAGCTGCTGCACGGCGCTCTCCGTCTCGCAGCCGGGCAGCGAGCGGAAGGTGCCCGAGAGCACCAGCCCGGACAGCTCCTCGCCGTACTCCTGGGCGTAGTCGCGGGCAAGCTGGGAGCCCATGCTGTGGCCGAGGAGGAAGAACGGGGCGTCGGAGGGCAGATGGGCACGGGCCCGGTCGCCGACCTCCTTGAGGTCGGCGACCGTGGCCCGCCAGCCCTCGGCGCCCACGGCGCCGTAGCCGCCGGTGTGGGGCGCCGTCGCGCCGTGCCCCCGGTGGTCGGAGGCGACGACGGCGTATCCGCCGGCCGCGAGCCTGCGGGCGAACCGGTCGTAGCGCAGCGCGTGTTCGGCGGCGCCGTGTGCGATCTGGACCAAGGCGCGGACATCGCCCTGGGGCAGCCAGGTGTAGGTCGCCACCGGTGTCCCGTCTGCCACGGTCGTGCTCTCGTCCCGCCGTTCCGCCACACTCGGCCCCTTTCGGCTCTCGGCCTTCAGCTCTCGGCCCGTTCCGTTCGGCTGCTGCCGCGCTGCGCGGCGCGGATCACCGCGCCGGGCGCAGGCGGTAACCGTAGCGGTAGGTGTGGTCCGCGTGAAGGAGGTACTTCTCCAGCGGCGGTGCGCCCCAGGAGTCGTTGCCGCCGACGCCCATCTGCCGGTGGTTGACGCCGAGCACGGTCTCCTTCCTGGGCTTGAGCTCGTAGGGGTGTGCCGGTCCGTCCAGGTCCTCCGGCGCGTAGCGGAGGGCGCTCAGCTCGAGATGGTCGCCGTCCTCGGTGGTCACCCGCAGCCCCGCACCGTGCTTGCCGGTCAGCTCGCCCCAGCGCACGCCGGTGACGTTGCCGCACTGCTGCGGCCGTACGTACGGCGTGAACTGCTGCTCCACGGTGGAGCGGTAGCGGCCGACGCGGGCGCCGGTCGCGCGGTCCTGGTAGTTCTCGTGCGGGCCGCGGCCGTACCAGCCGAAGGCGGACAGCCCCTCGGGGAGGGTGAGCAGCGCGCCGACCACCGGGAGATCGGGCAGGCCCTTGCCGGGTTCCAGGGTGTGGGCCACCCGTATCTCGGCGTCGCCGCGCACGGTGAAGACGGTGGTGTACGCGCAGGTCGCCGGGGAGGTCGGCAGGGTGCTGCGGACCTCAATGGTGACGACGGAGCGGCTCTTGCGGGCGACCTTCACCTCGTCGGTGGTGCGCTTGGCGCCCGCCTCCTTCCATGTCCTGGCGGTCTCGTGGAAGTTCCGGCCACGGTCGTTGTCGGTGGGGGCGCGCCAGAAGTTGGGCACCGGGCCTTCGGCGAGCAGGGTGACGCCCTTGTGCCGGAAGCCGGCGAGGGTGCCGCGTGCCTTGTCGAGGGTGACGGTGAAGTCCCGGCCCGTGACGGTGACCTTCTCGCCAGTCTCCTCGTACTCGACGGGCGGCAGCTTCCCGTCCCCCGGCTCCTCGGGAGCCGGTTTCTGCCAGGCGGTGAGCTGGAACTGACCCCCGGCCACCTCGTGCCCCGCCTCCGCCCAGGAGGTGCCCTGCCGCAGCACGAGGGAGAGGTTGAGCCAGTACTCGGCGCCGGGTTCCGGCTCGGCCGGGCGGTCGAGGGGCAGCCGTACGGTGCCGGTGCCGCCGGGTCCGGTACGGGGCGGGCGCAGGGTGCCGTGCTGGACGCGCTCCCCGTCGCGGGTGACCTCCCAGCGCAGTTCGTAGGCGTCCAGGCCGCTGAAGAGCTGCTTGTTGACGAGTCCGATCTCGCCCTCGGCGGCCTTGCCGCCCGAGAACGCGATCCGCTGGTAGACGCGTTTGACCTCGCTCATGGCGGGGTTGACCTCGCGGTCGCCGCGGACGACGCCGTTGCAGCAGAAGTTGCCGTCCGTCGGATAGCCCTCCACCCAGTCGCCGCCGTACGACAGGTAGCTGCGGGAGGGGTCGCCGGGGACCGGCTTTCTGATCGTCTGGTCCACCCAGTCCCAGATGAAGCCGCCGTGCAGGTTGGAGTACTTCTCGAAGAGGTCCCAGTACTCCTGGAGGTTGCCGGTGCTGTTGCCCATGGAGTGCGCGTACTCGCACAGCATGAACGGCTTTTCGCCGCCCGACTCACCGTACTTCTCGACCTCGTCGGGCTTGGCGTACATCCGGGACTCCACGTCGGCCACGGAGCTCATGCCCTCGTAGTGCACGGGACGGCTCGGGTCGCGCTGGTGGAACCAGTCGGCCATCTTGCGGAAGTTGTCGCCGCTGCCCGCCTCGTTGCCGAGCGACCACAGCACCACGCAGGGGTGGTTCTTGTCGCGCTCCAGCATGCTGCGCGCCCGGTCCAGACAGGCCGCCGTCCATTCGGCGAGCGATCCGGGGAGGGTGTCGCGCACCTCGTGGGTCTCCAGATTGGTCTCGCCGACGACGTACAGGCCGTACTCGTCGCACAGCTCCAGCCAGCGGGGCGAGTTGGGGTAGTGCGAGGTGCGGACGGCGTTGATGTTGTGCTGCTTCATCAGCTTGATGTCGCGCAGCATCGTCTCCTCGGGCACGGCCTGTCCGTGCACGGGGTCGGTCTCGTGCCGGTTGGTGCCGGCGAAGAGCAGCGGCTTGCCGTTGATCTCCAGCTTTCCGGGGCCGAAGGTGAGCTTGCGGAAGCCGAACCGCACCCGGTGGACCTCGCTGCGGCCGCCGCCGGGGTCCCGCACTGTCAGCACCAGCGTGTAGAGGCTGGGGCTCTCCGCCGACCACAGCTTCGGCCGGTGCACGGTGCCGGTCAGCTCCAGGTCGGCGATGCCGCCGGCCGGCGGCTCGGCGCTGCCGGTGAGCGGGCCGGTCTCGACCTGGCGCCCGTCCGCGTCGTAGAGCGTGCCGGAGACGGTGTACTTCCCCGCTGTCCCGCCGGTGGTGTCGCGTATCCGGGTACGCACGGTGAGGCCGGCTTCGGTGAGGGCGCCGTCGAGCTCGGTGCGGACCTCGGCGTCGTGGAGATGGACGCGGGGCACCGAGTACAGATACACGTCGCGGAAGATCCCGGACAGGTCGATCATGTCCTGGTCCTCCAGCCAACTGCCGTCGGACCAGCGGTGGACCTGTACGGCGAGCGTGTTCTCGCCGTCCTTCAGGTGCTCGCCGATGTCGAACTCGGCCGGCGTGTAGCTGTCCTCGCTGTAGCCGACCCGCTCGCCGTTCACCCACACGAAGAAGGCCGACTTCACCCCCTGGAACGAGATCAGGGTGCGCCTGCCGCGCCAGCCGCCGGGCACGGTGAAGGTGCGGCGGTAGGAGCCGACAGGGTTGAACTTCCTGGGGACGTGCGGCGGTTCGGGCTTCTCGTAACCGGTCCAGGGGTACTTGATGTTCAGGTAGATGGGCTCCCGGTAGCCCTGGATCTCCCAGTTGGACGGCACGGGCAGCAGGTCCCAGTCGCAGTCGTCGAAATCGGTGCGGTGGAACCCGTCCGGGCGCTTGTCGGGGTTCTCCGACCAGCGGAAGCGCCACCTCCCGTTCAGCGAGCGGTAGTACGGGCTGGATTCGTGGCCGCCGCGCAGTGCGGCTTTCGGGTCGCGGTAGGGGATCAGGGCCGCGCGTGCCGGTTCGCGGTTGACCTCGAAGACGGTGGGATCGGCATCCCACTCCCGGCCGTCCGGGGCCGTGGCGCCCTGTCTGCGTTCGGCGGCGAAGGCCGCCTTCTGCTCGCGGAAGGCGGCCCAGCCCGCCAGAACGCCGCCTGTCGTCGCCAGAAAACTCCGTCGTGCCCATGGCATCGCATTCATGACTCCACAAGACACCACAGATTCAAATGGGCATCAACGCTTTCGCACAGCTTCTTTCATCCTCATAGTCGCTGCCGCCCCCCTTCCAACGCCCGTACCAACGCCGCCTCCAGAAGGGCGACTTCGGCCCTTTCGGCAGCCTCAGCTGGAGCCTCACTCGCCATGGCCGTGCTCTTCGCCCTGCGGACGCGCATGCCGCGCCACGGCCGCCGGGTGGCGGCGGGACGACTCCCCCGCCGCCGTGGTCTCGTCCGAGTGGCGGTCGGCCTCCTCCGCCAGGGTGCGGCGCCGCCGGAACGCGGCCATCAGCCCGGGATCGTGTGCCTCTCCGGTGGGGCGGCCGTCGGCCCGCCGCGGCCGTCCCGGCTCGCGCAGCTGCGGGGCGATGTGCTTCTGACGGCTCCGCACCGGCAGCGGCGGGCGCTCCCCCTCGGCCTCGCCTTCCGCACGGGCACCGGGCGTCCCCAACGGCAACGGGGTGGCGGGCCCGCTCGCCTTCCCCCGCGCCCGGGCCCGCGGTCGCGGATCGGGGCCGGACTCCTGGCCGGCGCCGGAGTCCCGGCCCGGCTCCGCATCCGCCTTCGCCCCCACGGCCGCGGGAGCGACTTCCGCGTCGGGGCGCGGCGCGGTTTCCGGCGGCAGGGAGGCATCCTGTCCGCGGGGGCTGCCCAGCAGGCGCCAGGGCAGCACGGCGACGGCCTGCACTCCGCCGTAGATGTTGCTCTGGAGCTGGACGACGATGCCGTGACGGCGGGCGAGTGCCGAGATGACGTAGAGGCCGATGCGCCCGTCCCGCACCAGCTCGGGGACGTTGATCCGGTCCGGTTCGGCCAGCACCGCGTTGAGCCGGTTCTGTACGCCCGGGTCCATGCCGCGCCCCCGGTCCTCGATCTCGACCGCGAGTCCGGCGGTGACCCGCTGGGTGCGCACCAGCACTTGGGTGTCCGGCGCGGAGAACACCGTGGCGTTCTCGACCAGTTCGGCCAGCAGATGGATGACATCGGCGACGGCGTGCCCACGCACCGTGCCCTCGACCGGGGGCACCAGCTGGACCCGGGTGTACTGCTCGACCTCCGCGACGGCGGAGCGCAGCACCTCGGAGAGGGAGACGGGGCGCGCCCACTGCCGCTGTGCGACGGCACCGCCCAGTACGGCCAGGTTCTCCGCGTGGCGGCGGGTACGGGTGGCGAGGTGGTCGACGTTGAAGACGCCCTTGAGCAGTTCCGGGTCCTCCACCTCGTTCTCCAGCTCGTCGATCAGCTCGATCTCCCGGTGCACCAGCGACTGGAGCCTGCGGGCGAGGCTGAGGAAGACCTGGGCCCGCTCCTCGCCGCCGCCGCGCGCCTGGGCGGTCAGGCCGATCGCCTCCACGACGGCGGTCTCCGCGGCGCACTGGGCGAGCGCCGCCTGGTGGCCGAGCAGGTCGAGGGCGTCGCCGTCCGGCTCGGTCTCGGGGGCCCGAGTGCGGGTCACCGGGCGCTCGCCGTGCCGCAGCGCCCACAGCATCGACCGCAGCTCGGCCTGGCCCCGCACCAGGCTTCGCCGCAGCGCCGCGCAGCGTGCCGCCGTACCGCGGGCCTCGGCCGCGGCGAGCATGCCCGCGGTGCCGAGCACCCCGCACACCACCAGTGCGCCGACGACCAGTACGGCCGAGAGCCCGGCGCCGACCGGGCGGGTGCCGTCGCGGTCCGCGAGCAGACACCCGGCGACGACGGCGCCGGTGACCGCGACCAGTCCGCAGGGCAGTACGGCGAGGCGTACCAGGCGGCGGCGTACGGCGGCGTCGCCCACGTGCTCGCGTGCCCGGGCCTGCGCCCTGGTGCGGCCGTGGCGGCGCCGTGCAGGGACGTTCCGTTCGGGAGAGCCGGACGGTGGCACGGCGGGGGAAGAAGAATTGGATGATCCTCTTCCGTTTTTCGCCGCGGAGCTCGGGGGTTCGGCCATGGGTTCCTCGAAAGAGTTGAGGCAGGTGAGCGGTGGAAGACGCAGCGCTGCAGGGACAGCTGGGGCCGTCGACGCCGAGGTCACGCTAGCCCGCTGCCCGGCCCCGCCTTGCCCCGTACGAAGCATTCGCCAGGGTTCGCCAGCTCCTAAAGAGTGAACCAGCCCGGCTCCCGCTTGACAGGCCGCGCCCGCTCAACTCCGCGCGGGGCGTGCTGTGTTCGCACCAGCTCAACCGCGTTCAGTACGCCCTGACGGTGACGTTCACCCGCCCCCGCAGGCCCAGTGCGGGCGGCGCCGAGCCGGGCTCGGTCCGGGGCACGCCGTGGTACGCCAGCCGTGCGGGCCCGCCGAAGACGAAGACGTCGCCGCTGCGCAGTTCCACATCCCGCCACGGCCTGCCCCGCCCCTCGGTGTTCCCGAAGCGGAAGACACAGCTGTCCCCGAGACTGAAGGAGACGACGGGCGCGGCCGAGCGCTCGTCACTGTCCCGGTGCATGCCCATGCGCGCCCCGTCGCCGTAGAAGTTGACCAGCGCGATGTCGTACGGAACGGCGCAGGGCCCGGCGCCGGCGACCGGCTCCCTCAGCACCGCGTTCGCCGCGTCCACCGCGGCCCGCGCCCACTCCCCCAGCCAGTCCGGAAACGGCCTCACCGGCTCCCCGCCACCGTCGGCCACGGTCGGCCCGTACGCGTACGGATACTGGTGCCGCGCGCAGGAAGGCGGAGGCTGCCGCACGGCCTGACCGCAGTCCGGGCAGCTGGGCACCGGGCCCCAGTGCCATCCGAGAGACAGCTGCCTGACCGACATCTCCTTGCCGCCGGGCAGCCGTACAGTGCGCAGCCCGGCCGGCGGCTTCGCCCACTCCCGGCACGCCGCGAGCAGCTTGTGCTGCTCCTCCCAGGACAGCCTGTCCGGCAGGTGGGCAGCGCCGACGGCGACCTCCTCCGGCTCCCGCGGGAACAGCTCACCTACACCCATTCGTCGATTCTGCCGCAGCGGATCCGAGGGCGGGCAATGCGAGAGGGGCCGGCCCGACCGGACCGGCCCCTCTCGATGTGCACGGGTGCCATCCGCTGCGTGGAACGTCACCCCACCTCAGCCGAAGCCGCGGGACATGGACTCAGCCGACCGGCTCCTTCTCCGCCTCGGCGGCCTGCTCGGGCGGTTCGGCCGGGGTGGCACTCCGTGCCGCCAGCTGCTTGGCAAGCGGGTCGCGGCCCAGCTCCGGGAAGTCCTCCCTCAATGCCCGCAGCAGCGAGAACATCATCACGAAGGCGATCACGAAGAACGGCAGTCCGATGACCGTGATCACCTGCTGCAGGGCGTCCAGCCCGCTCTTGCCGGTGGCCGCCAGCAGGGTGCCGCCGACCACGCCCTGGGTGACGGCCCAGAAGACACGCTGCCGGGTCGGGGTGGGCAGCTTCTCGTCCACCCGCTCACAGAGCATGTCGACCACCATGGAGGCGGAGTCGGCCGAGGTGGTGAAGAAGATGACCACGATCAGCACCGACAGCGCCGAGATGAGGGTGGCCGCCGGGTAGTTCTGCAGGAAGGTGAAGAGCGCGCCGGGGACGTCGCCCTCCTTCACGACGGCCTTGACCAGCCCACCCGAGCCGTTCATCTCGATGTCGAACGAGCCCATGCCGAAGATGCTGAACCAGATCACCGTGAAGGCGGAGGGCAGCGCCAGCACGCCCATCACGAACTCGCGGATCGTACGCCCCTTGGAGATACGGGCGACGAAGATACCGACGAACGGCGACCAGGTGATGGTCCAGGCCCAGTAGAAGACCGTCCAGTTGCCCTGCCAGCCGGTGTTGGCGAAGGTGTCGTTCCAGAACGACAGCGGCACCACGGAGCTCACATAGGTCCCGGTCGTCTCGACGATGCCCTTGGCCATGAAGAGCGTGGGCCCGGCGACCAGAACGAAGATCAGCAGGCCGACGGCCATCAGGATGTTGATGTTGGACAGGATCTTGATGCCCTTGTCCAGGCCGCTCATCACCGAGGCGGTGGCGATCGCCGTGACGACAGCGATCAGCAGCACCTGGACGAGCTTGTTCTGCGGGAGGCCGAAGAGCTCGTGCAGACCGCTGTTGATCTGCAAGGTGCCCAGCCCGATGGAGACCGAGACACCGAAGAGGGTGCCCACCACGGCCGTGACATCGACGATCTTGCCGATCGGGCCGTTGATCCGGTCACCCAGCAGCGGGTGCAGGATCGAGCTCACCCGGAAGGGCAGCCCGCGCTGGTAGACGAAGTAGGCGAAGGCCAGCGCGGGGAGGCAGAAGATGGCCCAGGTGTGCAGCCCGAAGTGGTAGAGCGCGAAGGCCATCGCCCGCTCGGCAGCGTGCGCCGACTCCGGCTTGACGCCCTGCTCGGGCGGGTCCGCATAGTGGCTGATCGGCTCGGCGACCCCCCAGAACATCAGGATGGTGCCGATCCCGGCCGCGAAGAGCATCGCGAACCACGCGCCGTTGCTGTACTCGGGGCGCGTGTCCTGCCCTCCCAGCCGGACGTGCCCGTAGCGGCTGAGCGCGATCCAGATCAGGAAGAGCACGAACGTGGTGACGCCGAGGATGTAGAACCAGCCCAGGTTCGTGAGGATCCAGTCGGACGCCTTGGTGAAGACGCTGTCGACCGTGTCGGTCAGCGAGATCGTGGTGACGACGAAGAGGATCGTCAGCGCGGCGGAAGCGAAGAAGATGACCGAGTCGGTACGGAGACCCAGCCTGCGTTGTAGCTGATCCAGCATTGAGTAGTCCCAAGAGGTGGGGAGTTCACTGAAGCGGTTCCGGAATCAGCGGGCATCATGAATGTGCGTTCGCCAATGATCGTCCCGGCCGCGTTGAGCGTTGATGGTGGCACTTTCGGCCAACCCGCCGCACGTCGCGGCTTCTTCTGTTGCACATTCGTGATCCGGAAGGTAACTGCCCTGTAAAAGGCCGCTGTTGACGGCTCCAGGAGATGGCGTGGACAGCCGTTGACCGCCCGCTCAAAAACACCGATTCCGCGCTCAACCAGCCACTGTCAGGACCGCTCCCGGCGTCAGCGACGAGAAGCCCCGCAAACAGGCGCAAAGGGGCGACACGACACAGCGCCGCCCCGGCCCCCGCTCGGAGGGCCGGTCCGCGCGAGGCCGTTCCCCGCCCGGAGTGAGGCGCGGCGGCACAGCCGGGACGGCACTTCCACGGTGCCGTCCCGGCCGCGCCCCGTGGCGCCCCGTGGCGCCCCGCAGAACGTCGTACGGGTCACCTTCCAAGGTCTGATCGCCTCAGGCATCCATGGCTTATGGTCGGACGGACGGTCGTCGCAGATGCTAGGAGCGCGCGTGAGTGTGGAGCCCGCCGAAACGGTGCTGACCGGGGTACGGAATTTCCGGGATGTCGGGGGCCTGCCGACGATGGACGGGCGCCGGGTGCGGCGGGGGGTGCTCTTCCGCAGCGGGCACCTGGCACACGCGACGCCGGAGGACGCCGCCTTCCTCGGCGAGCTGAAGCTGCACACGGTCTTCGACTTCCGCAACTCCGCCGACCAGGCGCTCGACGGCCCCGACATCGAGCTGCCGGGCGTCCGCAACGTCAACCTCCCGCTCTCCGACCCGGCCGACGGTGCCGAGTTCTGGCGGCTGGTGCGGGACGGGGAGCTGGACCAGCTGCGGGCGATCCTCGGCGACGGGCTCGCCGCCCGGCGGATGACCGACTCCTACAGCACCATGATCCGCGAGCGCACTGCGGAGCACAGCCGCATCCTGCACGCCCTCGCCGAGGACAGCGTGCCCGCGCTGATGCACTGCGCGGCCGGCAAGGACCGGGCGGGCCTCTCGATCGCCGTCACGCTGCTGGCGCTCGGCGTCGAGCGGACCGCCATCGAGGAGGACTACCTCCAGTCCAACCAGCCGCACCGGCGGTACAAGATCTACCGCAGCAGCAAATCCAGGGCCGGGATGTCCCCCGAGGTCCTGGAACTGCTCGCCCCCCTCTTCGACGCCCGCGCCGCCTACCTCCACGCGGCGTTCACCACCATCGACGAGCTCTGGGGCGACGTCGACGCCTATCTGACGCAGGGCCTCAAGTTCTCCCCCGCGACCCGCACCCGGTTGCAGTCCCGCCTGCTGGAACCCTGAGGCACCCTGCGCCCGGCCCGCTCCGGGCTATGCTGGGCCCGCAGCTGGTTCGCCCCGCCGGCCAGGCGGGAGGCGTCGTAAGAGGGAACCCGGTGCGAATCCGGGACTGCCCCGCAGCGGTGAGCGGGAACGACCGCCGTCATACGCACTGGACCCACG
Organism: Streptomyces oryzae; assembly: GCF_017676365.1. Lineage (GTDB taxonomy): Bacteria > Actinomycetota > Actinomycetes > Streptomycetales > Streptomycetaceae > Streptomyces > Streptomyces oryzae. The sequence goes on from NZ_JADKMA010000070.1 coordinate 16,496, forward strand.
GTCCGGGAAGCGACGGCCAGTAGGTGCCCGCCGGGAGACCGGCAGGCGCGCCCGCGAGTCCGAAGACCTGCCCGCTGCCCGTACGCGTCCACACGCGTACGGTCCTCCCGGAGACCTCGAGGGCGGGTCGGAGAGCACAGCGCAGCAGGCGGCGGACCCCAGCCACGCGTCCGCGGCCCGTGCCGCCACCCTTCGCGTCCTCGTCCCGCAATCCGGGAGCGCTGGAGACATCTCGCGAAGGAGAGTTGCGTGACAGCGCCACAACCGGCCCGTACAGCAGCGAACCGGGCCACCACTCCCCCGCCTGCACCGGTGCGCGCCACGGTGTACGGCTACCCCCGCCAGGGCCCCGACCGGGAGCTGAAGAAGGCGATCGAGGGCTACTGGAAGGGCAGCGTCACCGCCCAGGCCCTCCATGAGACGGCCGCCGGGCTGCGCCGCGCCAACTGGCGGCAGCTGACCGAGGCGGGCCTGCACGAGGTGCCCACGGGCGACTTCTCGTACTACGACCATGTGCTGGACACCACCGTGATGGTCGGCGCCGTCCCCGAGCGGCACCGGGAGGCCGTGGCGGCGGACCCGCTGGCCGGCTACTTCGCCATGGCCCGCGGCACGCAGGAGGCCCCGCCGCTGGAGATGACCAAGTGGTTCGACACCAACTACCACTATCTGGTGCCCGAACTCGGTCCTGACACCGTCTTCAAGGCGGACTCGGGCAAGCAGACAGCCGAGCTGAAGGAAGCGCTCGCGCTGGGCCTGAAGTCGGCCCGGCCGGTCCTCGTCGGACCCGTCACCTACCTTCTGCTGGCCAAACCGGCGCCCGGTGTGGCCCCCGACTTCGAGCCGCTGACGCTGCTGGAGCGGCTGCTGCCGGTCTACGCGGAAGTCCTCGCCGACCTGCGCGCCGCCGGCGCACAGTGGGTGCAGCTGGACGAGCCCGCGCTGGTGCAGGACCGCACCGATGCCGAGCTGGAGGCGGCGGCGCAGGCGTACCAGGCCCTCGGCGGGCTCGCCGACCGGCCGCGGCTGCTGGTCGCCTCCTACTTCGACCGGCTCGGCGAGGCGCTGCCGGTGCTGGCGAAGGCGCCCGTGGAGGGGCTGGCGCTCGACTTCACAGGGCGCGCCGCCGGCAATCTGGACGCCCTCGCGGCGGTCGGCGGACTGCCGGGAAAGCGGCTGGTCGCGGGCGTGATCGACGGCCGCAATGTGTGGATCGACGACTACGAGCGCTCCATCGCCACCCTCGCCACCCTGCTGGGCCTCGCGGCGCGGGTGGATGTGGCGGCCTCCTGCTCGCTGCTGCACGTACCGCTGGACGCCCGCGCAGAGCGCCGGATGGATCCGCAGGTCGCCCGCTGGCTGGCGTTCGCGCGGCAGAAGGTGACGGAGGCCGTCACGCTGGCGCGCGGGCTGTCCGAGGGGACCGGCGCGATCGGCGCGGAGCTGGCCGCCAACCGCGCCGATCTGGCCTCCCGTGCGGCCTCGCCGCTCACCCACGACAAGGCCGTACGGGCCCGCTCGGCCGCCGTCACCGAAGCGGACACCCGGCGGCCGCTGCCGTTCGCGCGGCGGACGGCAGCACAGCGCTCCCGGCTGGGGCTGCCGCCACTGCCGACCACCACCATCGGCTCGTTCCCGCAGACCGCCGAACTGCGCGCGGCCCGGGCAGGGCTGCGGGCCGGCCGGCTGGACGAGGCCGGCTACGAGGAGCGGGTCGCCGCCGAGATCCGCGAAGTGGTCGCCTTCCAGGAGGAGGCCGGTCTCGATGTCCTGGTGCACGGCGAGCCCGAACGCAGCGACATGGTGCAGTACTTCGCCGAACAGCTCACCGGGTACCTGGCCACCCGGCACGGCTGGGTGCAGTCCTACGGCACCCGCTATGTGCGCCCGCCGATCCTCGCGGGCGACGTCGCGCGAGAGCGGCCGATGTCGGTCCGCTGGACGAAGTACGCCCAGTCGCTGACCTCCCGCCCGGTCAAGGGGATGCTCACCGGCCCGGTGACCATGCTCGCCTGGTCGTTCGTACGGGACGACCAGCCGGTGTCCGAGACGGCGCGCCAGGTGGCCCTCGCGCTGCGCGACGAGGTGTGCGAGCTGGAAGCCGCGGGGACCGCCGTCATCCAGGTCGACGAGCCGGCGCTGCGCGAGACGCTGCCGCTGCGCGCCGCCGACCGGGCCGGATATCTGGCCTGGGCGACGGCGGCTTTCCGGCTCACCACCAGCGGGGTGCGCCCGGACACCCGGATCCACACCCATATGTGCTACGCGGAGTTCGGCGATGTGATCGACGCCATCGCCGAACTGGACGCGGACGCCATCTCCCTGGAGGCCGCCCGCTCCCACATGCAGGTCGCCGACGAGCTGGCCTCGCACGGCTACCCCCGTGAGGCGGGCCCCGGTGTGTACGACATCCACTCGCCGCGGGTTCCGGGGGTCGAGGAGATGGCGGCCCTGCTGCGCAAGGGCCTTACGGCCATTCCCGCCGACCGGTTGTGGGTCAACCCGGATTGTGGGCTGAAGACCCGGGGTTGGCCGGAGACGCGGGCTGCGCTGGAGAACCTGGTCGAGGCGGCCCGTACGGTGCGCGCTGAGCTGCCGCGTCCGCACTGAGCAGTTGACCTAGTTGACCCCGGGAGGGCTGCGCGGCTGGTCACGGGCTGCCCCTGCCTGTTCGTCGCAGAGTGCGGCATGCGCTGTGGCTGGTCGCGCAGTTCCCCGCGCCCCTTTCGGGGCGCGGGGATCCCTCAGCGGTTGGCCACCGCCTGGCGGACCAGTGTGCGGCCGAAGTCCCACATCAGGCCGCCGCTGTGGGCGTCGTCCATGACCTGGGTGAACGCGGCCACAAAGCGCTCGACTTCCTCCTGGCCGATCACCAGTGGCGGGATCAGTTTGATGACCTCCAGATGGTCCCCGGAGACCTGGGTGAGGATGCGGTGCTTCTGCAGCAGGGGAACCACGACCATCTGCGCGAACAGCCCCTTGCGGGCAGCCTGCAGCATCGTCCAGCGGCTGCGCAGCTTCAGCGACTTCGGCTTGCCGAACTCGATGCCGATCATCAGCCCCCGGCCCCGCACCTCGTGCAGCAGCTCGTACCTGTCCACCAGCGCGGCGAGCCGGGCGCGCAGCAGATCGCCGGTACGGCGGGCGTTCTCGGTGAGGCGTTCGTCGTCCATGACGGCGAGGGTGGCCAGCCCGGCGGCCATGGCCTGGGCGTTGGAGCCGAAGCTGGCGGAGTGGACCAGCACCCGGTCCATGGACGAGTAGACCTTCTTGAAGACCCACTCCTTGCCGAGCGTCGCCCCGACCGGGACGTAGCCCCCGGAGAGCGACTTGGCCACACACACCAGATCGGGGTCGACGTCCTTCTCGTGCTGGTAGGCGAAGAAGTCACCGGTGCGGCCCAGCCCCGTCTGCACCTCGTCGGCGATCAGCAGCGCCCCGTACTTGTGCAGCAGCTCGCGGGCGGCACGCAGATAGCCGGGCGGGGCCGCGTGCACGCCCTTGCCCTGGATGGGCTCGACGACGAGCGCCGCCACGTCCTTTCTGCGCAACTCCCGCTCCAGCGCCGCCAGATCGCCCAGCGGGACGGGGGTGTCGGGCAGCAGCGGGGCGAACCCGTCGCGGAACCCGTCCTCACCGTTGACGGAGAGCGAGCCGGTGGTCAGCCCGTGGAAGGCGTGTGCGCAGTACAGCACCCTGGGCCTGCCGGTGGCGCAGCGGGCGAACTTCAGCGCCGTCTCCACGGCCTCGGTGCCGCTGTTGCCGAAGAAGACCCGGTCGAGCCCGGGCGCGTACGCCAGCAGTTTCTCGGCCAGCAGCCCGGGCAGCGGCTGGCAGTCGAAGCGGGTGAGGTCGGCCAGCTGCGCGTCCAGCACGTCGTGCAGCGCCTGCCGTACGACGGGGTGGTGACGGCCGACGCCCATGACGCCGAACCCGGCGAGCATGTCGAGGTAGTCGTTCCCGTCGGCGTCGTAGAAGTACGCACCTTCGGCACGCTCGTAGACCTTGTCGAAGCCAATGGTGTGCAGCATGCGCGGCAGCTGGTGGTTGAGGTGGCGCAGGTGCAGCTCGTAGCGCTCGCCGCTCCGCTCGGCCAGCAGCTTCGTCAGGTCGAAGCCGGTCACACCATGCTCCCCTCACCCGTGCGGGCTGCGCCCTGGACGTCCCGCGGTGCATCGAGGTCGCCTGGTCTGTCGGTGTACTCCAGCAAGGACATGGTCGGCCCCCCTGCTCTGGCGAATCGGTCCGGGCTCAGTGAGAGGCGCTGCCCGCGGTCGCGCGGGCGGCGCGCAGGGACTCCCGGAGAGACCCCATGGTGGCCAGTACCGCGGTTGGCTCGTATCCGCAGTGCGCCATGCAGTTGGCGCAGCGCGGGTCCTTGCCGCGGCCGTACTTGTCCCAGTCGGTCTCCTCCACCAGCTCCCGGTAGGTGGGCACATAGCCGTCGCTCATCAGATAGCAGGGCCGCTGCCAGCCGAAGAGGGAGTAGTTGGGAATGGCCCAGGCGGTGCAGTCGAAGTCGGCCTTTCCCTCCAGGAAGTCGAGGAAGAGCGGGCTGTGGTTGAGCCGCCACCGCTCCCTGTTGCCCCCGGCGAACGCCTTCTTGAACAGCTCTCTGGTCTGCTCGACGCCCAGGAAGTGCTCCTGGTCGGGCGCCTTTTCGTAGGCGTAGGCGGGGGAGACCATCATCTCGTCCACCTTCAGTTCGTCGTTGAGGTAGTTCAGCACCTCGATGACGGTCTGCGGGGTGTCCGTGTTGAAGAAGGTGGAGTTCGTCGTGACGCGGAATCCGCGGCGCTTGGCCTCCTTCATCGCCGCCACCGCCTCGTCGAACACCCCCTCCTTCGCGACGGATTCGTCGTGCCGCTCCCGGAGGCCGTCGATGTGCACGGCGAACGCGAAATAGGGGGAAGGCTTGAACTCGTCCAACTTCTTGCGCAGCAGCATGGCATTGGTGCAAAGAAATACATATTTACGCCGGGCGACCAGCTGCCGCACGATCTCCCCGATCTGCGGGTGCATCAGCGGCTCGCCGCCCGCGATGGAGACCATCGGTGCCCCGGACTCCAGCACGGCCCCCACCGCCTGCGCCACCGGCATCCGCTGCTTGAGCACTCCGGCGGGGTGCTGGATCTTTCCGCAGCCCTCGCACTTGAGGTTGCACGCGAACAGCGGCTCGAGCTCCACGATGAGGGGGAACTTCTCCCGCTTGCGGAGTTTCTGCTGGAAGAGGTACGTCCCGATACGGAGCGTCTGGCGGAGCGGCATGGCCATTTCTGGCTCACCTCCAGGGGAGCAGCAGGGATCGGTGCCATTCGAGGAATGCGGGCAGGACACCGCGAAGGACGCGGAATGCCGATATTCCACCCCGCAGTGTCCCGATGCGGATCAGTTCATGGCCCGGAGCGTCCACCACCACCCGTACGGCCGCAACCGGACGCCGGGCCGTGCCCGCTGCGGCGGCGTCCAGCGTGGCGGCGGACTCCATGTCGGCGGCGATGGCTCCGGTCTCGTGCAGCGCAGCCCTGGCCCGGCCGCGTACCAACTGGTCGGTACCCGCCAGCGGGCCCACGTGGACAGTGCCGTACCCGGCCAGCGCGTCGGCCAGCAGTCCGGTGCCGGTGCAGGGGGTGCGCCCGCGCGGGTCACGGGTCTCGGCGGCCACCACCAGGTCCCCCGGGCGCATGCCGGGCACCAGTCCCGCGCAGAAGCCGGTGGCCAGCACAGCGGTGCCGCCGGGCACCGCCTCCCGCGCGAGGGCCTGGGTCATGGCGCGCCGGGCCGCCTGCGCGCCCATGCCGGTGCGGAGCAGCCGCACATTGCCGGGGCCGGTTCCCCCGTTCGGGTCGGCGCGGCCCGGGCCGCGCCCCGGTCCGCGGCGCAGCGCGAGGTGCTCGATGCCGAGCGCACACGTCAGCAGCAGCGGGTCCGGGGCCGCCGGGGTGTCCATCAGGCGTCACGCCTCACGACCCGCTCCAGTCCGTCGCCGTGCAGATAGCGGCCGAGTGCCGTGAGGGGGAAGACCATCCGGTAGAGGTGGTAGTTGATCGAGAAGTCCCAGGGGAAGCCGGTGCCGGTGAAGCAGGGCTCGTCCCAGTAGCCGTCCTCGCGCTGGGTCCTGGCCAGCCAGCCGATGCCCCGTTCGACGGCCTTGCTGTCCTTCTCACCGGCGGCGAGCAGCGCCATCAGCGCCCACCCGGTCTGCGAGGCGGTCGAGGTCCCGTTGGCGATCCACTCGGCGTCGATGTAGGAGCGCAGATCCTCACCCCAGCCTCCATCGTCGTTCTGGACGCTCTCCAGCCAGCGCACGGCGCGCCGGATGGCGGGGTGCGAGGTGGGCAGTCCCGCTGCCACCAGCGCCGGGACGACCGATCCGGTGCCGTAGAGGTAGTTGACGCCCCAGCGGCCGAACCAGGAGCCGTCGGCCTCCTGTTCGGCCAGCAGCCAGGAGACGGCCTTACGGGTGCGCGGGTCGTGCTGCTTGCCCTCGGCGGCCAGCATCTCCACCACGTGCGCCGTCACATCGGCCGACGGCGGGTCGATGACCTCGCCGAAGTCGCAGAACGGCAGCCGGTTGGGGAACGTGCTGGTGTTGTCGACGTCGAAGGCGCCCCAGGCGCCGTTCCCCGACTGCATGCCGAGGTTCCAGCGCACGGCCCTGCTGAGGGCCCGCTCGACCCGCTCGGGGTCGGGGTGCCGGATACGGCGCAGCGCGAGGGCGACTTCGGCGGTGTCGTCGGTGTCGGGGTAGTTGTCGTTGTGGAACTCGAACGCCCAGCCGCCGGGGACCAGGTGGGGGCGGCGCACGGACCAGTCGCCGGGGCGTACGACCTGTTCGCCCAGCATCCAGTCGGCGGCCTTGACCAGCGCCGGGTGGTCGCGGGGCAGCCCGGCGTCGGCCAGCGCGATGGAGGCCAGGCAGGTGTCCCAGACCGGGGACTGGCATGCCTCGATCATCCTGGTCTGCTCGTCGGGCCAGACGGCGAAGCGGTCCAGCGACTCCAGTCCTGCCCGCATCACGGGGTGGTCGAGGTCGTAGCCGAGCAGCCGGAGCGCGATCAGCGAGTAGACGGCGGGCGGCTGGATACCGCCCCAGCAGCCGTCGTTCTCCTGCCGTTCGATGATCCAGCGCGAGGCTTCCTTCAGTGCCGCGCGGCGCAGTCTGCGGGAGGCGACCTTGCGGTAGGCGTGCAGGGCGCGGTCGATGCGCTGGAAGGCGCCGTCCCAGGTGGTGGCGGGCGCCATCGGGGTGAAGGGCACCGGGCGGGCCGGGTCGCGGTGCAGCTCGTCCAGGCGGAACGGCGCGGGGTGCACGGGCCGGAAAGCGGAGACGACGGTCAGCGGCACGATGGTCTGCCGGGCCCAGCAGCCGAAGTCGTAGATGTTGAGCGGCACCCACTTGGGGAACCAGATGATCTCCGGGGGCAGTTCGGGCAGGTCCTCCCAGCGCCACCAGCCGAACAGCGCGAGCCAGATGCGGGTGAAGACCCGGCTGCGGGCCACTCCCCCGTGCTCGCGCACCCACTGCGCGGCGCGCGTCATATGGGGGGCCTCGGGGTCGTCGCCGGCGAGCTTGAGGGCGACGTATCCCTCGACGGTGGCGGACAGATCCCCTGGCCCCCCGTGGAAGGTGGCCCAGGCGCCGTCCTCGCGCTGCCGGGAGCGGATGAACCGGGCGGCGGCGGCGAAGGTGCGCTCGTCGCGGATGCCGAGGAACTCCCGCAGCAGCAGATCCTCGGCATCCATGGTGATGTTGGTTTCCAGATCGCCCTTCCACCAGCCGGCCTCGTCCTGCCGGGCCAGCAGGTGGTCGACGGCGCGGGCCGCGGTCCGCTCTGCGAGGGCAGTGATGTCGCCGGTGCCCGTGGGGGCGGTGGCGGGAGTTTCGCGTTCTGCGTTCTTCGTACCGGAGACGCCGGGTCCAGCGGGGCCGTCCGTGGTGGCTGTCATCCCTTCTCCTTCCGAAGTGTCCGATTGCTCGGAGCCGCGAGGGGAGGCCGGCTCACCCCCGCCGTACGACGACGAAGTCGGCGAGCGCGGTGAACTGGTCGCGCACCCGGCCCGGCATGTCGACCGAGTCGAGCGCCGCCAGCGCCGTGGTGTGCTGGCGCTGGGCCTCCTGCGAGGTCCACTCGCGGCCTCCGGCCTCTTCGATCAGCGCGGCGCGCTCGGCGAACTCCGCCTCGTGGAAGTCCTCGAACTCCGCCTGGCTCTTCTTCGCGTCCTCGGTCATCAGCTTCGCGAGCCGCGCCGCCGCGGGGCCCTCGGAGCCGAGTGCGGCGGCGACCGGGAGCGACTTCTTGCGCTGTCGCAGATCGCTCCAGGTCTGCTTGCCGGTGGCCTGGGGGTCGCCCCAGATCCCGAGCAGGTCGTCCACGGCCTGGAAGGCGAGGCCCAAGTGGTGGCCGTACGCCTCCAGCGCGTCCGCCGTGCGGTCGTCGGCGCCGCCGAGCACCGCGCCGATGGAGGAGGCACAGGCCAGCAGCGCGCCGGTCTTGTTGCCCTCCATCTCCAGGCACTCCTCCACCGTCACCAGGTCGCGGTGCTCGTAGGAGATGTCCTGCGCCTGGCCGTCGATGAGCTTTCGGGTCGCCAGCGTGAGCCGCCGGGTGGCGCGCCCGGCCTCCGCCGTGCCCAGCTCCAGCAGTATCTCCCCGGCGAGCGCGAACAGCGCGTCCCCGACGAGGATGGCCTGCGCTGGACCGTGCACCTTCCAGACGGTGTCGCGGTGGCGGCGCTGTTCGTCACCGTCCATCAGATCGTCGTGCAGCAGGGAGAAGTTGTGCACCAGCTCCACGGCGACCGCGCCGGGGATGCCGGTCTCCGGTGCGCCGCCGGTCACCTCGGCGGACAGCAGCGCGAGCGCGGGCCGTACCGCCTTGCCGCCCGCTGCGTCCGAGGGGCGGCCCTCGGCGTCGATCCAGCCGAAGTGGTAGGCGGCGACGGTGTCCATCGGCGGGGCCAGCCGCTCGACTGCCGCGCGCAGTACGGGGGTGGAGAGCGTGCGGCCGCGCTCCAGCAGCGCGCTCACTTCCCTGCGTCCGGCCTCTTCGCCCTTCATGCCCTCGTCGTCCTCGTTCACGAGCTGTTGGTTCGGCGGGGTCACAGGGTCTCCTCTGTGCGGTGCTGTGGTGCTGGCTGTACCGCCCGTGCTGACTGGGCCGGCCGGACGTTCTGCGTCAGTTGTGCTCATGGGCCCTTCCTTCGATGCCGGGGACCGGTTCGGCCCCGTAGGGGCGGCCCAGCGCGACAAGGGCTTCGCGGGCGGCTGTCACCCCGCTGCGGACAGCGCTCTCCATGGTCGCGGGCCAGCCGGTGGCGGTCCACGCTCCCGCGAGGAGGACACCGGGGGCCAGCGTGCGCGCCGCCGGGCGCAGCCGCGCGACTCCGGGCACGGGCGCGAAGGTGGCGGTGCGCTCCCGGGTCACGAAGAAGTCCCGCACCCCGGCGCCCCTGGCAGCGGGCAACAGCCGCTCCAGCTCGGGCAGATAGCGCTCGCGCAGCGCGGCGACCGGCTGGTCGATCTCCTCGTGCGCGACGGACTGGGAGAGCGCCAGATACTGGCCGCCGCCGGTGAGCCCGGAGGCGGTGGTGCGGTCGAAGACCCACTGGACCGGGGTGCCGAGCGCGGCGAAGAAAGGTCTGCGCAGCACCTTGCGGTCGTAGATCACATGGACGTTCAGGATCGGCTCGGTGCCGATCTCCAGCAGCCGCCCGGGGTCGGCCAGCGCCCCGGGGGGCAGCAGCCGGTGCGCCTCGCGCTGCGGTACGGCGAGCACGACGGTGTCCGCGGCCAACTCCTCGCTGCCGCTGCCGCCCTGTTCGACCGTCACCCGCCAGCCGCCTGCTCCGTCCGGCTCGACTGTTCGGGCCCGGGTACGCAGCAGGGTGCGCACGCCCGCCTTGTGCAGCGCCGTGCGGGCCAGAACGTCGTGGATGTCGCCGAGCGGTACGTGCGCCCATCCGATGTCGGCGGCGCCGGGCTCGGACAGCAGCCCGGTCTTGAAGACCATCGCCGCGAGACCCATCGACGCCTGGGGTGCGCGGGCGTTGAGGGTGGCGGTGCCGACCAGGTCCCACAGCGCCTTGACGGCGCGGGGCGACTGGCCGTGCCGGTGCAGCCAGGTGCCGAAGTCGATGGCGTCCAGCGCCGGGTCGGCCGGGTCGAGCCCCTTGAGTGCGAGCGCGGCGCGGGCCACCGCACCCCGCTCGGCGAGTGACAGATGCGGGTAGCCGGCCAGGCTCGCGGCCAGGTGCAGCGGTACGGGCAGCGCACTGCGGCGCAGCCGTCCCAGCCGGGGGCGGCTGCCGCCGACGTCGAGCACCGGCACGTCCAGCCGGTCCTGGAGCGGGGCGAGTCCGGCGGCGCCCAGTCGCTCCAGGAACCAGCGGTATGCGGTACAGCAGCGCAGATAGACGTGCTGGCCGTTGTCCACGGCCAGCTCGCCGGCGGCGGAGTCGCGCCGGAAGGAGAAGGCGAGCCCGCCCAGCCGCGGGCGGGTCTCCACCAGGGTGGTTTCCAGGCCCGCCTCGGCCAGCCGCAGCGCGGCCGTCGTGCCCGCGAGGCCGCCGCCGAGGACCACGGCGCGCCGGGCGGCGCCGGGCCGTTCGCCGGACCGCACATCGTCCGCCGTCATGGACGCTCCTCCCCTGACTCCCCTGCGTGGATGTGGTCCGTGCCCGCTGGGACGTCTCCGCCGCGGTGGTGGGTTGCCCGGCGTCCCGCCGGCAGCGGCGTCAGGGCCATCAGGCGCTCCGCCGCGACGTCTGGCGGGAGACCAGCCGCGCGTCGAAGCCGGACAGGCCGCGTACCGCGACGTACGCCTTCTCATGTCCTGGCAGGGAGACGCGGCCGCGGAGCACGGCGGCGGGGTCGGCCGCGATGCGGTCCAGCAGCCGGTGGTAGATCCCCGCCATGGCCGCGACGCAGGCGCCGGAGCGCCTGTCGAGCATCGGCAGCAGTCGGTAGCCCTCGGCGAACAGCGCGCGTGCCCGGCGCACCTCGAAGTGGACGAGTCCGGTGAAGTCGGCGCCGGGCGGCACCGTATCGGTGGTGAAACCCGCGGCACAGCCAAATTTCTCGAGATCCTCCGAGGGCAAATACGTTCTTCCGCCCTCCGCGTCTTCCCGTACGTCCCGGAGAATATTGGTCAGTTGGAGGGCGAGCCCCAAAGTGTCGGCGTATTCGGAGGCGCGGGAGGTCTCCCGTGCGCCGGGCACGGTGCCGAAGACGCCGAGCGAGAGCCGGCCGATGGCGCCGGCCACGCAGCGGCAGTACACCTTCAGGTCGTCCCAGGTCTCGTAGCCGGCGCCGCGGACGTCCATCAGTACGCCGTCGATCAGCTCGTCCAGCGCGTCGAGCGGGATCCGGAACCGGCCGGCGGCGTGGCTGAGTGCGACGGCGACCGGGTCGGTGTCGTCCCAGGAGACCGCGCGGCCCTTGATCCGGTCGAGCAGCGTCCGGGTCTCCTCCAGCCGCCGCTGCTTGGCCTCGGGGGGCAGTTCGCCGTCGCCGATGTCGTCCACCCGACGGGAGAACGCGTACAGCGCGGACATGGCCTGCCGCTTGGGTGCGGGCAGCAGCCGGATGCCGTAGGCGAAGTTGCGGGCCTGCGCTCCGGTGACGGCCTCGCAGTAGCGGTAGGCGGCGGACACCTGCGCGGGGAGCTGCTGCACGGACCCGGCCTGTGCCCGGTCCGCTCTGGCGGCCTTCTCCGTCTTCCCCACCGTCCCGGTCACCCCTCTCCTCGCAAGCTCGCCCAGGACTCGCGCAGCACGCTCGCGGTGCCGGCCCGGGGAGTCCCAGCCAGTACGTCGTACCGTGCGGCTCGCAGGGCGGAGGCCGCGGCGCGCCCGCCGCCGGTGAACCCGGCGAGCAGCAGCCGGAGCCTGCCGTGGACGCTGCGCGCCAGCGGCGCGCCCTCGTCCAGCAGGCCCAGCGCGCGCTCGGTCTCGTAGGCGATCAGGGCGCGCACCGAGGCGTTCGCGGTCGGCGCCGCGAGGTCGGACTCGCCGACCCGGAACCTGGCCAGGTCCTCGGCCGGCAGATAGATCCGGTCCCTGGCCAGGTCCTCGGCGACGTCCTGGAGGTGTTCGATGATCTGGAGCCCGGTGCACACCGCGTCCGAGCGGCGCACCCGCTCCGGTGTCATGGTGCCGGTGATGGCCAGGACGAGCCGGCCGACCGGGTTGGCCGACAGCTCGCAGTAGGCCAGCAGTTCGGCATAGGTGGCGTAGCGGCGGACCTTCTGGTCCTGCCGGTTGGCCTCGATCAGGGCGAGGAACGGCTCCGGCGTCAGTCCCCTGCGGCGGACGGTGGGGACCAGGGCGCGCAGCAGCGGGTGACCCGGCCCTGACCGGCCGGTGGACGTACCGGTGGGTGAGGGGCCGCCCCAGGAGATGCCGTCGAACACCCGGTGGACATCGGCCTCGAAGGCGTCGAGCATGGCGAGCGGGTCGGCGGCCTGGCCGGGTGCGAGCCCGAGGGAGGAGGCGTGTGCGGGGCCCGAGGCGCCCAGATCGCCGTCGCCGATGTCGTCGACCAGGCGGGCGAATCCGTAGACGGCCATCAGGTCGTCCCGCCATGCACGGGGAAGAAAGCGGGGCGCCACCGGGAAGTTCTCCGCCTTGGCCTTGGAGAGCACCGCGCTCGCGTGCGCGTCCTCCTCCGCGGTCACCACGTGCTGCCCATGGCCATTGCCGTCACATCTCCGTTTCTACACCGCTGCACCAGAAGATCCTATTTCGGACACGCCGCACGCGCTGGCCTGCGAAAGCAGCCGGCGGCACAGCCCGGCCAGGCCCTGTTCGCCCGACTTACCGCGAATCAGCACCGAAACAGCTTACGCCGTACATCAACCCCATGTGCGAGCCCCGAACCGCGCCCCGGACCGTGCCTGAAGGGGCGCGGGGGACTGCTCCCCCGCGCTCTTCGAGCAGGGGTGCCCCCAAAGCCGAACCGCCTGCGGCCTGCGCACATCCGACTGGGGGCAACTCTCTCACCAGCGGCGCCAGGGGGCGGTCAGGGGGCCATCAGACCAGCCAGGACATCGTGCAGGACCCGCTCGATGACATAGCCCGCCTCCTCCTCGGGGAGCACATCCAGCGGCCCGTCGAGAAAAAGCATCGCCGCCCCGTGCACCATGGCCCAGGCGCTCAGCTCGGCACCGGGGCGGCGTTCCGGTGTGATCAGGCCGACGGCGACGGCCTCGTCCAGGGTCTCGGAGAGCATTTCGAACGAGCGTGCCTCCCAGCCCGGCTCCTCGTCGCCCTCCACGATGGCGCCCTCCTCGGTGATGCCGAGGACGCCGAGCGCCTTGCGGCAGAAGGCCGTGCGGTAGAGGCCGGGCTCCGTCCTGGCGAACTGGATGTAGCCGCGGCCGAGCCCCTTCATCCGCTGCCTGGTCGCCTCCGGCCCCTCGCCGTGCACCTCGCGCCCGCCTGCCTCCATACAGGCGACGAGCCGCTGCTGACCGTGCTCCTTGACGGCGCCGAGCAGGTCGCTGTGGTTCTCGAAGTGCCGGTAGGCGGCGGTCGCCGAGACCCCGACCTTGCGGGCTGCGGCACGCAGGACGACGGCGTCCGGGCCTCCCTCAGCCGCCAGTTCGATGGCGGCCTGGATCAGCGCGTTGCGCAGGTCCCCATGGTGGTAGCGGCCCTTGCCGCGGCGGCCGGCCGCCGCGGCGGCCGGCGCCGAGGGGTCGCCCGCGGCTCCGCCCGGCGTCGCTTCGGTGTTCGCGTGCATGCTTCCATCCTGCCCGATGTTGACAGCAGTAACATACCTGGCATCATGCATGTTGACGCCGTGAACATCTGACGGCGCCACTCCGTCCGTATGGCAGTCCTTCCGATCGGTCTGCCATTTCCTGTTCGCTCCTGTTCCGTTCCATCGCGCCTCCCGGGGGATTTGACGTGCTCCAACGCATAGCCGACCTGACCTATCGCAGGGCACGAACCGTGCTGCTGCTGTCCCTGCTGGCGGTGGTGGCGCTGGCCGCCGTCGGATTCGGCGCCTTCGGCAAGCTCCAGGGCGGCGGATTCGACGACCCGGACTCGCCCTCCTCACGCGCCGCCGCCCAGATCGACGACACGTTCCACGGCGAGGCCAACCTCGTCCTCCTGGTCCGCGCCAAGGAGGGCGCACTCGACTCCCCGGACGTCGAGCACGCCGGGCAGGAGCTGACCCGCGGGCTGCGCAAGGAGCCCGGCGTCTCCCAGGTGACCTCCTACTGGGCGCCCGGCGGCTCAGCCCTCACCTCGCGGGACGGCTCCCAGGCGCTGGTGCTCGCCCATATGGATCAGGAGGACACCGAGCGGGTCACCGAGGTGACCGACAAGTGGACCGGCGAGCGGGGCGCCGTCTCGGTGCGCGCGGGCGGCGGAGCCGCACTGAACGAGCAGGTCAACGCGCAGGTGTCGAAGGACCTCGGAGTGGCCGAGGCCATTGCCGTACCGGTGACCCTGATCCTGCTCATCCTCGCCTTCGGCAGCGTGGTGGCGGCGCTGCTGCCGCTGGCCATCGGCCTCGTCGCGATCCTGGGCACCTTCGCCGAGCTGTACATCCTCGGCAGCATCACGGACGTCTCCGTCTTCGCGATCAATCTCACCACCGCGCTGGGGCTCGGGCTAGGCATCGACTACGGGCTGCTGCTCGTCAGCCGCTTCCGCGAGCGGCTCGGCGCCGGTGACGAGACCGCACAGGCGCTCCGTACGACCGTGCGCACCGCGGGCCGGACCGTGCTGTTCTCCGCCTCGACCGTGGTCGCGGCGCTGGCGGCGCTGCTGCTCTTCCCGCCGTACTTCCTGCGCTCCTTCGCCTACGCCGGCATCGGCGTGGTGGCCATCGCCGCGCTCTCGGCGCTGCTGGTCGTCCCGGCGCTGCTGGCCGTGCTGGGGCCGCGGGTCAACAAGGGGCGGCTGCCGTGGGCCGACGCGGTCCGCAAGCCGGAGGCCCCGATGTGGGGCAAGCTGGCCCGTACGGTGATGCGGCGGCCTGCGCTCACCGCGCTACCGGTGCTGGCCGTACTGCTGCTGGCCGCGAGCCCGCTGCTGGGCGCCACCTTCGGCACCCCGGACGAGCGGGTGCTGCCGGAGAGCGCCGAGAGCCGCCAGGTCTCCACCGCGCTCCAGCACGACTTCGCCGGCAACGACGCGGCGGGCGTCTCCGTCGTCACCCAGGGCCGCGCCGACAGCCGGGCCGTGGACCGGTACGCCGCGCAGCTCTCGGAGCTGAAGGGTGTCGCCCGCGTCCAGGCGGCGACGGGAACCTACGTGCGAGGGCACGCGGTACGCGGGCCCGGCGCCGCGAGCGCCGCGTTCGAGCAGCAGGGCACCCACCGGCTGTCGGTCACCACCAGCCTGACCCCGGCTTCCGGCAAGGCGCAGGACCTGGTGCGAGACATCCGCGACCTGCCAGGACCCGGCGGCACCACGACGCTGGTCGGCGGCAAGGACGCGGAGCTGATCGACTCCAAGAAGGCCGTCGCCGACAAGCTGCCAGCCGCCGTGGCCTGGGTCGTCGGCTCGACGTTCATCCTGCTGTTCCTGTTCACCGGCAGCGTGGTGCAGCCGCTGCGGGCACTGGTGCTGAACGCGGTCAGCCTGACCGCCGCGATCGGCGCGATGGTGTGGGTCTTCCAGGACGGTCATCTCTCCTCGCTGCTGGGCTTCACGGCGATGCCGATGGACACCTCGATGACGGTGCTGATGTTCTGCATCGTCTTCGGCCTGTCCATGGACTACGAGGTCTTCGTGACCAGCCGCATCAAGGAGCTGCACGACTCGGGGGCCGGCAACCACGAGGCCGTGACCGGCGGTCTCTCCCGCACCGGGCGGATCGTGACCATGGCGGCCGGGCTGCTGGCGGTCAGCTTCTTCGCCTTCACCACCAGCCAGGTCTCCTTCATCCAGATGTTCGGCCTGGGCAGCGGCCTGGCCATCCTCATCGACGCGGTGGCGGTACGCGGAGTGCTGGTGCCCGCCGCGATGCGGTTGCTGGGCCGTACGGCCTGGTACGCGCCGGCACCGTTGCGGCGGCTGCACGCGAAGGCCGGCCTGAGCGAGGCGGCTGACGACGAGGCCGCCGAGCCGCGGCAGCAGGAGCCCGGCGAACGGGAGCCGGTCGGCTCCGGAGTGTGAC
>NZ_JADKMA010000071.1 GCF_017676365.1 Streptomyces oryzae
GGGCGGCGGGCGGGGGTGTCGGTGCGGATCTCCGTGCGTACGCCGCGGTCCATCAGCAGGCCGCGGCGGTGCGGCGGGGTCTCGCACGCGTCGTCCGTCATGGCGATCATGCGCCGCAGCACTTCGGCCAGCCGGGGGGTCGGCGGTTGGGCCGGATCGCAGCGCATCAGCGACCGGCCGCCCCACGTCCTGCGGTGCCACTCGTCGAGCGCGGTGGGCTGCCTGATGCCCTCGCGCTTCTCCCGCTTGCGGCGGGCCGCGACTTCCGACTCGTAGGCGAGCCAGACCGCGCGGGCCTCCTCCAGTTCTTCCAGCGCCGCGACGAGCAGCGCGGGGTCGGGTTCGCGGTCGTCGGGGTCGAACCCGGCGTTCCTGCACAGGTGTTGCCACGTTGCGCGGTGGCCGTAGGGGGCGAACCGCTCCAGGCACTTGCGCAGTGCCTGTCGTCGTTGGGACGGGTCTCTGTCTGGGTCACGGACTTGTCGGGCGAGCGCTCTGAAACCGGCCAATCATCCCACCTCCGGCGGAGAGGACCCGTGTCGTCGGGGATGTGACGTACGACCCCGCGGTTCGGATCCGTCTCCGGCGATGCTTTTTCGCGCGGCGAGCGCGCAGTTGCTTCGGCGTGGCGGATTACCCCGGATGTGGCCCTCTATTCCTGTAAGGGTCGGTTTCCCGCCTCAGCGGGCGCAGCCGGTTCCGGGGCTCTCCACCTGTCACGCATACGCGACGCCGCGCGCCGCACACACGAGAAGAACGAGCCTCGCGCCGCCGACGTTCCCTGGCCCGCCCGGGAACGGCTCAGGGATCGCCGGGCGCCCCTTCCGCAACGACATACCGACTGGTTAGTCTGCCGGGCGGATGGGGTCGGCGCGCCGCCGCCGTACGCGTCCGAACGGGGCCGCAGGAGCACACGCCCGATGCATGGGAGGCGCAGCCGATGGAGTCCTTGCGCGACAGTTCCGTAGTCGTCACCGGAGCCGGTGGCGGCATAGGGGCGGCCCTGGCCCGCAGATTCGCCGCCGAAGGCGCCCGGGTCGTCGTCAACGACCTGGACCCCGGCCGGGCCCGCGCCGTCGCCGAGGAGATCGGCGGTATCGCCGTACCAGGTGACGCCGCCGCGGTCGTGGCCCCGGCGTGCGAGGCGCTCGGCGGCGCCGTCGACACGTTCTGCGCCAACGCCGGTGTCGGCACCGAGGGCGGCCCCGAGACCCCCGACGCCCAGTGGAACGCCGCCTGGGACGTCAACGTCATGGCGCACGTACGGGCAGCGCGGGAGCTGCTGCCCGGCTGGCTGGAGCGCGGGCGGGGCCGCTTCGTCTCCACCGTCTCGGCGGCCGGACTGCTGACCATGGTCGGCTCGGCGCCCTACAGCGTCACCAAGCACGCGGCCCTGGCCTTCGCCGAGTGGCTGTCGGTCACCTACCGGCACCGTGGTGTGGACGTGCACGCCATCTGCCCGGAGGGCGTACGCACCGACATGCTGGAGGCCACCGGCGCGGCCGGCGACGTGGTGCTGCGGCCGGGTGCCATCGCGCCAGAAGCCGTCGCCGACGCGCTGTTCGCCGCGCTCGACGACGGGCGTTTCCTCGTCCTGCCGCACAGCACCACGCAGGCTCACTACACGGCGCGCGCCACCGGCACGGACAACTGGCTGGGCGCCATGAACCACCTTCAGCAGAAGGTCGAGCGCCGGGCGCACGCCGGGCCCGACGGCGCACGGCCCGTGCCGGACGGCGCACGGGAGGGGGAGCCGGCATGACACCGGCAGCAGCCACCAGGTACGAGGACAAGCCCTGGCTCGCCCAGCTCACCGCCGCCCAGCGGGCTCCCGTCACCCCGCCCGAGACGCTGCTGCACGCGTTCGAAGCCGCCGCCCGCGAGGTGCCCGACCGCACCGCGCTCGCCTACTTCGACGGCCGGCTCAGCTACGCGGAGACCGATGTGCTCTCCGACGCCATCGCGGCGCACCTGGCGCAGAACGGCCTGGGCAAGGGCGACCGGCTCGCCGTCATGCTGCAGAACAGCCCGCACCATGTGCTCGCGCTGCTCGGTGCGTGGAAGGCGGGCGCCACCGTCGTGCCGGTCAACCCGATGTACAAGGAGCGCGAGGTGGCGCACATCCTGGAGGACGCCGAAGTCGCCGCGCTGGTGTGCTCCGACCGCGCCTGGGAGGACCGGCTGCGGGCCACGGCGGCCGGCAGCAGCGTGCACACCGTGCTGACGGCCTGTGAACTCGACCTCCAGACGCGCGACGACACCCGCGTACTCGACTTCGAGCGGCGTGCGCCCGCCGACGACGCGCGGGATCTGCTCGCCGTCGCACGCACCGGCGCACCGGCGCCCGCCGGGCGCGAACCGGCCGCCGGGGACATCGCGTTGATCAGCTACACCTCCGGTACCAGCGGCGCACCCAAAGGCGCCATGAACACCCATGCCAACCTCGCGTACAACGCCGAGCGGCAGCGCGTGGGCTACGACCTGCCCGAAGGCTCGTGCGTCTTCGCGCTGGCGCCGCTGTTCCACATCACCGGGATGGTGGTGCAGCTGTGCGGGTGCATCGCCAACAAGGGCACGCTGGCGCTCGCCTACCGCTTCGAGCCCGGCGTCGTCCTCGATGCCTTTCTCGAGCACCGCCCCGCCTACACCGTCGGCCCCTCGACCGCGTTCATGGCGCTGGCCGCACACCCGGGCGTGACCCGTGAGCACTTCGCCTCCTTCCGGCACATCTCCTCCGGCGGCGCACCACTGCCGCCCGCTCTGGTGGAGAAGTTCCGCGCCGCCTTCGGCCCCTACATCGGCAACGGCTACGGGCTCACCGAGTGCTCGGCGCCGTGCGCCTCCGTGCCGCCCGGGAAACAGGCGCCGGTCGACCCGGAGTCGGGCACCCTCGCGGTGGGTGTGCCGGGCCCGGACACGGTCGTACGCATCCTGGACGAGGCGGGGGCGCCGGTGCCCTTCGGGCAGCAGGGCGAGATCGCCGTCCGCGGTCCGCAGGTCGTCCCCGGCTACTGGCGGCGGCCCGAGGACACGGCGGCCGGGATGCCGGACGGCGAACTGCGCACCGGTGACATCGGGTTCATGGACGCGGACGGCTGGCTGTATGTCGTCGACCGCAAGAAGGACATGATCAACGCCTCCGGCTTCAAGGTCTGGCCCCGGGAGGTCGAGGACGTGCTCTACGCGCACCCCGCCGTCCGCGAGGCCGCGGTGGTCGGCGTCCCGGACGAGTACCGCGGCGAGACCGTCAAGGCGTACGTCAGCCTGCGCGAGGGCACCGATGCCGGGCCCGAGGAGCTGAGTGCGTACTGCGAGGAGCGGCTGGCCGCCTACAAATACCCCCGCGAGGTGGAGATCCTCACGGAGCTGCCCAAGACCACCAGTGGGAAGATCCTCCGGCGGGAGTTGCGTTCCCGGCGGACAGACGGTTCCCGACGGGGGAGCCGGGACCGGAGTCGGTGAGCGGCACCGGTCGGTGAACGATGAGCGAGAGGCAGGTGGCGGCCATGGCTACCAGGGCCGGTTCGGAGGGCCGTGGGAGTGGGGTCCGTTGGGACATCCCGGGCATGATGAGCCTTCAGGACGACGGCTGGGGCGGTGACACCCCCGCGCCCGTACCGCAGCGGCTGCTCGCAGCCGCCACCCGGCTCTTCGCCGAGCAGGGCTACGACCGCACCTCCGTGCAGGAGATCGTGGAGGCGGCAGGCGTCACCAAGGGCGCCCTCTACCACTACTTCGGCTCCAAGGACGATCTTCTGCACGAGATCTACGGCCGGCTGCTGCGGCTCCAGCAGAAGCGGCTCGACGTGCTCGCCGAGCGCGAGGCACCCGTCGAGGAGCGGCTGCGCGCGGCCGCCGCCGACGTCGTCGTCACCACCATCGAGAACCTCGACGACGCCATGATCTTCTTCCGCTCCATGCACCACCTCTCGGCGGAGAAGCAGAAGCAGGTACGGGCGGAGCGGCGCCGTTACCACGAGCGGTTCCGTGCCCTGATCGAAGAGGGGCAGCGCACCGGAGTGTTCAGCGATGCCACCCCCGCCGACCTCGTCGTGGACTACCACTTCGGCTCCGTGCACCACCTCAGCAGCTGGTACAGCGCCGACGGCCGCCTCACCCCGCAACAAGTCGCCGACCACCTCGCCGACCTGCTGCTGCGGGCTCTCAGGCCGTGAAGACCCTCCCGGTGGCGCTGAGGAGTGGCTGCCCCTGCCCGGCGTTCGCAGGCTGCGGGTCGGATTCGGTTGCTCGCGCAGTTCCCCGCACCCCTTCGGGGCGCGTTCCCCTTGCGCACGTAGCGCGGTGAGGGTCCGGCGGAATCATCAACTGGCTCAACCACAACGTTCGGCAGAAAGGACACCCCCGTGCAGGCATGGCGCGTTCACACCAACGGCGAACCCCGCGATGTGATGCGGCTGGAGGAGATACCGGAGCCGGAGCCGGGGCCCGGACAGCTGCTGGTGCGGGTGCGGGCCGGCAACGTCAACTATCCGGACGCCATGCTGTGCCGGGGCGAGTACCAGATCCGCCCGCCGCTGCCGTTCACCCCGGGCGTCGAGCTGTGCGGCGAACTCGTGGGCGGGCCACGGGCGGGGGAGCGGGTGCTGGGCCAGCCCGTACTGCCCTGCGGCGCCTTCGGTGAGCTGGCCGTCATCAGCGAGGAGAGCGCCCGGCCCGCGCCGGAGGCGCTGGACGACGCCGAGGCCGCCGCGCTGCACATCGGCTATCAGACAGGCTGGTTCGGGCTCCACCGGCGCGCCCGCCTCCAGAAGGGCGAGACCCTGCTGGTGCACGCGGCCGCCGGGGGCGTCGGCAGCGCGGCCGTCCAGCTCGGCAAGGCAGCCGGAGCGCGGGTGATCGGCGTCGTGGGCGGCGGGAAGAAGGCCGAGGTGGCACGCGAGCTGGGCTGCGACGTCGTCGTCGACCGGCGCGGCGACGATGTCATCGCCGCCGTGAAGGAGGCGACCGGCGGCAAGGGCGCCGATGTGGTCTACGACCCGGTGGGCGGCGACGCCTACACCGCGTCCACCAAGTGCGTCGCCTTCGAGGGCCGCATCGTGGTGGTCGGCTTCGCCAGCGGCGCGGTGCCCACACCGGGGCTCAACCACGCGCTGGTGAAGAACTACTCGATCCTCGGGCTGCATTGGGGGCTCTACGCGCAGAAGGAGCCCTCGGCCGTGGACGGCTGCCATGAGGAGCTGACCCGGCTGGCCGCGGAGGGCGCCGTGAAGCCCCTGGTGAGCGAGCGGGTGGCGCTGGACGGCGCTGCGGACGCCGTCCAGCGGGTCTTCGACGGGGTGACCACCGGCCGCGTGGTGGTTCAGCTCTGAGGGCTCCAGCGGGCGGTCAGCCGACCGCCCGCGCGGCAGCCCGCCCCGCCGTGCGCCCCGAGAAGAGGCAGCCGCCCAGGAAGGTGCCCTCCAGCGACCGGTAGCCGTGCACGCCACCGCCGCCGAACCCGGCGGCCTCGCCTGCCGCGTAGACACCGGCGAGCGGTTGTCCGCCCTCGGTGAGCACCCGCGAGGACAGATCCGTCTCCAGCCCGCCCAGCGTCTTCCGGGTCAGGATGTTGAGGCGTACGGCGATCAGCGGACCGGCGGCCGGGTCGAGCAGCCGGTGCGGGGGCGCGACACGGATCAGCCGGTCGCCCAGATAGCGCCGGGCGCCGTGGATCGCGGTGATCTGGAGGTCCTTGCTGAAGGGGTTGCGGATCTCCCGGTCCCGCGCGGCGATCTCCCGCCGCAGCGCGTCGGCCTCGATCAGCTTGTCCCCGGTCAGCTCGTTCATCCGGCGGGCCAGCGCGGCGACATCGCGCTCGATCACGAAGTCGGCGCCCTGGTCCATGAACGCCTGTACCGGACTCGGCGCGCCCTTGCGGGCCCTGCCGAGGACGTCGCGGACGGAGCGCCCGGTCAGATCCGGGTTCTGTTCGGACCCGGAGAGCGTGAACTCCTTCTCGATGATCTTCTGGCTCAGTACGAACCAGGTGTAGCCGTAACCGGTCCGCATGATGTGGTCGAGGGTGCCCAGCGTGTCGAAACCGGGGAAGAGCGGCACCGGCAGCCGCTGCCCTGTGGCGTCCAGCCACAGGGAGGAGGGGCCGGGCAGGATGCGGATGCCGTGCCGGGCCCAGATGGGGTTCCAGTTCTCGATGCCCTCGGTGTAGTGCCACATCCGGTCGCGGTTGATCAGCCGCCCGCCCGCCTGCTCCGTGACGCCGAGCATCAGCCCGTCCACATGCGCCGGCACCCCGGAGAGCAGCTTGTCGGGCGGAGTGCCCAGCCGCTCCGGCCAGTTGGCCCGCACCAGCTCGTGGTTTCCGCCGATGCCTCCGGAGGTGACGATCACGGCCTGGGCGCGCAGCTCGAAGCTGCCGACCGCCTCCCGGCTGCTGGCCGTGCCGCGCGGCGCTTCGCTGTCCACCAGCACCTCGCCGGTCACGGTGTCCACGGTGCCCGCGGTAGATGCCAGCCCGGTGACGCGGTGCCGGAAGCGCAGCTCGACCAGGCCGCGTTCGACGGCCGCGCGCACCCGGCGCTCGAACGGTTCCACCAGTCCGGGCCCCGTTCCCCAGGTGATGTGGAAGCGGGGCACCGAGTTGCCGTGGCCGCCCGCGTCGTAGCCGCCGCGCTCGGCCCAGCCCACCACGGGGAAGAGCTTCAGCCCCTGGGAGCGCAGCCAGGCCCGCTTCTCGCCGGCGGCGAAGTCCACGTACGCCTCGGCCCAGCGGCGCGGCCAGTGGTCCTCGGGCCGGTCGAAGCCGGCCGTGCCGAGCCAGTCCTGCCAGGCCAGTTCGTGGCTGTCCTTGATGCGCAGCCGGCGCTGTTCGGGGGAGTCGACGAAGAAGAGGCCGCCGAAGGACCAGTGTGCCTGGCCGCCGAGCGACTGCTCGGGCTCCTGGTCGAGGAGGATGACGCGCCGCCCTGCGTCGGCGAGTTCGGCCGTCGCGGCGAGGCCCGCCAGCCCGGCTCCGACCACGATCACATCGGCGTCGTACGCCATGCTCCCACCTTTCGTCACAGCTGCACCGGCCGGTGACCGGAGAGTAACCTCCGGCTTGGCCCCCGGACACCCCTGTGGACCGGCCGGCTTCGGCTGCGGGTGCTTGGATGGGCGTATGACGGAGCAGGGGCGCGCGGCGGACGAGCTGCTGGACATCGTGGACGAGCAGGACCGGGTCATCGGACAGCGGCTGCGCGGTGAGGTCTACGCGCAGCGGCTGCGGCACCGAAGCACTGCCATCCGGGTGCGGGACGCCACGGGCCGGATCTTCGTGCACCGCCGCACCCCGACCAAGCTGATCTTCCCCGGTCTGTACGACGTGGTGGTGGGCGGCGTCGTGGGCGCGGGCGAGGACTACGACACGGCGGCGCTGCGGGAGGCCGAGGAAGAGCTGGGCGTCAGCGGGCTGCCGCAGCCCGCGCGGCGGCTGAAGTTCCTCTTCGAGACGCCCGAGTTCTCCTGGTTCCTCCAGGTGTACGAGGTGGTCTGCACGCTGCCCGTCCAGCCGCAGCCCGAGGAGGTCGCATGGTGGGACTTCCTCCCGGAGGACGAGCTGGAACGGCGGCTGGCCGACTGGGTGGCGGAGGCGGCGGTCGTCCCCGACGGGCTGGAGTGCCATCGCCGTCTCACGGCGCAGTCGTCACCGTGAGCAGCGTGCGCGTCGGCGTCCCACCAGCAGAGAGCCCGCAGGTCACCGCGTACGGTTGAGCCATGCGCGACCGGATCTCGGAGACCGTCCGGCTGTGGTTCGCCCCGCAGCGGCTCAGGGACGAGGGCACCACGCCCGACTACCGCTTCTCGCTGGCCAACGAGCGCACCTTCCTCGCCTGGATACGCACCGCGCTGGCCCTGGTGGCGGGCGGGATTGCGGTCGATCAGTTCCTGACGGACCTGCGCTGGGGCGTGCGGACGGGCGTGGCGATCGTCCTGCTCGCCGGTGCGGCGCTGTGCGCCTTCCGCGCCGTGAACCACTGGGTGCGCTGCGAGCGGGCCATGCGCCGCGGGGAGGATCTGCCGGCCTCGCGCTTCCCGGTGCTGCTGGCGAGCGGTACGGCGCTCGCGGCGCTGCTGGTCATCGCCGTCGTCGTGCTCGGCCTGGCGGGCCGGTGACGGGCGGGCCGACGGTCGGCGGGCCGGACGAGCCGGTGCGCGACCCGGGCGCGCAGCCGGAGCGCACCTGGCTGGCCTGGCGCCGTACGACGCTCAGCTGTGCCGTCTCCGTCGCGCTGGCGGCGCGGGTGGCGCTGGCGGAGCCGTCGGGCCTCGCCGTGGTGGCCGCCGGACTGGGCGCGCTGGCCTGGGTCGGCCTGCTGGTCACCGCCCACCGGCGGATCGGCGCGCTGGCGCAGGCCCGGCCGGGGACGATGGGCGCCGCGCAGACGGCCGGGACGCTGCTCTGTGTCCTGGTGCTGATCGGCGTCGGAGGGATGATGCTGGTGTGAACGGCGCGGAGGGCGCAGCCGGGCCGCTCGTCGTCGTGATGGGGGTGTCCGGGTCCGGCAAGAGCACCGTCGGCGAGTGGCTGGCCCAGGCGCTCGGCCTGCCGTTCGCCGACGCGGACGACTTCCACCCGGAACGCAACATCGAGAAGATGTCGGCCGGAATCCCGCTGGACGACGCCGACCGGGCCCCGTGGCTGGACGCGATGGCCGAGTGGCTGGTCCGGCATGCCGACGAAGGTGCCGTTCTGGTCTGCTCGGCGCTCAGGCACCGCTACCGCGACCGGCTGCGCCGGGCCTCTTCCCGGCTGTTCTTCGTGCATCTGGACGGCTCGTACGAGCTGATCGCCGCCCGGCTGGCCGGGCGCGAGGGCCACTTCATGCCGCCGAGCCTGCTGCGTTCGCAGTTCGAGGTGCTGGAGCCGCTCGGCCCGGACGAGCGCGGGGTCACCGTTTCCGTCGCCGGTGCACCGCACGAGACCCGCGCCGCGGTGCGGAGCGCGCTGGTGCGCGCGGGGGTGTGCTGAGGGCTCCGCCGCCGGCCGGGAGCAGGGGAGCCCATCGGTCCGGGTCAGCCGAGCGCGACCGCGGTCAGGATCAGCACGCCGACCGTGAGAACGATGATCAGCGCAAGCCCTGAGGGGTTGCGGTGGTTGAGGATGTAGCCGTTCCTGGACCGCTCGTCGCGTACGAACAGCGGCTCGTTGTCACCCGTGAGCATGCCCCGAGGCTAGGGCGCGAAGGGCAGGCGTGTCATCGGACTTCGGGCGGAAAGCGGTGCATCACACACCGAGCCGCCCGCATACGGGTTAATTCGGACCCGCGGCGGGGGAGTCGGTCCCGAGCCCGAGACGGGCGGGGAAGTGCGGCGGGAGCAAGGGGTGGACGGGCATACCGACCAGTCGGCATGATCGGGGCGAGGCGATGTCGAAGGAGCGCGCACGATGAGCGAAGAGAATCCGCCCGGGCTCGATCTGGCACGGCTGGCCGCGCATCTGGAGCGGGAGAGTCCGGGGCTGATACGGGGGCCGCTGAGCGCCGAGGTCGTACAGGGCGGCCGGTCGAACCTGACCTACCGGGTCACGGACGGCGCCGGGCGGTGGGTGGTACGGCGTCCGCCGCTCGGTCACGTACTGGCCACAGCGCACGACATGGCCCGCGAGCACCGCGTCATCAGCGCGCTGCGGGACACCGCGGTTCCGGTACCCGGCACCGTCCTGCTGTGCGAGGACCCGGAGGTGATCGGGGCGCCCTTCTATGTGATGGAGCACGTCGACGGCACCCCGTACCGCACGGCCGCAGAGCTCGCCGGGCTCGGGCCCGAGCGCACCCGCGAGGTCGTTCTGGCGCTGCCCGAAACGCTGGTGGCGCTGCACGCCGTCGATCCGCAGGAGGTGGGGCTGGGCGACTTCGGGCGGCCCGAAGGATTTCTGGAGCGGCAACTGCGGCGCTGGAGCAAGCAGTTGGAGGCGTCCCGCAGCCGGGAGCTGGCCGGTATCGACGTACTGTGCACCGCGCTCGGCGAGACGCTGCCCGACTCGCCGCGGCCCACCGTCGTGCACGGCGATTTCCGCCTGGACAACGTGCTGGTGGACGCCCAGGACGAGGTCGCAGCGGTGCTCGACTGGGAGATGTCCACCCTCGGCGACCCGCTGACCGACCTCGGGCTGCTGGCGATGTACAGCGAGCGCCAGGAGGTGCCCGACTCGCCGGTCAGCACCACCAGCGGGGCGCCGGGCCACCCCTCAGCCGCCGAACTGATCGAGCGGTACGCCGAGCTGTCGGGCCGCGATGTGTCGCGGATCAACTGGTACACGGCGTTCGCCTACTTCAAGCTCGCCGTGATCCTGGAGGGCATCCACTACCGCTTCACCCTCGGGCAGACCGTCGGCGCGGGCTTCGACCGGATCGGCGAGCTGGTGCCGGTCTTCATCGACAACGGACTCACCACTCTGCGGAAGGGCTGAGCAGCACATGGACTTCGCATACGACGCGCGTACCGAAGAGCTGCGCGAACGGCTGCTCGGCTTCATGGACGAGCACGTCCACCCGGCCGAGCCGGTGGCCGAGGAACAGCGCGCCGCGCAGGACTCACTCTGGGCCACCGTGCCGGTCCAGGAGGAACTGAAGGCCACGGCACGGAAGCTGGGGCTGTGGAACCTCTTCTTGCCCGATACGGAGTACGGTGCCGGGCTCAGCAACCTCCAGTACGCGCCGCTGGCGGAGATCACCGGACGCAGCCCGCAGCTCGCGCCGACCGCGCTCAACTGCGCTGCCCCGGACACCGGGAACATGGAGCTGCTGGCCCAGTTCGGCTCCGCCGAGCAGAAGAAGCGGTGGCTGGAGCCGCTGCTCGCGGGTGAGATCCGCTCGGCCTTCGCGATGACCGAGCCGGAGGTCGCCTCCTCGGACGCCACCAACATCGCCACCCGCATCCGGCGGGAGGGCGACCAGTACGTCATCTCCGGCCGCAAGTGGTACATCTCCGGGGCCATGCACCCGGACTGCGAGATCTTCATCGTCATGGGCAAGACCGACCCGGACGGCGAGGACGTGCGGCGCCAGCAGTCCATGGTGCTCGTCCCGCGCGCCACCCCAGGCGTGGAGGTGCGCCGGGCGATGTCCGTCTACGGCTACGAGGACCACTACCACGGCGGCCACGCGGAGGTGGTCTTCGACGACGTACGCGTCCCCGTCGCCAACCTGGTCGGCGAGGAGGGCGGCGGTTTCGCCATCGCGCAGGCCAGGCTCGGCCCCGGCCGTATCCACCACTGCATGCGGCTGATCGGGATGGCCGAACGTGCCATCGAGCTGATGTGCCGCCGGGCGCTGGACCGTACGGCCTTCGGCAAGCCGCTGGCCCGGCAGGGGGTGGTGCACGAGTGGATCGCCGACGCGCGGGTGCAGGTCGAGCAGTTGCGGCTGCTGGTGCTGAAGACGGCGTGGCTGATGGACACCGTCGGCAACCGGGGCGCGCACACCGAGATCCAGGCCATCAAGATCGCCACTCCGCGGGCGGTGGTCCGCATCATCGATGACGCGGTCCAGCTCCATGGCGCCGGTGGAGTCTCCCAGGACTTCCCCCTCGCCCACCTGTGGGCCTCCGCGCGGACGCTGCGCCTGGCCGACGGCCCTGACGAGGTCCACCAGCGCTCGCTGGCGCGCCGCGAATTGAGGCGGTACGGCGCGTAAAGGCACTCCGTCCTTACTCCGGTGCCGCCAGGCCCCCATGGCGGCGGGTCGGGGTGCGGCCCTGTGGGGGCGCGGGCTCGGGGCGGGGCGGCGGACGCCGCATCTGGTGACTGCGGGGCGCCCCGCACGAGAGGGTGAAAAGCATCCCGCAGTGGCACAGCTCCAGGGGCTCCCCCTCCAGCAGGGTGTAGGTGGCCGTCGTCCCGGCGAGGGCCACCCGCAGCCGCCGCCCCCGCACCTGCACCGTGAAGGCCAGCCCGCTCAGCTGTTCGGGCAGCAGCGGCGAGAAGTCCAGCGTGCCGCGCCGCAGCCGCATCCCGCCGAACCCGGCGACCAGCGCGATCCAGGCGCCGGCCAGCGAGGCGATGTGCAGCCCGTCGCGGGTGTTGCTCTCCAGGTCCTCCAGGTCCATCAGCGCGGCCTCGCCCACATAGTCGTAGGCGAGGCGCAGATGACCGACCTCGGCGGCCATCACGGCCTGACAGCACGCGGAGAGCGACGAGTCGCGGACCGTCAGCTGCTCGTAGTAGTCGAAGCTGCGGGCCTTCTGCTCGGCGTCGAACGCGTCACCGCGCTTGTAGAGGGCCAGCACCAGGTCGGCCTGTTTGATGACCTGCTTGCGGTACAGATCGAAGTAAGGGAAGTGCAGCATCAGCGGGTACTGGTCGGTCCCCGTCGAGGCGAAGTCCCACCTCTGGTGGCCGGTGAAGCCGGCCGACTGCTCGTGGACTCCCAGCGCCTCGTTGAACGGTATGGCCACCGCGTCAGCCGCGTCCCGCCAGGCGGCTGCCTCTTCGTCGTCCACGCCGAGTGCGGCCGCCTCCTCGGTGTGCCGCTCCGCGACATCGGCGGCGGCGCGCAGGTTCTGCTGCGCCATCAGGTTGGTGTAGAGGTTGTCGTCCGCGACGGCGCTGTACTCGTCGGGCCCGGTGACGCCGTCGAAGTGGAAGGCGCCGTGGTGGTCGTGGTGGCCCAGCGAGTGCCACAGCCGGGCGGTCTCGACCAGGATTTCCACCGCCGTCTCCCGCTCGAACTCCACGTCGCCGGTGGCGTCGACGTACCGGACGACCGCGTCCGCGATGTCAGCGTTCACATGGAACGCCGCCGTACCGGCCGGCCAGTACGCGGAACACTCCGAACCGTCGATCGTCCGCCAGGGGAAGGTGGCGCCCCGCAGTCCGAGCTGGCGGGCCCGCTCGCGTGCGGCGGGCAGCGTCTCCTGGCGCCAGCGCAGCGCTTCGGCCACGGAGTCCGGAGAGGTGTAGGTGAGCACCGGCAGCACGAACTGCTCGCTGTCCCAGAAGGAGTGGCCGTCATAGCCGGAACCGGTCAGCCCCTTGGAGGGGATGGCGCGCTTCTCGGCGCGCGCTCCCGCCTGCAGGACGTGGAAGAGCGCGAAGCGCACCGCCTGCTGGATCTCCGCGTCGCCGTCCACCTCCACATCGGCGCGGGCCCAGAAGCCGTCCAGGTACTCCCGCTGCTGCTCGACCAGCCCCTGCCACCCCTTGGTGCGGGCACCGGCCAGTGCGGCGTCGACCTGGTCGCGCACGGCGGGCAGCGAGCGGGCCCCGGACCAGCCGTAGGCGACCAGCTTCTCCACCCGCAGCGGTTCGCCGGGCGCCAGTTCGGAGGTGACGGTGAGCCGTGCGACGTTGTCCCCGCTCTCGCCGGCGGTGCGGGTCGAGGCCGGGCCGTGCACGGCGTGGTCGGCAGCGGCACCGACCCGCAGCCCGCTGCGCTCGGTGCAGTGCACCAGCCGCAGCCGCATGTCGTCGGCGAAGTGCTCCTCCGGCAGCAGCACGTCCTCCAGCGCGGCGGCCACCCGCGGGTCCCCGCCGCTCTTCTGCGGCAGCTGCTCGTTGGCGACCAGCTCCGACTGGACGACGACCCGGACGTTCGAGTCCAGCGGCTCGACCTCGTAGGCGACGGCGGCGATGGCGCGCTGGCTGAAGGAGACCAGCCGGGTCGAGGTCACCCGTACGGTGCAGCCGGCCGGGGAGCTCCACTCGCAGACCCGGCGCAGCAGGCCGGTCCGCAGATCCAGCACGCGCTCGTGGAAGCGCAGCTTGCCGTAGCGCACGTCGAAGGGCTCGTCGTCCACCAGCAGCCGCATGATCTTGCCGTTGGTGACGTTGATGACGGTCTGCCCCGACTCGGGGTAGCCGTAGCCCGCCTCCGCGTACGGCAGCGGGTGCAGCTCGTGCACCCCGTTGAGGTAGGTGCCGGGCAGCCCGTGCGGCTCGCCCTCGTCCAGGTTGCCGCGCCAGCCGATGTGCCCGTTGGAGAGGGCGAAGACGGACTCGCTCTGCGGGAGGACGTCCAGGTGCAGCTCGGTCTCCCGCAGGGACCAGGGCTGTACGGCGTAGCAGGAGTGGCTGATCACGTGCGCTGTCCCTTCCCCGGCGTGGGCGTCGGCCCCGGCGTGTGCGCCAGGCCGCGCTGTCCCAGCAGCTGTTGCAGGTCCTGGACCACGGTGTCGGCGCCGTGTGCCCGCAGCGCGTCGGCCTGCCCGGTCCTGTCGACCCCCACGACGTACCCGAAGTGCCCGGCGCGGCCGGCGTCCATCCCGGCCAGCGCGTCCTCGAAGACCGCGGACTCGGCCGCCGGTACGTCCAGCTCCCTGGCGGCGGCGAGGAAGGTGTCCGGGCGCGGCTTGCCGGGCAGCCGGTGCTCCTTGGCCACGATGCCGTCGATCCGTACGTCGAACCGGTCCTCGATGCCGACCGAGGCGAGGATGTCGCGGCAGTTCGCGCTGGAGGAGACCACCGCCGTCCGCAGCCCCGCATCCCGTACCGCGTCCAGATAGCGCAGCGAGCCCTCGTACGCCTCGACGCCCTCGTTGCGGATCTTCTCCAGCAGCAGCTCGTTCTTGCGGTTGCCAAGTCCGTGCACGGTCTCGCGGCCGGGCGGGTCGTCGTCTGCGCCCTCCTGGAGCCGGATGCCGCGGGAGGCGAGGAAGGTGCGCACGCCGTCGGCGCGTGGGCGCCCGTCCACGTACGTCTCGTACTCCGCCACCGGGTCGAAGGGGCGGAAGCCGGGCCCCTCGCGGTCCCGCAGATAGGCGTCGAACATCTCCTTCCAGGCAGCGGCGTGCACGACGGCTGTCCTGGTGAGGACACCGTCGAGATCGAACAAGCATGCGCGGATGCTGTTCGGCAGACCGAGGTTCGTCATGCGTGCCGGGTCCCCCGACCACGCGGCCGACATGCCTGCCCACCCGCTTTGCCGCCCGGCTGGACGCGTGCCCGGCCCTTCGGGGTGCCCTAACCTCCGGACCGGTCACCGTCATGGGGGAGTGGGACCTCCCACACCAGGCAGGTGCCGGACGACGGGCCGGGCGTCACCGTCAGCGTGCCGCCCAGCAGCTCGGCCCGTGACCGCATGTTGGCGAGCCCTCCAGCGTGGCGCAGGTCGCCACGCTGCTCCGCGTCGCCGAGCCCCACCCCGTCGTCCACGACGGTCAGCGACATCGTCGCGCCGACCTGGAGGGCCACATCCACCCGGCGGGCCCGCGCGTGCCGCACGATGTTGCTCAGCGCCTCGGCCAGCACCGCGCTCGCCTGCTCGGCGGTCTCGGCGGGCACATTGGTGTCGACGGGCCCCTCCATCCGCAGGGAGGGCAGGAAACCGAGCCGCTCGGCGGCGTCGCTGACCGCCTTCGCCATCGTCCTGCGCAGACTCGTACCGGCCTCCGCCGACCCCTCACCCGAGGTACGCAGCGCGAAGATGGTGGACCGGATGATCTTGATGGTCTCGTCCAGGTCGTCAACGGCCCGGTTCACCCGCTCCGCCGCCTCCGGCCGGTCGATGAGCCGCCCGGCGCTCTGCAGCGTCATCCCGGTGGCGAACAGCCGCTGGATGGCCAGATCGTGCAGATCGCGGGCGATGCGGTCGCGGTCGTGCAGCAGCGCCAGCTGTTCGGACTCGGAGCGGTGCTGCGCCATCTCCAGCGCGAGCGCCGCCTGCGCCGCGAAGTCCTTGAGCAGCTCCACCTCCGTCTCGTCGTACGGCGGCCGCCCCTTGAGCCGGCTCAGCCGCAGCGCGCCCGGCGCGTCCTGCTGCGCCAGCAGCGGTACGGCCACGACGGGGCCGTGCTCGGCCTCCCCTTCCGGAAACGCGTGGGTACGCGGATCGCTGCCGATGTCGGCCGTCACCGCCGACTCCCCGGTGCGGGCCGCGAGCCCGGAGAGGGTGTCGTGGTAGGGCACGATCACCCCGGTCTGTTCCTTGGCCAGATCGCCGACCGCCACCACGACCCGCAGCGCGTCCGCGCCGCCCTCGGTGTCCGGCAGCAGCACGCACGAGGTGTCGGACTGCGCCACCTCCAGGGCGCGCTGTGCGATCAGCCGCAGCACCTCGTTCGAGGTCGCGCCGCTCAGCAGCAGCCGGGTGATCTCGCCCAGCGCCTCCAGCCACTGTTCGCGGCGCCGGCTCTCCGCGTACAGCCGCGCGTTGTCGACGGCGACCCCGGCCGCGACGGCCAGCGTGGTGACGACCGCCTCGTCGTCCGCGTCGAAGTCCGCGCCGCCGCGCTTCTGCGTCAGATAGAGGTTGCCGAAGACCTCGTCGCGCACCCGTACGGGTACGCCAAGGAACGTACGCATCGGGGGGTGATGTGCGGGGAAGCCCTGGCTGGCCGGATGGGCGGTCAGGTCGCTGAGCCGTAACGGCCGCGGGTCGCGGATCAGTTCGCCGAGCACGCCGTGGCCCGAGGGCAGCGGGCCGATGCGTGCGGCCTCCTCCGGGGCGACGCCGACGGGCAGGAAGGTCGCCAGCCGCTGCCCGTCGCCGATGACGCCCAGCGCACCGTACTTGGCGTCGGTCAGCGCCAGCGCCGCCTCCACGATGCGGCGCAGCACCTGGGACAGATCCAGCTCCCGCCCGACACTGAGCACGGCCTCCAGCAGGCTGTGCATCCGGTCCTGGGTGAGGCGCGCGGCGTCCAGCCGCGTCTGGAGCTCGTCCAGCAGCTCGTCCAGCCGGAAGTGGGGCAGCTCGTCGCGGTGCTCCCCCCGGCTGACCGACCGGTCCTCGCCCCGGTCGGGACGGTGCTGCCCCGCTCCGGCAGCCTCCGACATGCGCACCTCCGTACGCCGTACGACACGGGACCCCGCACGGCCCCGGAACCGGCAGTGTACGGCCGAACGGACCTCAGGTCGCCGGTCGTTCCCAGCCCCACCTCGGTACTTCCCTCCCCGCCGCCGGGAGTTGGGGGGCGACGGCCGCCCCGCCGACGGGTGCCGAACGGCCCTACTCTTCGGGTGGCGCGTGCCGCAGGCTGGGAGGGCGTCACCTGAGGAGGTCCAGTGCCGGGTTCCGATAGTCGGCGAGGTGCCGAGCACGCGCGCCCCGCCGCCCCCGTCCGCGTCTTCCTGCTCGACGATCACGAGGTGGTACGGCGCGGGCTGCGCGATCTGCTGGAGGCGGAGCCGGATCTGGAGGTCGTCGGGGAGGCGTCGGACGCCGAGGAGGCGCTGGCCCGCGTCCCCGCCGTACGCCCCGACGTCGCGGTGCTGGACGTGCGGCTCGGCAGCGCCGAACAGCACGGCGACCACGAGGGCATCGAGGTCTGCCGCGAACTTCGCGCCCGGATGCCCGAGTTGGTGTGTCTGATCCTCACGTCCTTCGACGACGACGAGGCGCTGATGGACGCGGTGATGGCGGGCGCGGCGGGCTATGTGCTCAAGCAGATCAAGGGCGCCGACCTGGTCAGCGCGATCCGGACG
This sequence comes from Streptomyces oryzae, assembly GCF_017676365.1. Classification (GTDB taxonomy): domain Bacteria; phylum Actinomycetota; class Actinomycetes; order Streptomycetales; family Streptomycetaceae; genus Streptomyces; species Streptomyces oryzae. The sequence continues at coordinate 17,360 of NZ_JADKMA010000071.1, forward strand.
GTGGCGGACGGCACCCTGCTGCTCGACCCGGGCGCCAGCGGCCGGGTGATGGCGCGCGTCCAGGCCCGGGAGAACCGCGCAGGCCCCCCGGAGCTCGCCCGGCTCACACCGCGCGAGCGGGAGGTGCTCGCGCTGATCGGCGAGGGGCTGACCAACCGGCAGATCGGCGAGCGGCTGTTCCTCGCCGAGAAGACGGTCAAGAACCGGATCTCCGCCATCCTCGGCAAACTCGGCGTGGGCCGCCGCGTCCAGGCCGCCGTCATCGCGGAACGCCTGCGCGAGCCGTAACGCCGGGGGGAGCTGCGTCCCGTCAGGGGCACCCCCGCTAGTTCACCCCACGGAGCCGGTCCAGCTCTCGCCGGTCACGCTTGGTGGGGCGCCCCGCACCCCTCTCGCGGCGAGCGACCACGGGAACCTCCACCGGCGACGGCGCCGGCGGACTGTTGTCCTGATAGCACTCGGCGGCCACCGGCGCCCCCACCCGCTTCTTGATCAGCCGCTTGACGATCACGATCCGCTCCCGCCCCGCCTGCCGCACCCGCACCTCGTCGCCCACCCGCAGGGCATGCGCCGCCTTCACCCGCTCGCCGTTGACCTTGACGTGCCCACCACGCGCCGCGGTCGCCGCCTGGGAGCGGGTCTTCGCCAGCCGTACGGACCAGATCCAGCTGTCGACCCGTACCGACCCCTCGTCTGCCGTCATGCTTCCGACTTTAGGCGAGCGTGACCGGTATGGGTGCCCCGCCCGGTCTCACGAGTGGCCCCGTCACCCGGCGAAGAACCCTCACAACCTCGACAATGGGGACATATGGAGGCCACATCTGTCCAGCCCGACCCCACCCCCGGCTCCGAAGCCGCCACAGCGGCTCCGGAGCAGGCGCTGCGCGAGCTCAACCAGGTCGCGCTGCGCACGGTCGCACGCGCCCGGCACCACGCGCGCATCAGGATCGCCGGCGGGACCCCCGCACACCCCGCCCATACGAGCCGCTCACAGGGCGGACCCGGGCGGCCGACGGCCGGGCCGTTCGCCTACGACGGCGCCGAGACGGCGCCGCCCAGCGATGTGGCGGTACTGCCGGGGCTGCCGTCCTGGATGCCCGCGGTGCTGGGTGTACTGCGGGGCAGCTCCACGCTGCTCCGCCCGGAGCGTGCTCCGGACGGCACGGTCCGCGACTTCATCGTCGTCGGTGCCAACCACTTCGAGCTGAGCGGCGTCGAGCGCGGCTCCTACGACTTCCTCGGCAAACGGCTGTCCGAGACCCGTCCTGGCATCCGTACCAGCGGGATGTACGACGTGTACTTCGCGGCCCTGGACAGCGGCGGCCCGGTCTCCAGCGACACCATCGACTACATCGACATCATCGAGGGTGTCCTCCAGCGCGCCCGGCTGCGCGGCACCGTGACGCTGCTGCCGGACGAGGGGCTGCTGCTGACGAACTGGGAGCCGGTGGGCGAGGCCAGGCTCAGCCGCCGTATCCAGGAGCGGGGCCGGATGGGCTGGGCCGAGTGGGACCTGGTCACCGGCAGGATGCGCTGGTCGCTCGGGATGCGCGAGCTGCTGGGCCTGGCGGCGCCGCCACCGGAGGGCGTACCCCCGGAGGGGCGCGACGAGCTGGAGGGGGCCGCCCGCTCGGTGACCTCGGCGAAGGACATTGGGGCCGACCTGTTCACCGTGGGCCGGATGGTCGACCCGGCGGACATGCCCGCGTTCGTCGACGACATGCGCGTACTGCTGGCCGGCGGCGAGGTCCCCGACCGGGAGCTGACCATCCATGTGGGGGAGGAGGCACGGCGGGTCCGCTGGCTCGCGCATGCCCAGCCGGAGGGCGCCGAGGTCCCCGAGTCGCTGCTGTTCGCCGCGCGGAACGTCACCGGGCAGGAGGAGCAGCTGAGCCGGGCGCTCAGCGAGACGGAGCGGCTGCGCCAGGAGGCGGCCGCCGAGCACCGCGTCTCCGAGACCTTCCGCAGGGCGCTCACCCCGCCGCTCGGTGTGCTCACCCCGCAGTGGCTGTCGGTCAGCGCCGCCTATGTGCCGTCCGAGTCGGGGGTCGGCGGCGACTGGTACAAGTGCCGCGAGCTGCCCGGCGGCCGGGTGCTGCTGGCCGTCGGTGACGCCTCGGGGCACGGCGTGGACGCGGCGCACCGCGCCGTGCAGCAGCGCTCGGCGCTGGCCGGGCTCGCCTACATGGACGAGGACGCGGCCGAGCTGACCATGGCGCTGGGCGAGGTCGTCTACTACGGCGGCCTGGACACCACAGCGACCTGCGTGGTGGGGCATCTGCACCCCGACTCCCGGATCTTCCGCTGGGCCAGCGCCGGACACCCCGCGCCGGTCCTGGTACGCGACGGTGTACCGCGGCTGCTGGAGGCGGAGCACGGCCTCATGCTGGGCGTCACCCCGCACACGGCGTACCCCCTCAACGCCACCCAGCTGCAGTCCGGGGACCTGTTGCTCTGCTATACGGACGGCGTCATCGAACGCCGCGGCATGGATCTGGACGAGGGGGCCCGGGCCCTGCTGGCGGCGGCACGCAAGTGTGCGGCACGCGGCAGGTCGGCCGAGGCGGCCACGGACTGTCTCGTCTCCTCCTTGCTGAGCGAGGAGGCGGAGGACGACGCGACCGTGCTCGCCCTGTATCTGTCCTGACCCGTTCCGTCCGTCACGGCCGCACAGGGCCGCGGTGGGGCCGGGTCAACGTGGGTCGGCCCTGCCGCGTTCGTAGCGGCGGAGCCTGCGGTAGCCGGTCAGCTCGCCGTCCGGGTCCAGCGTCATCTCGTACGAGCCGAGCATGCTGACGCTGTCCGGGATCCGGCGCAGCTCGACCACTTCGACATGGAGCGTCCAGCTTCCGTCCTCGCCTCTGGCGACGGACGAGACCGACTCGGACTCCAGCCCGGTCAGCTCCTCGATGGCCTCCCGCGCGGACCGCAGCACCTGCGCGGTGCCGGGGGCCTTCGCCTCGGCGGCCGGTTTCTGCTCACTCTTCTCACTCATCCGCGGGCGGGTGCCCGCTGAGCGCGGAGTGAACCTGGCCGGGCCGGGTACTGGTGAGGGACCGGCGCCCGGCCGGTCAGTCCTCGCCGCGGAAGATGTGGGATTCCGGGTCCCGGTCGCCGGACGTGGCGTGCGGCCCGTAGCCCATGGGTCCGTCCGGGCGGCGCGGCGTCCGCGAGACGTTCACCGCGGGGCGGCGGGATTCCCGGACGCTCTCGTCGCGGGTGGTGGTCTGGTCCTGCTGCACGTGTGATCACCTCCGTATCGGCTCACGCAGGCGAGTCCCCACCGTCTGCAAGGTGAAACGGCGACCCGGACGAAACGGTCATCGGGCCGGAAGGGGGACCGAGCGGACGAGGACCGGTCGGAGGACCGGTGGGAAGCGGACCGAGGAGAGCCGATGCCGTACCGCCCGGACGTGCTCGAACTGCTCACGGACCGGCACGCGGAGGCCGAACGCCTCGTCGCCGCCTACGAGGCGACCCACGACCCGGAGCGCCGGAACGCGCTCGCCGGACAGTTGGTGACCGGGCTGGAGCGGCACGCCCTCGCGGAGAGCCAGGCGCTGCACCCGGTCGCCCGCCGGGTGCTGCCCGACGGGGAACGGCTCGTCGCCGCGGCCCGCCGGCGGTGGGCGGTCGCCCAGGCGACCGCCCGTGAGCTCGCCGAGGCCGACCCCCGCTCGCCCGCCGCCGAGCGCGCGACGGCCGCGCTGCTCGACCGGCTCCGGGAGCACGCGGCCCGCGCGGAGGGCGAGCTCTTCTCCCCGCTGCGGGGGCGGCTGTGCGGCCGCGAACGCCGCGAGCTCGGCGCCACCGCGGCGCGCCGGCTGCGGGACGGCACCGAGGCGGTGTGAGGTTCGGGCGGCCTGCTGGCCCGAGGGTTTGAGCACCGGGGCGCTGGCTACCCGCCCGTGGCCGCACGGGAGTTGACCCGTAGCCAAGCCACAAGCGACACCAACAGCGAAGGAGGCTCTGCCTCATGACTGTCGCTCCGGCACAGCAGCAAGGCGGCGGAACCGGCAATCTCTACGACGTACTGGAACTCGTCCTCGACCGCGGGCTCGTGATCGACGCGTTCGTACGGGTGTCCCTCGTCGGCATCGAGATCCTCAAGATCGACGTCAGGGTCGTGGTCGCCAGTGTCGACACCTACCTGAAGTTCGCCGAGGCGTGCAACCGCCTCGACCTGGAGTCGGGCCGCAACAAGAGCCCCGGCCTGCCCGACGTGGTCGGCGGAATCACCGAGTCCGGGGCCGAGGGGAAGACCAAGGGCGCGCTCAGCGGCGCCGCCCAGGCTGTCTCCAAGGCGTCCGACGCGTTCCAGAAGGCGCGTGACGAGGCCCAGGAGGGCAGCACGCGGCGGCGGACCACCACCCGCAAGAAGGAGGAGCGGGAGTGAGTACCTACGTCTACGGCATCAGCCGGACCCCGGCGCCACCGCTGCGCCGCGGCCTGACCGGCGTGGGCGACCCGCCCCGCGCGGTACGGGTGCTGGAGCGGGACGGCCTGGTCGCGGTGGTCAGCGACGCGCCCGACGACCTGCGGCCCAAGCGCCGCCAGCTCCTGGCCCATCAGCAGGTCCTGGCCGCGGTGAGCGCCGAGCGGGTGGTGCTGCCGATGCGCTTCGGCAGCGTCTCCGAGGACGACGCCACCGTCGGCGAGGTGCTGCTGGACCGCGCGGGGCACTTCCTGGAACGCCTGGAAACGCTCGAGGGCAAGGTCGAGTACAACATCAAGGCCAGCCACAACCAGGAGGCGGTGCTGCACCTGGTGATGGCGGAGCAGCCCGGGCTGCGCGCCGAGAGCGAGGCGAACCGCGCGGCAGGCGGCGGCACCTACGAGCAGAAGCTGGCACTCGGCGAGAAGATCGCCCGTGCCGTGCAGGCCAGGGAACCCGCCGACGCGGCGCTGCTGCGCCGTGCGCTGGAGCCGCTGACGGCCGAGGTGAGCGAGGGCCCGCAGAGCGCGGGCTGGCTGGCGAACCTCTCCGTCCTGGTGGACCGGGAGGCGGCCGACGCACTGCTGTCCGCTGTCGAGGAACTGGACACCTCCGCACCGCAGCTGGACCTGAAGGTGAACGGCCCGCTGCCGCCGTACAGCTTCGTGGAGAAGACGGACGCCTCGGCCGACCCCACGGCGACGGCCGCCGCCAGGACCGCACCGGCGACCGGCTGACGGGGCCGACGGCATGGGGCTGATCAGCGAACTGTTGCTGCTCCCCGCGGCTCCGCTGCGCGGCACCGCGTGGGTGCTGCGGCAGGTGCAGGCCGAGGCCGAGCGCCAGTACCGCGACCCGGCCACCGTCCAGCGTGAACTCGCGGAAGCGGAGCGGCAGTTGCTCGCCGGGGAGATCGACGAGGACGAGTTCGACCGCCGCGAGGACGAGCTCCTCGCACGGCTGCGGAAGGGGAATACGTGGAGATGAACGACGGGGTGCGCTCATGACCATGCCGAGCAGACTGCCCGAGCGCTACGAGGGCGGCAGCAGCGCGAATCTCGCCGACATCCTGGAACGGGTCCTCGACAAGGGCGTGGTGATCGCGGGTGACATCCGCATCAACCTGCTCGACATCGAGCTGCTGACCATCAAGCTGCGGCTGATCGTCGCCTCCGTCGACAAGGCCAAGGAGATGGGCATCGACTGGTGGGAGACCGATCCGGCGCTCAGCTCGACCGCCCGGCGGGGCGAACTGGCCGAGGAGAACGACCGGTTGCGGCGGCGCGTCGCCGAGCTGGAGCAGCGCGAGCCGGACCCGGACCGCTCGGAGGGAGAGCGCCATGAACGGTGAGCGGAGCGCCGTGAACGGTGAGCACGGGCAGAACGCCGAACTTCGGTACGTGTACGCGGTGACCGCGCCCCTGGAGGCGCCCCTGCCCGACGGTGTACGGGGTGTGGCCGACTCCGCCCCGTACACCGTCCACCAGGCCGGACTGCAGGCCGTGGTCAGCCGGGTCCCGGAGGCGGACTTCGGCGAGGAGCCGCTGCGTGCCCATCTGGAGGACCTCGGCTGGCTGGAGGAGACGGCCAGGGCCCACCAGGCGGTGGTGGACGCGCTCACCGTGCTGACCTGTCCGCTGCCGCTGCGCCTGGCGACCGTCTACCGCGACGACGCCGGGGTCAGGCGGGCGCTGGAGGGTGGCCGGGAGGAGTTCCGGGCGGCCCTCGACCGGCTGGCGGGCCGCGTCGAGTGGGGCGTGAAGGTGCACGCGCAGCGCGCGCCCGAGCCCGCAGCCGCACCGGCGCCCGCCGCGACCAGCGGGCGCGAGTTCCTGCGCCGCCGCAGGCAGGAGGTCACCTCGCGGGAGAACACGCTGGAGGAGGCCGAACAGCTCGGCCGCACGCTGCATGCGGCACTCGCGGCGCAGGCCGAGGACGTGCGGGTCTATCCCGCGCAGAACCCGCAGCTGTCCGGGACACCGGGCCAGAACCTGCTCAACGCCGCCTATCTGGTGCCCCGCGACCGGTCGGAGGAGTTCGTGGCCCGCGTGGAGCGGCTGGGCGCGCACGACCCCTCCGTGCGGGTCGAGCTGACCGGCCCGTGGGCGCCGTACTCGTTCGCGGCACCGGACGCGGCCCGGGCGCAGTCGCAGGACGGGCACTGGGAGGGCAGCCATGACCGCGCCGTCTGCTGAGCCGTACCCGCCCCGGGGGCCGGTGGCCGTCGACTCCCAGCAGCCGCTGGCCCGGCGGCAGGTCGCCCTGGTGGATCTGCTGGACCGGCTGCTGGGGACCGGAGCTGTCCTCACCGGGTCGCTCACCCTGGGGATCGCCGACGTGGACCTGGTACGGATCGATCTGCGGGCCCTGATCAGCTCGGTCGGCGCCCGCGTCCCCTCGCCCTGGGAGGGAGGGCGGCCGCTGTGACCCGAGTGCCTGAGGACCGAGCGCCCGGGGGCCGGGCCTCGGCGTCCCGCCGGCTCGATTTCGACCCCGACACGGTGGAGCGCGACCTGGCGGCGCTGGTGCTGACCGTCGTCGAGCTGTTGCGGCAGCTGGTGGAGCGGCAGGCGCTGCGCCGAGTGGAGGTCGGAGACCTGGGCGAGGAGCAGGAGGAGCGGATCGGGATGACGCTGATGCTGCTGGAGGACCGGATGGAGCTGCTGCGGGAACGGTTCGGGCTGACGCCCGAGGAGCTGAACCTGGACCTCGGCCCGCTCGGCCCCCTGCTGCCTACCGACTGAAACCGCCGCGAGCTGTTAGACCTCGGATATGAACGACGCGTTCTACTCTTCCCTGGGCCAGGGCTGGCCGCAGATCGCCGATCTCGCCCTGGCGTTCTTCCTGACCTCGCTGATCGGCCTGGAGCGGCGGGCCAAGCACAAGAGCGCGGGACTGCGCACCCACGCGCTGGTGGGGCTCGGCGCCGCGCTCTTCATGCTGGTCAGCAAGTACGGCTTCGCCGATCTGCTGGGCATGGAGGATGTCTCCTTCGACCCGTCCCGGATCGCGGCCCAGGTGGTCTCGGGCGTCGGCTTCCTCGGCGCCGGCGTGATCTTCCTGCGCCGTGACGTGGTGCGCGGGCTGACCACGGCGGCCATCGTCTGGGTCTCGGCCGCCGTCGGGATGGCCTGCGGCGCGGGGCTGCCGCTGCTGGCCGTCGCGGTGGTGGCCATGCACTTCCTGACGGTGTGGGGCTTCACCAAGCTCAGCGACCGGCTGCCCGGCGTGGAGCCGGGCCATCTGCGGCTCACCTACGAGGAGGGGCGCGGCGTGCTGCGGTCCACGCTGGCGCTGTGCACGGAGCGGGGCTTCGTGGTGACCGAGACGAACGTCGAGCAGGTGGGCGAGCCCCGCCCCGAGCTCACCAAGCTCACGCTCGCCGTGTCGGGGTCCGGCTCGGTGCCGGAGCTGGTGGGCGAGCTGATGGAGGTACCCGGGGTGCTCTCGGTCAACGGCCGGGCGGCGCCCGGGGGCCGGGACGGGGACTGAGCCTCTTGACTCGCTCGGACGTTCGCACTGCGGGCCGGGCCCCGGGTTTCCTTTCGTCTGCCACGGAAACCCCGGAGGGTGACATCGCGAGCCAAAGGGGGCTGAGCACATGAACGCGGACGTCCTGCATGCGGCCACGGACCTCGCCAACCGTGATCAACTGGTCGGCCTGGTGCCGGGGATCATCGGGCTGCTGATCGTGGCCGCGCTGATCGGCGCCGTGTGGCTCGGCATCCGGATCAAGAACCGCGAGCCCGAGCTGCCGGAACCCGACCAGCAGCCGCACCTGCCGGACACCGGTCCGACCGAGGAGGTCACGGAGAACCGCGAGCCGGACGAGATGCCCCGCGACGGTATCCGCCGGCTGCCGCACAGCGGCGTGCACGACTACGGGGACCGGGAGGACCACCCCGGCGAGCCGCCGAGGCGCCGGAAGTGGGAGCCCGGCAAGAGCGGCTCCTTCGGCAGCGGGGGACCGGGCTGAGCCCGAGCTTGCGGGGAACTGCGCCCCCTCTCCGTTCTCCGTAAAGCTCACCCATCCGGGGCGAGCAGCGCTGCGAGCGGACCCGTGATGTCCGTCCGAGTGGGCGGCACCGCAGCGGCAAGCGATTGCAACAGCAGCCCGTCCAGCACACGAGACAGCGCCCACGCCGTCCGCTCATCCACGTGGGCGCTCAGCACCTCGCGCTCGGTCTCCGCGTACAGCAGTGCCGAGTCGCGCAGTTCGGGCCGGCGCATGGCGGCGGCGGTCAGCTCGAAGGAGAGGACCAGCGCGGCGCGGTCCTCGCGCAGCAGCGTCTCCACCAGGTCGGCCAGCGCCTCGACCAGTCCGGCGGGGGAGATCTCGCCCAGTCCGGCGCCCCAGGCGTGCAGCCGGCGGGCGTAGCGCTCGCTGAACCTGCGGATGGCCGCGTCGAGCAGGTCGTTCAGCGTGGCGAAGTAGTACGTGGTCGAGCCGAGCGGGACGTCCGCCTCGCGGGCGACCGCGCGGTGGCTGAGCCCCGCTATGCCGTCCTCCAGCAAGATCCGCTCGGTGGCGGCCATGATCCGCTCCCGGCGGCCTGGATCGGCCGGTCCGCGCTTGGCTCCCATCGGCGTTGCCCGTCTTTCTCCGTTCCGGCGGTTTTTGTGTACCGTAGTACACGAATTTATGTACGGCCGTACACAAAAATCGGTTGACGGGGAAGAACGGAGATGCTGCGCCATGGTGCAGGAGACCACCGAGAGGGCCGGGGCGCGCGCATGGGCCGGGCTGCTGATCCTCACCCTGCCCGTGCTGCTGATCTCGATCGACCTCACGGTCCTCGGCTTCGCAGTCCCCGCGCTGAGCGAGGACCTGGCGCCGTCCAGCACCCAACTGCTGTGGCTGGTGGACATCTACTCGTTCGTGCTGGCCGGGCTGCTGGTGACCATGGGCACCCTCGGCGACCGAATAGGCAGGCGCAAGCTGCTGATTGTCGGCTGTGCCGGATTCGGTGCGGCCTCCGCACTCGCCGCCTACGCCCCCAGCGCCGGGACGCTGATCGCGGCTCGCGTCCTGCTCGGTGTGGCAGGCGCGACGCTGATGCCCTCCACTCTCTCGCTGCTGCGCAACATGTTCCGGGACGAGCGCCAGCGGCTGGTCGCCATCGCCGCCTGGGGTGCGGCCTTCGACGCCGGCGCGGCACTCGGCCCCGTCGTCGGCGGGCTGCTTCTGGAGCACTTCTGGTGGGGCTCGGTCTTCCTGATCAACCTGCCGCTGGTGCTGCTCGCGCTGATCGGGCTGCCGCTGCTGGTGCCCGAGGCCAAGGACCCTTCGCCGGGCCGGTTCGACCTGCTCAGCGCGGCCCTCAGCCTGCTGGCTGTGCTGCCGGTCGTCTACGCCGTCAAGACCTTCGCGCACGGCGGCCAACTGGAGGCGCTGCCGTTCCTGGCCCTCGGGCTGGCCTTCGGCGCCGTGTTCGTACGCCGCCAGCGCACCCTCACCGACCCGCTGATCGACCTCTCGCTCTTCCGTATCCGGGAGTTCTCCGCCGCGATCGTCACCAATGTGCTGGTGGTGTTCGTGATGGCCGGATCGCTGTTCTTCCTCCCGCAGTTCCTGCAGCTCTCCGCGGGCCTGACACCGCTGCGCGGCGGCGTGATGCTGCTGCCGGGCGCCGCGCTCTCGGTGGCCTCCGGCTTCTTCGCGGCCGCCGCGGCCCGGCACACCGGCGTACGGCAGCTGATCACCGCCGGGCTGGCGCTCGGCGCGCTCGGCTTCGCGACGCTGACGGCCCTGCCGCTGGGGCACGGGGTGGCGGTGGTGGTCATCTCCTTCTGCCTGGTGAGCCTGGGCGCGAGCACGGTGATGACGCTGACCGTCAGCATGGCGCTGGACCGGGTACCGGCCGAACGCGCCGGTGCTGCCTCCGCCGTCTCGGAGACCGGCATCGAGCTGGGCGGGGCGCTCGGCATCGCCGTACTGGGCAGCGTGCTCTCCTCCGCTTACCGGATGGGCCTCGACCCGGTGGAGGGGGTGCCGGCGCGGACGCTGGAGGCGGCACGCGAGACGCTCGGCAACGCGCTGGCCGCCGCCGCGCGGCTCGGCGGTGCGCCGGGCAGTGCGCTGGTTGCCGAGGCCAAGTCGGCCTTTACGCGGGGGGTTCAGGTGACCGGGCTGGCCGGAGCGGGTCTGCTGGCGGTCGCAGCCGTTCTGGCCTGGCTGCTGCTGCGGCCCCGGTGCCGCGTACCCCGCGATGGGGGCTGCGCTTGCCCACCCTGCGCCCCTGGCGCAGACTGCCCAAGCTTCGCTGAGTCGTCCAAGGGGCGCGGGGAACCGGGCGAGGAGCCACAACACACCCGCAGTCCGCAACCGTCGGAAACAGGCACCCCCTCCTCGGCATAGGAGAGGCCCCTCGGCGCGCTCCCTCCCGCACATGTGCGGGGCCTCCCGCGGGCAGCGGCAAATGCACCCGTCCTGGGGACACCCCGCTGCGTCGAACGGCCCAAGCCGCCCGCGTGCCGCGCCCGCCCGGCCCCTCTCGCGCGCCGCACGGCCGCACGATCGTGCCATGACTCAGGTCGTACGAAAGAGACGGACGGCGCCCCCGTTGGCCGCGCTGGTGTGTGCCGTGGTGCTCGTCGGCGGCGCCCCGCAGGCGGCGGGAACCGCCCCCGCGAAGGGCGCCGCCGAGGCCGCGCAACCGCTGCCGTCCCGGATCGCCTCGCTCTACCGGGAGGCCGCGGCCGCCTCCGCGCGCTACGAGGCCGCCAGCCGCAAGGCGGCGGCACAGCGGGCGGCGCTCACCAGAACCGCGAAGGCCGTCGCCAGAGGCGAGAACCGGCTGCGCCGGCTGCACCGGCAACTGGGCGCCGTGGCCCGCCAGCAGTACCAGCAGGGCAGTTGGGCCCCCGCCACCCGGCTGCTGATGACGAGTGCGCCGGACACCCTGCTCGACAAGCTCCGCTCGCAGCGCCAGGGCGACCACGCCTTCCGGCGGCTGCTGCACACCACCGACGTCACCCAGCGGCATCTCGTACGGGACCGGGCGCACCAGCGGAAGCAGTTGGACCGGCTGAAGGCCGACGCCGCGCGGCAGCGGAAGGCCAAGCGTGTCGTCGAACGGCGGCTGGCCCAGGCCAGGGAGCGGCTGCGGGAAGCCCGTGAGGCGCGTGCCGCGCGGGCAGCAGGGCCGATCTCCCGCGCCGCGTTCCGTGCCGAGCCCGGCTCCGGCAGTTGCGCGTACAGCCCGCCGCCCGCCGACCGGGCCGCGAGCGGCGCGACATGGGTGGCGCCGGTCAAGAACTACTCGCTGTCGGCGGGCTTCGCCTCCTCGGGGAAGCGCTGGGCCAGCAGCCACACGGGGCAGGACTTCGCGGTGCCCGTCGGCACCCCCGTGCGGGCCGTCGGCGCGGGCACCGTCGTCAGTACGCGCTGCGGGGGGCCCTTCGGCAACCACATCGTCATCAGGCACCCCAACGGCTACTACACCCAGTACGCGCACCTGTCCCGGATCCAGACCAAGCCGGGCGCCCATGTACGCGCGGGGGAGCGGATTGGTCTCTCCGGCAACACCGGCAACTCCACCGGCCCGCACCTGCACTTCGAGGTACGCGTCACCCCCCAGGACGGCTCGGGAATCGACCCGGTGCCGTGGCTGCGCAGCCGCGGGGTGGAGGTCTGAGGACGCGCTGAACCGCGCCCCGAAAGGGGCGCGGAGCGGAGCCCGCATCACGTTGCCGCTAGCGCATCCGTTGGCGGCAATCGCGCGGCGCGTACCGCGGGATAGAACCCCGCGAGGCCGCCGATCACCAGCGTGGCGGTCACGCCGCCGGCCATCGCCCAGAGAGGGACCACGGACGGCCAGCCCTGATACGCCGCGTACCCCGTGGTGACGGCGATGCCGAGCAGCACCCCGCCGATGCCGCCGAGCGCGGACAGCAGTTGGGACTCGCACAGGAACTGGCCCCGGATCTGACCGCGGGTGGCACCCAGCGCCCGCCGCAGCCCGATCTCCGCGCGCCGTTCCAGCACGGAGATCACCATGGTGTTGGCGACTCCCACCCCGCCGACGAGCAGCGCCACGGCGCCCAGCCCCAGCAGCAGCCCGCTGAGCGCGTCGTCGGACGCCTCCTTGGCGGCCAGCGCGTCCGAGGGCCGGGAGACCGTCACCTCGTTGGGGCTCTCCGGGTTGGCCGTCGCACCCAGCAACTCCTGCACCCGGCCGACCGCCGACTCCTCCGCGCGGGTGTGCACGGTCGTCGGGTAACCGTCGAAGTCCAGATACCGTGCCGCGGCGCCCCAGCCCACCAGCGCGCTCGCGTCCAGGTCCGGGGCGAGTTCGTTGGGGGCCAGGACGCCCACCACGGTGAACCAGCGCCCGCCCAGCCACACCTGGGTGTCCCGGCCCGTGGTGCGGATCCCCAGATGGTCGGCCGCCTTCGGGCCGAGCACCACAGCGGGATAGCGCGAGTTGGCCGCGTTCAGCCAGCGGCCCGCCGTCAGCCGGGCACCCACCGTACGGGGCAGATCCGTACGCGCCGCGAGGACGGCGATGCCGCCGGTCTCCTCCTCGGGAACCCGGTCGGTGCGGAAGACCTTGGCGTCCGTCTTGCCCACCGCGGAGACCGACTCCACCTGCGGCATACGGCCGATCATCTGCACCGCGCTCTTGGGCAGCCTGGCCTCCTCGCCGGAGAAGGACTGCCCCGGTGAGACGGTGAGCAGATTCGTGCCCAGCGCGTCCAGTTTCCGGTTCAGATCCTCCCTGCTGGAGGTCGAGATCCCGACCACACCGACCATGGCGGCGATGCCGATGGCGATGCCCAGCGCCGAGAGGAACACCCGCATCGGGCGCGAGCGCAGCCCGGCCCCGCCCACCCGCAGCATGTCGGCCGGGCTCATCCGTGCGGCGCGCGGTGCGGTACCTGTCGTACGGGCCTTCATCGGGCGCCCCCCGCTCCCACCGCACGCCTGGCCGCCGAGTCGTGCTCGATCCGGCCGTCCCGCAGCCGCACTTCGCGCGGCAGTGAGGCGGCGATGTCCCGGTCGTGGGTGATGACGACCACCGTCGTGCCCGCGCGGTGCAGCCCGTGCAGCAGGTCCAGCACAGCCGCGCCCGAGCGCGAATCCAGCGCTCCCGTGGGCTCGTCCGCCAGCAGCAGCGGCGGATCGCCGAGCACCGCGCGGGCGATCGCCACCCGCTGCTTCTCCCCGCCGGACAGCTCGTGCGGCCGGTGCCACAGCCGGTGCCCCAACCCCACTTCGCGCAGCGCCGCTTCGGCCGCCCGGCGCCGCTCGCCGTGCGGGGTGCCGCTGTAGAGGAGCCCGTCGGCGACGCTGTCGAGCGCCGGTACGCCGGGGGAGAGGTGGAACTGCTGGAAGACGAAGCCGATGGTGCCGGCACGCAGCGCGGACAACTCGCGGTCGGACAGCGCCGCCACGTCGTGCCCGTCGATGCGTACCGTGCCACGGGAGGGGCGGCTGAGGGTGCCCATGATGTTGAGCAGCGTCGACTTCCCCGAGCCCGAAGGGCCGACGATGGCCAGCAGTTCGCCCCTGGAGACGGTGAGGTCGGCGCCATCGAGCGCCACCACATCGCCGTACCGCTGCTGCACGCCGGCCAGCTCCACCACGGCGCGGCTGACCGGCGTCACCGGGGCACCCCCACGTCGAGCCCCTCCTTGACGCCCTTGCCGGACACCTCCACCTTGCCGTCCGCGAACATGCCCAGCTGCACCGGAACACGCCGGGACCGTCCGTCGGCGCCCCTGGCCTCGACGGCATAGCCGCCACCCGGCTGGGCGAGCAGCGCGTTGACCGGTACCGCGAGTACGTTCTCGCGGGTCCGGGCCTTGAGGACCACATCGACCGAGGCCGCCTGATAGCGGCCCAGCTTCTGCTGCGAGTCGACCTTCAGCTCGACGGGCAGCGTCGCCTCCCTGGTGTCGCCCTCCTCGCCCCCGCCCCCTCCGGAGTCCTGCCCGTCGCCGGATCCCTTCTGGGGGCTGGAGGGGGTGCCGATGTCGGTGACCTCGGCCTGTGCCGTGCCGCCGTCCGGCAACCGGACCGTCGCCCTGGTGCCCTTCCGTACCAGGCTCTCCAGCCCCGCCTCCAGCTCGACCTCCACGATCCGGTCGGTCCCCGTCCAGGTGAGCGCCTCGCCCCCGGCCAGCGCCCCCGGAGAGGTCCGCTGCTCGGCGACCCGGCGGGCCCCGCGGGCCACCACGGCGTCACCGGGTGCGACCTCGCCCGTCTGTGCACGGTGCATGTCGTCCTGCCAGTCGCGGACGGCCTCGGCCGTACCGCCGGTGAACTCGTCGTCGACGGTGAAGCCGTCGTAGCCGAGCTCGGCGAGGTTCCGCTCCAGCGTCCGCACGTCGTCCCCCTCCGTGCCGGTGCGCAGCGTGCGGTAGAACGGCTTGGTGCCGTACAGCAGGGGCACCTTCTGCTCGTCCACGCTGTAGACGGTGTCGCCCCGGGAGAGCGTGGCCCCCTCCTCGGGAAGCCAGGTGACGATCCCCGCGTCCTGGTTCCCGCTGCCTCCCCCGCTCCCGTCCCCGCGCGTGGAGCCCGAACCGCCGCCCGTCTCCCGGCCGTCGGTCGCGGGCTGCTGGACGGTGGCCGGGGTGCCGAAGCCGAGCGTGCCGTCCACGGTCTCGGTGCGGGTGAGGGTGGTGCGCTCCACCGGCACCGTCTTGCCGGAGCCCGTGGCGCGTGGCGGCTCGGCGCTCTCCCCGTCCCTGCCGAAGGCGCCGGTCGCCGCCATCCCGGCGGTACCCACTGCCGTGGCCGCAGCGAGCACCAGCAAGGAGACCCGCAGCGGACGCCGCGAGCCCCGCCCCCGTACGGGCCCCGCGACTC
>NZ_JADKMA010000072.1 GCF_017676365.1 Streptomyces oryzae
GGGACACGGCGGATCGGGGGCGGCGTATCCGAACCCGGCCGCGCACCGCGACTTCCTCGCCGCCTTCGAACGGCGTACGGGCGTCCGGTTCGTGGAACTGCTCGTCCCGCCGCTGGCCGATACGGCCGCGAACGCCGTACGCCGCCCGGTCACCACCGGCTGGTGCACCGGCGACCCCAACACGCCGCTCTACTACGGACCCGCGCGGGAGGGCGGCCGCCCGGCCGCGGCCGGCCGGCGCAGCACGCCGCTGCCGCCCGTCCGGCATCTCCCTCTCGACCGGATCACGCTGCGCGTCGCGGAGGGCGCCGAGGGCGGGGAGGGCGCCGAGGGACGCGTTCTGATCGCGGAAGCCGACGGCGTACGGCTGCTGCCTGTGCACCACGCCACCCGTGCTCCCGTCCCGCCTTACGACCGGCTGCTGCGGCTGCTGGCCTCCGCCGGGCATCCGGCCACGACACGGATGGTGCGGCTGGACGGGCTGGCCGGGGCGTTCCCCGGGGCGGCGCGGGTGCCGCGGCTGACGGTGGGCGGGCTGCTGGTCGTCAGCCCCGCGCAGTGGCGGCTGCCACGCGCCGCGCTGTGGCGGGCCACGGATCCTGAGCCCGCCAAGGTGGCGGCCCTCGCCGCGCTGCGGCGGTCGGCCGGGCTGCCCCGGTTCGGCTATCTGCGCACCCGCCCGGGCGCCAAGCCGCTGCCCATGGACCTCGCGGCGCTGCCCGCGCTGCAGGCGATCGAGCGGCTGAGCCGGCCGGAGCCCGGCGCCGACCTGGTGTTCGAGGAAGCGCTGCCCGCACCGCACCAGGCGGCCGAACCCTTCGGCGTGGCAGCCCAGTTGCTGCTGCGCCTGCCGCACGACCGTACCCCCGAAGAGCTCGCAGAACGTGCTGCTGCCGCCTGGTGCGGCGCGGCAACCGGCCTCCCCGGCGCCTGTCCGCCGTCCGAAGGCGACGGCGGCGGCATGCCGGGGCGGACACCACACCATCACTGAACCGAACAGTGAACAGACAGTGCGCCGAACAGCGCACAGAAAGGAGGGGCTCGCCATGCCTCACACCACCACCCCGATGGCCGATCTCGACCTCGACACCCTCATCGACAGCCTCGACGCCCGGGTCACCGAGAGCGAACTGGCGGAGTCCTCGCTGAACGCCGACCACAGCCAGCTCTGCACGGTCATCATCTGCGGCACTGCGGTGATCTGCTGACCCGACCCGACCCGACCCGACCCGACCCGATCCGATCCGATCCGACTTGACCCGACCCGACCTGACCTGACCTGTACGGCTCCGCGGCCCGCAGCGGGCCGACGGTTGCCACGAGCCGCCCGGCACCCGGCCGGGCGGCTCCCCCTTCCCGGCCGGCCCGCGACAGACGGAGGTACCCGCATGACCCAGCACACTCTCACCGACGCCGGCATCCGTGCGGTGGCCCTGCGGGTCGCCGTCACCGCGCTCGACCGGTGGACCGACCGCGCCGGACGGGCCGCGGGGCAGCGCCCGCCCGACAAACCCCTCGGGGCTCTCCCCGAAGCGCCGCCCGAACATCCGGGTGACCCCGGAATCCCGGTACTCGCACGGCAGGTGGCCGCGGCAGGTGGCCCCGAGGCGGCGGCGGTCGCGGCCCGCGCCTGTGCCGTATGGGCCCGCGCGGCTGGCGGCGGACCCAGCCACCGGGGGCTGTACGACGGCGGGCTCGCCGGAACGCTGGTGGGGCTGCGGCAGTCGGCCGTACTGCACCCGGCGCTGCATCCGGTCGCCGACCGGCTGCGGGACCGGCTGCTGGACCAGCGCCTGGGTGGGCAAGTGCCCTACGGTGCCGTCACGTTCGCCGACTACGACCTCGTTCTCGGCCCGTCCGGGGTACTCCTCGCGCTGATCGCGGACCTGGGCCAGGCGCGGAGTACCCGGGAGAGAGCGGGCGGTGGGAGAGGCAAGCCGGTGACGGCCGTCGGCGACGTGCCCCGCGCGCCTCAGGGCTTCGGGAAGGGACTGACCGGTCCCCGTGCGAACGGAGGCGGCGGACGCGGCGGAGCCGGACCGGCAGTGTCCGGCCCGGCCGGTTCCGGCCCGGCCGATTCCGGACCGGCAGCGTACGCCGAGCACCTCGCAGCCCTCTGCGACCGCCCCGAACTCCCCGGGCTGCGCGCCCACTACCCCGGCCATCCGCTGCTGGGCTGGCTGCACGGGCGTATCAACACCGGTATGGGGCACGGCGTCGCGGGCGTCACGGCGGCGCTCAGCGCGGCCGTGCGGTGGCTGGGGCCGCGTCGCGAACTGACCGCCGCGCTCGCCCACACCTGCCGCTGGCTGGAGGCGGAGTCCTTCGAGGACGCACGCGACATCAGGACGTGGAACGGCTGCGGGGCCGACGGAGCACCACGGCTGCCCGGCGCGAACGCGCGTCAAGCGTGGTGCTACGGCACGCCGGGTGTCTCCTGGGCGCTGTGGGAGGCGGCCGACGTGCTCGCTGACAGCGCTGCGGCGGCCTGGGCGGCGGCCGCCTTCACCTCGCTGGCCGAAGGCTTCCACGAGGGCTATCACCTCTTCGGGGACCATCCAGGGGACCGGCTCGGTCTGTGCCACGGCGCCGCGGGCGTGCTGGCGATCGCCGACGCGCTGCACCGGCACGGGCAGCTGCCCGCCGCGACCGAGTTGCGGAGCCGGCTGCTGGACCATCTCGCCGCGCACGAGAACGAGTTGGCCACCCTCGCCGAACAGCGTTGCGGCCTGCTCAACGGCGCGGGCGGCGCCCTCGCCGCGATGCTCACTGCGACGGGCGGCAACCGCGCGTGGCTCCCCTGCCTGGGCCTTCGCTGAGACGCGCCCCGTCAGGGGCGCGGGGAACTGCGCGCGCAACCACAAACACACCCGCAGCCTGCAACGCACAACAAGAGGCACGCCCTCCCCAGCCGCGCTCAAGCGGGCCTCCACAGCCGCACTCTGTGCTGGCACCCGGCGCTTACGGGGAGGCCGGGTGGTGGCGACGCTCATAGAAGACTACGCACTGATCGGCGACATGCAGACCGCCGCACTGGTCGCGAGGGACGGCTCGGTCGACTGGCTGTGCCTCCCCCGCTTCGACTCCCCCGCGGTCTTCGCGGGCCTCCTCGGCACCGACGACCACGGCTTCTGGCGGCTGGCCCCGGCCGCCCGCGTACCCACCCGGCAACCCGCGTCCCGGCGCCGCTACCGGGGCGACTCACTCATCCTGGAGTCCGAGTGGGACACCCCCGAGGGCACCGTGCGGGTCACCGACTTCATGCCACCGCGCCGCAACGCGGCCCCGTGCCTGGTGCGGATCGTGGACGGCGTGCGGGGGCGGGTGCGGATGAGCTCCGCGCTGCGGATGCGGTTCAGCTACGGCCGCGTCGTGCCATGGGTACACCGCACAGCAGGTGCGCCGGTCCGCACCACAGGTGCGCCGGTCCGCACCGTCGCCGTCGCCGGGCCCGACTCGCTGTGGCTGGACACCGAGGCCGAGACGTACGGCAGCGATCTGACCACCCACGCCGACTTCACCGTCACCGCGGGCCAACGGGTCACGCTCGCCCTCAGCTGGCAGCCCTCGCACCTGGCCGCGCCGCCCCGGCCGGACGCGGACGAACTGCTGTGCGGCACCGAGCGGTTCTGGGCGGAGTGGACGGCACAGTGCAGCTACACCGGCCGCTGGCGGGAGGCCGTCGTCCGCTCCCTCATCACCCTCAAGGCTCTCACCCACGCGCCCACCGGCGGTATCGTCGCCGCGCCCACCACCTCGCTGCCCGAGGAGCTCGGCGGGGTGCGCAACTGGGACTACCGCTACACCTGGTTGCGGGACGCGGCCATCACACTCGGCGCACTGCTGCGCACCGGGTACCGAGAGGAGGCCCGGCGCTGGCGGGAGTGGCTGCTGCGGGCCGTCGCCGGTGACGCGCAGAACCTCCAGATCATGTACGGCGTCGCCGGGGAGCGGGAGCTGGCCGAGTCGGAACTGGCCTGGCTGCCCGGCTACGAGGGCTCCAGGCCGGTACGTATCGGCAACGGTGCGGCTGATCAGCTCCAACTGGACGTGTACGGCGAGGTCGTCGATGCGCTGTGGCTCGGCCAGACCTCAGGACTGACGCCCGACGTGCGCGACGACAGCACCCACATCCTCCAGATGAAACTGATGAACTACCTGGAGTCCAACTGGCGCGAGCCCGACGAGGGCATCTGGGAAGTCCGCGGTCCGCGACGGCACTTCACCCACTCCAAGGTGATGACATGGGTGGCCGCCGACCGTACGGTGCGGCGGCTGTCCCGGCTCGGCCTGGACGGGCCCGTGGCGCGGTGGCGTGCCCTGCGGGACGAGGTGCACCGCGAGGTGTGCGCCAAGGGGTACGACGCGGACCGCAACACCTTCACCCAGTCCTACGGCTCGCGGGAACTGGACGCCTCACTGCTGCTGATACCGCAGGTGGGTTTTCTGCCGCCGGACGACCCGCGGGTCGTCGGCACGGTGGAGGCGGTGCAGCGGGAGCTGTGCGAGGACGGGTTCGTACGCCGCTACCCCGTCGCCGTCGAAGGTGACGGCGCCGGGGACGGGCTCCCCGGCGGGGAGGGTGTCTTTCTCGCGTGCTCCTTCTGGCTGGCGCACGACCTCGCCCTCATCGGCCGCCCCGCGGAGGGCCGCCGGCTCTTCGAGCGCCTGCTGGCCCTCCGCAACGACCTCGGCCTCCTCGCGGAGGAGTGGGACACCGCACGCCGGCGCCTGGTCGGCAACTTCCCCCAAGCCTTCAGCCATGTCCCCCTGATCGACGCCGCGTTGCGCCTTCGGCGGGACTAGCAGTTCCGGGAAGGGGGCTGCCCCTTGTCCGCCGTTGCGGACTGCGGCTGGTTTGTGGTTGGTCGCGCAGTTCCCCGCGCCCCTGAATGGCTAACCCGCGAGCTTCGCGGTGCACTCCCGAGCCGTCCACGAGTGGGCGCACTCACGCTGGGGCCCAAGTCGGCCTACCCCGGGAGGCGTTGTGTTGCGCAAGGCATTATCAGCAGTGTGGAGGGCCCTCTCCACTTACGGTCTGATCTGGGTGACCCCGCACATCGACATGCGGGACCACAAAGGGTCCACGGCGAGTAAAGGGGGACTCGAGAGGACCGAGTCAAGCTCTGGCCAGAGATGACCCGTTCGCGGGTCGCCAACGGGGCTATGGGGGCGAAGATGGCTGTGCCCGAAAACTTCTCGGAACTCGCACTGCGGAGAATCCACGAGCGGCCCGAAGCGACCGCGTACCAGTTCGTCCGGGCGGGCCGGGACGGCGGGCACGGGCTCGAAGCCGACCCCCTCAGCTACGGCGAGCTGGGCACCCGCTCCCTGCGCCTGGCCGCCTGGCTCCAGGAACGCGGCTGCCACGGGCAGCGGGTGCTGATCCTGCACACCGACGGCGCGCAGTTCGTCACCAGCTTCCTCGGCTGTCTGCTCGCCGGAGCCGTGGCCGTTCCCGCCCCGCCGCCCAGCGGCGCCCGGCAGAACGTGGAGCGCGTCGCGAACATCATCAAGGACGCCTCCGTCAGCTATCTGATGACGGACTCGGCGAACGCCTCCTCCGTCTCCCAACTGCTGGCCACCATCGGCCACTCCGATGTCGTCTGCCTGGCCACCGACCGGGCGGCGGCCGCGGACGGCGGACCGGAGTGGCACGAACCCGGGCTGTTCCCGGACGACGTGGCCTACCTGCAGTACACCTCGGGATCGGTCAGCGACCCCAAGGGCGTCATGGTGACGCACCGCAACATGCTCGCCAACCAGGAGGCCATCCGGCAGGGGATGCGTACGACGGCCGACTCGGTGGTCGGCGGCTGGCTGCCGTTCCACCACGACATGGGCCTGGCCGGCCATCTGCTGCACCCGTTATGGCTGGGCAGCAGGGGCGTGCTGATGCCGCCGCTCAGCTTCGTCAAGCGCCCGGCCAACTGGCTGCGCATGGTCGACGACTACGGCATCACCACGGGCGGCGGCCCCAACCTCGGCTACGACCTGTGCCTGCGCCGCGTCACCGACGAACAGCTGACGGGTCTCGATCTCTCGCGCTGGACGACGGCCGTCAACGGGGCCGAGCCGGTGCGGCCCGAGACGATGGACGCGTTCGCCGAGCGGTTCGCCTGCACCGGGTTCCGCCGCTCGGCGTTCTACCCCTGCTACGGGCTGGCCGAGTCCACCCTGCTGGTCTCCGGGGGCACGCCCGGCACCCCGGCGCTGGAGCGCACCGTCGACGTGGGCGACCTGGAGCGCCACTCCCTGTGCGCGGCCCGCGCGGGCAGGCCGGGCCGCACCCTGGCCAGTTCGGGCATTCCGCGCGGCTGCGAGGTGCGGATCGTCGACCCGGAGTCCCACACGCAGCTGCCGGACGGGCGGGTCGGCGAGGTGTGGGTGCGCGGCGACAGCGTGGCGCACGGCTACTGGAACCGCCCGCTGGACAACGCGCACGCCTTCCGCGCCAGCACGGCGGACGGCGCCGAGGGGTTTCTGCGCACCGGGGACCTGGGCGCGCTGGACCACGGGGAGCTGTTCGTCACCGGACGGCTGAAGGACATCATGATCGTCGCCGGGCGGAATCTGTACCCGCAGGACATCGAACGCAGCGTGCAGCAGGTCAGCGCGCTGTTCGGCTCCGGAGCCGCGTTCTCCGTGGAGTCCGACCGCGACCACGTGGTCGTCGTCCAGGAGGTGCGCACCAGCCGCAACTACGACACCCAGCTGGCGTCACTGGCGGCTGACGTGCAGCAGTGTGTGGCCCGGGAGTTCGAGGTCGCGGCCGAGAACGTGCTGCTGGTGCGCCCCGGCACCGTACGCAGGACCACCAGCGGCAAGCTCCAGCGCCGCGCCATGCGGCAGATGTTCCTCGAGGGGCAGATCCAGCCGCTGCACGAGGTGGTCGCGCCCGAGGTGCGCAAGCTCGTCGACGCCGGAGCCGACGCCCGCGCGGGCAGCCGCCGCGGCGCCGGGGAGCGAGGGTGACGGTGCTGCCCGGGGAGTCCGCCGCGCGCCGGCCGCTGGCCGAACGGCTGGACGCCTGGCTCGGCGACCCCCACGACGCCGAAGGACCGCTCGGCTACGCCACCGCAGCCCGCGAGGACGCGGCCGAGGAGTTCCCCTCCGCGGCCTGCGCGGCGCTGGACAGCCTGGGCGTCCAGCACTACTACGTGCCGGCGCAGTACGGCGGCACCCTCACCTGCCTGCCGCAGCTGCTGGAGCTGGTCCGTACCCTCGCCCGGCGGGATCTGACCACGGCGGTGGGCCACGGCAAGACCTTTCTCGGCGCCGTGTGCATCTGGGTCGCCGAGGAGGGCGCCGGGGCAGCGCGGCTGGCGGAGCTGGTGCGTGCGGGGGAGCCGGTCTCGCTCGGGCTGACCGAACGCGCCCACGGCAGCGACCTGCTGGCCGGCGAGGTCGTCGCCGAGCCGACGCCCTGCGGTTACCGCATCACCGGCGAGAAGTGGCTCATCAACAACGCCACCCGCGGCCGGCTCGTCTGCCTGCTGGCCCGTACGGCACCCGAGGGCGGCCCGCGCGGCTTCAGCCTGCTGCTCGTCGACAAGGCGGAGCTGCCGGCCGGCACCTTCCGCACCCTGCCCAAGGTGCCCACGCTCGGCATCCGGGGCGCCGACATCAGCGGCATCTCCTTCGACGGGGCGCCGGTGGGCCGCGACTGCCTGGTGGGCCG
The DNA here is from genome assembly GCF_017676365.1 of Streptomyces oryzae. Lineage (GTDB taxonomy): Bacteria > Actinomycetota > Actinomycetes > Streptomycetales > Streptomycetaceae > Streptomyces > Streptomyces oryzae. Next base: position 7,682 of record NZ_JADKMA010000072.1, read on the forward strand.
GGAGGGCGAGGGGCCCGAAACCGTACTGAAGGCGCTCCAGATCACCCGCTCGCTGTGCACGGCGCTCTCGCTGGGCGCAGCCGACCACGGGCTGCGGCTCGCCCACGCCTTCGCCGCCGAACGGGAGCTGTACGGGCGGCGGATGCTGGATCTGCCGCTGGTGCGGCGGACGCTGGCGGAGTGCTACGGCGATCTGCTGGCCGCCGAGGCGCTCAGCACGGTCGCGGCGCGCAGCATCCACACCCTCCCCGAGGAGCTGAGCGTCACCTCGGCCGTCGCCAAGTATCTGGTGCCCACGATGGTGGACCGGCTGCTGCTGCGGCTGCGCGGGGTCCTGGGGGCGCGTGCGTTCCTGGCCGACTACCACGCGCACGGGCGGTTCCAGAAGCTGGAGCGCGACCACCGCATCGTGGGCATCTTCGACGGCAACACCATGGTGAACCTGTACGCGCTCACCGCCCAGTTCCGCACGCTGGCCCGCGAGTTCACCGCCCGCGCCGCGCGGCCGGACCGGGAGGCCGGCACCTTCTCCCTGGGGGGCGGGCTGCCTCAGCTGCGGCCTGACCGGCTGAGGTTGCTGGCCCGGCACGGCAGCTCGCTGATGGCCTCGCTGCCGGGGAACACGGCGGCTCTGGAGCGCGCCGCCGCCGGGGACGCGCGGCTGGAGCCCGCGGCTCGCTCCGCACGCACCCTGACGTCCGCCTGCGGGGAGCTGCACGCCCGGATGGGTGCGGCCCGGCTGCTGCCCGGCGGGGCGCCCGCCGAGAGCTTCGAGCTGGCGCGCGGCTACAGCAACTGCTTCGCCGCCGCCTGCGCGGTGGGGCTGTGGCGGCACAACAGCCAGGCGTCGCCGCTGTGGCTCCATGCGGTCCTGGACCGGCTCTCGAGCGCGCTGGAGGAGGCTGTACCAGGCAGTACAGGGCCGCTGCCGCGGCCCTGGGGGGTGGAGGAGGAGGCGCGGCAGCCGCTGTACGAGCGGCTGCTGGAACGGATGGCCGCACAGTACGCGGCGGGGGAGCTGTTCTCGTTGCTCCCGTGCCGCATAGCAGAGGGACCGCCATGCTGACGCCGGCCGAGGGCACTGAGAGCACCTGGCAAGCCACCGGTGACGGGGCCGAAGAGGAGCTCCGCATCCAGCACCGGATCGCCGACCTGGAACGCCGCTTCGGCGATCCGTACGACCCGGACAACCCGCTGGGAATCACCGCGCTGCTCGACGCCGACGAGCGAGGCGAGCTGCTCGCCGAGGCCGAGGACGTACTGGCCGGCTTCCAGCTGAACGCCGAGTTCGTGCCGCGCGAGTGGGGCGGCAGGCTGGAGCGGGTCGACACCATGGGCCGGGTGCTGCGGGCCGTCTTCCGCAGGGACGCCAGCCTGGGGCTCGGCTACGGCGCCACCTCCTTCCTCGCCGCGATCGCCGTATGGGCGGCCGGCACCGGGGAGCAGCGCCGCCGGGTGGCCGAACTGCTGCTGGGCGGCGGGCGGCTGGCCATCGCGTACCACGAGCTGGCGCACGGCAACGACTTCGTACGCAACGAGTTCCGCGCCACTCCCACCGCCGACGGCGGCTTCCTGCTCGACGGCGTCAAGCAGGTCATCAACAACGTCGTACGCGCCGAGGCGCTGGTCCTCTTCAGCCGCACCGACGACGCGGCGGGCAGCCGCAGCCACTCCGTGCTGCTGGTCGAGAAAGACCGGCTCCCGGAGGGGCGTCTGCGCTATCTGCCGCGCTACGCGACCGTCGGCGTACGCGGCTGCCAGAACGCCGGCATCGAGTTCACCGGCTGCCCCGTGCCGGGCGACGCGCTCGTCGGGGAGCTGGGTGACGGTGTGGAACTGGCGCTGCGCTCCTTCCAGATCACCCGCAGCGTCGTACCGTCGATGATCCTGGGCGGCGGCGACACCGCGCTGCGCACGGCGGTGAGCTTCGCGCTGAACCGGCAGCTGTACCAGCGCTCGGTGCTGGAGATCCCGCACGCCCGCGCCACCCTGGTCGGCGCCTTCACCGATCTGCTGATCTGCGACTGCCTGGCGCTGGCCGCCACCCGCGCGGTGCATCTGCTGCCCGCCGAGACCAGCGTGTACGCGGCGGCCGTGAAGTATCTGCTGCCCAAGCTGCTGACGGAGACTACTTACGACCTGTCCGTCGTGCTGGGCGCCAACTTCTATGTGCGCGGCGGCGAATACGGCGCCTTCCAGAAGCATGTGCGGGACCTGCCGATGATCAGCCTGGGCCACGCCGGCACCGCGGCCTGCCAGGCGACGATCATCCCGCAGCTGCCCCGGCTGGCCCGCACCGCCTGGTTCACAGGGCCACCCGCGCCCGACGGTCTCTTCCGGATCCGCGGCCCGCTGCCGCCGCTGGACCCCGCGCGGCTGGAGCTGGTGGCGACGGCCGACGGGCTGGCGTGCTCGCTGGCCGGGGCCGCCGACGAACTGGCCGACGCGTACGGCGAGCGCACCGGCGGGTACGGCGAGGCATTGGCGGCGCTGGCCGGCGAGCTGGAGGCGGAGCTGCGCGGCCTCCAGGAGGAGTGCGCCGCCATGCCGGCCAAGGACCGCACCGTACTGGCCTCGCCCCGCGCCTACGCGGGCGCCGACCGCTACGCGCTGCTCCTCGCGGCGGCGGCCTGTCTGGGCGTGTGGCGCAACCAGCGCCCCGCCCGCGGCCCGGACGGGGAGCAGGACCCGCACGCCGCCTCGACGGACTTCCTCGCCTCCCCGGTGTGGCTGACCGTCGCACTGACCAGGATCGCCAAGCGGCTCGGCCGCCCGCTGCCCAAGCTGCCCGCCGACTGGGAGGAACACCTGCTGGACGAGGTGCTGTCGCGGTACCACGAGGCCCGCAGCTACGACCTGTACGACACCCCGCTCGCCGGCTGAGGCGCAGGACGAGCAGCAGGACGAGGAGCATGCCATGGTGCCGCAACCGATCGGAGCTCACGTCCCCGAACCGCCGGGGCGCCGTGCGCCGCTGGGGGAGCGGGAGTTCGCGCGCTGGCTGACCGGCCGGCTGGCGGAGTTCCTGGGCCGCAGCGCCGAGGACATCGACCCGCGGACGCCGTTCGCGGAGTACGGCCTGGACTCGGTGGCCGCGCTGAGCCTCTACGGCGACATCGAGGACGAGTTCGCGCTCTACCTGGAGCCCACCGTCGCCTGGGACCACCCCACCGTCGAGGCACTGGCCCGCTGCCTCGCCGACGAGTACGCGCGCAGCGGCGGCCCCGCACGCGCCGACGGATCAGCGGAGGTGTGACGATGCCGCGCCCCGACCCGGCAACCGGCCCGGCAACCGGCCCGGCGCCGCAGCCGAGTTCGCGTGCCGTCGCCGTCGTCGGCCTGGACTGTGCCTTTCCCGGGGCACCGGACCCGGCCGCGTACTGGCGGCTGCTGAACGGCACGGCGCACGCCGTCGGCAGCCCGCCGCCGTCCCGGTTCCGCGCCGGGGCCAAGGGCGCGTTCCTCGCCGACGCCGACGCCTTCGACCCCGGCTTCCTCGGCATCTCACCAGCCGAGGCCAGCGCGATGGACCCGCAGCAGCGGCTGCTGCTCCAGTGCGCCTGGCGGGCCGTCGAGGACTGCGGGGTGCCGCCGCACGAGCTGGCGGGCAGCCGCACCGGGACCTACGTCGGTGCGATGTCCGACGACTGGGCACGGCTGTCGCTGGCCGACCCCGCGGGCATCACCCCCCGCACCGGCACCGGCAGCGGGCGCTCGATGCTCGCCAACCGGCTCGCCTACCAGCTCGATCTGCGCGGCCCCAGCCTCACCGTGGACACCGCCTGCTCCTCGTCGCTGGTGGCCGTGCACCTGGCCTGCAACGCGCTGCTGACCGACGAGTGCGACCTGGCGCTGGCCTGCGGCGTCAACGTCGTCATCGGCACCGCGCTGGACCGGATCTACCAGCAGGCCGGTCTCGCAGCCGCCGACCAACGCTGCAAGCCGTTCGCCGCCGAGGCCGACGGCATCGGACGCGGCGAGGGCGTGGGCGTGGTGGCGCTGCGCAGGCTGGACGAGGCGGTACGGCACGGCGACCCGGTGTACGCGGTCGTCCACGGCAGCGCCGTCAACCAGGACGGGCGCAGCAACGGCATCATGGCGCCGCACCGCGCGGCCCAGCGGGAGGTGGTCACCGCCGCGCGGCTGCGCGCGGGAGCCGAGCCGGGCCAGATCCGCTACGTCGAGGCCCACGGCACCGGCACCGCGCTCGGCGACCTGATCGAAGTGCTCGCCCTCGACGACGCGCTGGGCGCCCGCCAGTGCCCGCGCAGCACGCCGCTCGCGCTCGGCTCGGTCAAGGCCGCCATCGGCCACACGGAGGGTGCAGCGGGTATGGCGGGCCTGGTCAAAGCGGTACTGGCACTGCACCACGGCACCGTGCCGCCCGGGCCATGGGCGGGCACCGAGAACGGCCAACTGAGACTGTCCACCCGGCAGATGGAGCTGGTGACCGAACCGCTCCAGCTGGCCGCCGAGGGGCCGGACTGCCGCGTCGGCGTCTCCAGCTTCGGCATGGGCGGCACCAACGCGCACCTCGTACTCGGCCCGGCCCCGCACACACCCCCCGGCGACGAACCGGCATCCGAGTCGGCGCCCGGCGTCTTCACCCTCTCCGCCGACACCCCCGAGGCGCTGCGCGACAACCTCCGCGTCCAGGCGGCGGCAGCCGAGGCGACCGCCGCCCGGGACCTGGCGGCGCTGTGCCGTACGAGCAACCGCGTGCGCTCCGCACAGCCGTGCCGGTTCGCCGTGGTGGCCGACACCCCGGGGGAGCTGGCCGAGGAGCTGGGGACGGCGGCCGGTTCGATGCCGGAACCGGTGGTCGCCGCCGAGGAACCCATGGTGGCCTTCGCGTTCACCGGGCAGGGCGCGCAGTACCCCGGGATGACGGCCGCGCTGTACGCGGGATCGCCGCTCTACCGCGGCTTCCTCCAGGACGCCTCGGCCGCGCTGCGCCCCTGGACCGGGGAGCCGGTGCACGAGCTGATCCTGGACGGCAGCGAGCGCGTGCACCGTACCGGCGTCACCCAGCCCGCGCTGTTCGCCGTGGAGTACGCGCTGGCCAGAACCCTGACCGAGCTGGGCGTGCGCCCGTGCGCGGTGATCGGGCACAGCATCGGCGAGTTCGCCGCCGCGGTGATCGCCGGCGGGCTGGAGCTGTCCGAAGCGGCCCGCCTGGTGGCCCGGCGCGGTGCGCTGATGGAGGCGCTGCCCGAGGGCGGCGGCATGCTCGCCACCCGGGCCCGCGCGCGGGAGGCGCGGGCGCTTGCCGAGGACGAGCCGCTGTGCGCGGTCGCCGCCGTCAACGCCCCAGGCGCCACCGTGCTCTCCGGCGACTTGGCCGGCCTCACCCGGATCCGGGAGCGGCTGGAGCGGGGCGGTTTCGGCTGCACCCCGCTGACGGTCTCGCACGCCTTCCACTCGCCGCTGATGGAACCGATGCTGGACGCCTTCGCCGAGGCGGCCGACGGCGTGACCGGGACGCCGCCGCTGATCCCGTTCCACTCCACCGTGCACGGCGGACAGCTGCCCGAGGGCACCGCGCTGGACGCCGCATACTGGACGGCGCAGATTCCGGCGACCGTACGGTTCGAGGAGGCCGTCGGCTCGCTGTGCGCCGAACCGCCCACCCACATCGTGGAGATCGGCCCCAAACCGGTGCTGACGGGCCTGCTGCGCCGGATCACCACCGCGCGCGGGATCGCTGCGCTGGCTCCCTTCGGGGATGTCCGCCAGCTCGTTGAAGTGGTGGCCCGCCTGTACCAGGACGGCCTCGACCCCGAATGGGACCGGCTCTACGCCGAGGCGGACCGCCGCACCGTACGCATGCAACCGCACGTCTTCGCCACGCGCTGGCGGTCCTGGCTTCAATCAGCGCACCCGGCGAAGAGGGCCGTCCGGTACGAGTTGCGCCCCGAAGGGGCGCGGGGAACGGCTCCCCCAAGCTCTTCGAGCAGGGAGGTACCCCCACAAGCCACAACCAACCCGCAGCCCGCAACCAACACCCAGGGGCACCCCCTCCCCGGGATCCGGGCCGTCGTGGCCGAGATCACCGGCGGGACACCCACAGCGCTGGACGAGAGCGTGCGCTTCTACGACGACCTGGGCTTCGACTCCGTCATGCTCATGGAGCTCAAGTACCGCCTGGAGGCCCGCTTTCCGGAACTGGGCGAACTGTCCATGCCCGAGATGCTCCCCAGCCTGGTGAGCATCGGCACCCTCGCCGCCTATCTCCGCGGCCTGCTGACACCGGCGGCCGTGTGATGGCGGGCACCCCCTCCACGTATCTGCTGGGCACCGGCACCGCCCTCCCCGGCGAGCCGGTCGGCAACGACCGGCTCTCGCACCGGCTCGGCATCCCCTCCGCATGGGTGGAGACGTTCATCGGCACCAGGACCCGGCACTTCGCGGTGGACCTGGACACCGGCAGGGCCCGCTGGACCCTGGAGGACCTGTGCACCGACGCGGCCGACCGTGCGCTGGCCGACGCCGGCGCCGAGCCGTCCGAGATCGGTTTCATCGTGCTGGCGACGGCCACCCCGGACGCCCTGATGCCCACCAACGCCGCGCTGCTGGCCGACCGGCTCGGCATCGAGGGCGCCGCCGCCTACCAGCTGCAGTCCGGCTGCGGGGGCGCCGTACAGGCGTTCGCCGTGGCCCGGGCCATGCTGTCGGCCGGCGAGTCCGCACTGGGCCTGGTGGTCGGCGGCGACGTGTGCAGCAAACACCTGGACCTGGCCCAGGACTTCCGGGAACTGCCGCCGGGCGCGCTGGTCAACTACGTACTGTTCGGCGACGGCGCCGGCGCCGCCGTGGTCAGCGGCACACCGCGCCCCGGCACCCGCGCGGTGCTCACCCATCTCGAACACCGGCTGGCGGGCCCGGGACTGCCGCCGGGACAGCGCGTCGAGTGGTTCGGCGCCGCCGATCTGCGGGCCGGAGGTCTGCCGCGTCCGGCCGTGACGGAGGACTACAAGGCGGTGGAGCAGCGGGTTCCGGTGCTGGCCCGCGAGCTGCGCGACACGCTGCTCACCGCCTCGGGATGGCGCCCCGAGTCCGTCGACTACCTCCTTCCGCCGCAGCTCAGTGGCCGGATGACCGAGCGGATCACGAGTGAGCTGGGCCAGGGATTCGAGTGGGAGGCGGTCTCCTGTGTCGCGGAGACCGGCAACAACGGCAACGCGCTGGTCTTCCTCCAGCTCGATCGCCTGCTGCCCCGCCTCACCCCGGCACAGCGCGCGTTGACGCTGGCCGTCGAGTCCAGCAAATGGATCCGGGCCGGCTTCACCGTGGAAGCACCGCGAGAGGCACCCGATGCGTGAGGGGACCGGGTGCGAGCAGACGGGAGAGGAGGGGAGGCGACGGGATGCGCACCGTCGAAGAACTGATCGAACTCGCCAATACGCACCTCGGAACGGCGCTCGCGGCCACCGACGCGGAAGCGGAGCTGACCGAGCTGGCCGAGTGGGACTCCGTCCACCTGCTGCGGCTGGTCGCGCTGCTGGAGCAGGAGCTGGGCCGGCCGGTGGCGGTGGACGCCGTACTCCGGGCACGCAGCCTGCGCGACATCTGGGCCGTGGCGGTGGGCACATGACCGCGCGCGCCCCGGCCGTCCGGCAGGCACTGCCGGGCACGCCCGCGGTGAACTCGCCGGGTCACCGTGCGGCGGACGTACTCGACGGCGTGGTGACACGCCTGGAGGGCTGGCATGGCGATCACCTTGGGCCCCGCGGCGGACGAGCGGACGGCGGAGACCTTCGCCCGGCCGGTGCGGGTGAGCGGACCGGAGGGACCCTGGGAGCGGGTCCGTGAGGCCGTCGAGCGCCACGGCAGCGTCATCGTGCACGCGCGGTTGGCGCAGTGGCTGCCCGACGATCTGGAGGACCCGCGGCTGCGGCCGCTGCTGGGCCCGGACCACGCCCGCTTCCGGAAGATGACCCACCCGCAGGTGCGGGCCCGCTTCGTGGCGTCCCGGCTGCTGCTCAAACATGTGGCGTGCGCGGTCATCGAGGCGGCCCCCGAGACCGTCGAGCTGGCGTACAAGCCCGGCGGACGCCCCTATCTGCGCGGCCTCGACCAGATCGACATCAGCCTCAGCCACACCGAGGACCTGCTGCTCGTAGGGCTCACCCGACGCGGCTGGATCGGGGTGGACGCGGAGGCCAAGGACCGCCCGATGCTGGGCCTGGGCACCGAGAACCAGGTCTGTACGCCGTACGAGCGCCGCACCCTGGCGCAGATCGCCGAGGAGCGGCGCAACGCCGCGCTGGTGCGGCTGTGGACGCTGAAGGAGGCGTACAGCAAGGCCATCGGACAGGGCATGCGGTTCCGCTTCACCGAGTTCGGCTTCAGCCCGCAGGACCGCAACGTGCAGGTGCTGCGGCCCGACGGCGCGCCCGGCACCGGCGCGGAATGGGCGTTCCACACCTGTCTGATCGACCGTGCCTACACCGTCAGCGTCGCCCTCTTCGACGCGGGCTTCGGCGATACGGACGACACGGCGGCGGCCACGATGCTGGATGCGGGCCTCATAGCGGCACTGGTGGACGGGACGGGGGAGGGCGACCGTGGCGAGTGAGAAGCCCCGAGAGGGCGACGCCGGCACGCGCGCGCTGAGCGCCGACGTATGCGTGGTCGGCGGCGGACCCGGCGGCCGCGCCCTGGCACTGGCGCTGACCCGGCTGGGCTGCGACGTCGTCCTGCTGGAGAAGCGGAACCCGGCCCGCGGCACGGGCCCCGCCTTCCGGGGCGAGTCCCTCTCACCCGACGGGGTGCGGCTGCTGGCCGGACTCGGCGTCTGGGAGCGGGTGCGGGAGGCCGCGCACCGGGTGGACCGGCTGGAGATCGAGGACGCGGGCCACCGGGTGCTCGGCGTACGGTTCGCCGACTTCCCCTACCGCTACCGGCACCCCGTGGAGCTCGCCCAGCCCACCCTGCTGGCGGCGCTCGCCGAGCCGACGGGCTCGCAGCCGGGCACCTGCACCGTGCTGGAACCCGCCACGGTGGTCGGCCTGCTGGTGGAGGGCCCGGCGGTGACGGGCGTACGGGCGAGCACACCGGGCGGGACGGTGCGGATCAGCGCGGCGCTGACCGTCGGCGCTGACGGCCGCTTCAGCGCCGTACGACGGCTGAGCGGGCTGGCCGAACGGGCGCGGCAGCTGCCGCTGGAGCGGGACGTGGTGTGGCTGAAGCTGCCCACCCCCGCCGGCTGGGACCGGCGCGCCTACCGGGTGCGGATCGCCGGCGGCAGCCACGGTCTGTTCCTGCCCAGTACGGACGGCACGGTCAGGGTCGGCCTCAACATCCCCAAGGGCGGACTGCGGGAGCTGCGCGCCGGCGGCCTCGGCCTGCTGCACACCCGGCTCGCCCAACTGGCCCCGGAAGCGGCCGAGTCGGCCCGCGAGGGGGTGCGCAACTGGTCGGACACCGCGCTGCTGGACATCTTCACCACCGAGGTGCCGCGCTGGTCGGCGCCCGGCGTCGTCCTGCTCGGCGACGCGGCGCACACCCTCTCGCCCGTCCTCGGCCAGGGCGTCAACCACGCGCTGGCCGACGCCGTCGAGCTGGCGCCACTGGTCGCCGAGGCGCTGAGCCGCGACCGGCGGGCCCGCAACCGTGCCCTCACCACGGCCCTCCAGCTCTTCCAGCGCCGCCGGGAGCCGGACGTACGCCGCTCGCGCGCCCTCCAGCTGCGGCAGGAGCGGATGTTCACCCTGACCTCGCCCCCCGCCACCGCGCTGCGCCGCACCCTCTACCGCGCCCTGGACGCCAGCCCAGCGCTGCGGCGCCGGGTGCTGGCCCCGGCCTACTTCCCCGGCCAGAGCCCGAGCGCACCGCCGGAAGCGGCGCACAGCAGCCCGAGCGAGGTGACACCCGCATGAGCGGCACTGGAGCACTGTCCACCGGAGCGCCGTCGCTCGCCGAACTCCGCGCGCTCGCACCGTTGCACGCCCGCGCCCAGGGCATCCCGGCCGCCCGCTGCCGCGCCGTGCTCTCCCGTATCCGTACGGCACACGGCGACGGCGCCGACTCCTGGCCCGCTGTCTGGAGCCACGCCGGGGACGCGCTCGCCGCCCGCGGCCGCCATCTGGACGCCGCCCGCCACTACGCGCTGGCCCGCTTTCCCTCGGTGGACGGGGCGGCGCGCGAGCGGGCTCAGCGGCTGTGCGTCCGCTCCTTCGACCACTGGCGGTCCACCTACCCCGGAATCGGCCGCATCGAAGTCCAACTCCCCCACCTTCCCGGCAAGTTCACGGCGTGGACGGCCGGCCTCTCCCGGCCGTCGCCCAGGCCGCTGATCCTGGTGTGCGGCGGCATCGTCTCCGTCAAGGAGCAGTGGGCACCGCTGCTGGCCCGCGCCACGGCACTGGGCTGCGCCGTCGCCGTCACGGAGTTGCCCGGCGTGGGCGAGAACACCCTGCCCTACGACGCCGCAGCGCCCGCCATGGTCGGCGCGCTCCTCGACCGGCTCGCGGACCGCGCCGACGTCGGCCGCACCCACGCCGTCGCCCTCAGCTTCGGCGGCCATCTCGCGCTGCGGGCCGCGCTGACGGACCGCCGCCTGGTGGGCGTCTCCACGGTGGGCGCCCCCGTACGGCACTTCTTCCGCGACCGCAACTGGCACAGCGGGCTCCCCGCGACGACGGTCCACACGCTGACGCGGCTCACCGGCAACCCGCCGGCCGAGCTGGCGGAGTGGGCGCTGACCCCGGACGAGCTGGACCGGCTGACGCCGCTGCCCGTCACCTACGTCGCCGCGCTGCGGGACGACATCGTCCCGCTCAGCGACGCCGCGGCCCTGGCCCGGAACCCAGCCGCGCGGCGGCGGTTCCTGATGGTCGACGACGAGCACGGCGCCCCCGCCCATCTGGCCCGCGTCCGCCCGCTGCTGCTCGGCTCCGCGCTGCGCGACCTGGGCGTCCACCCGGTCCGCCGCACGGCACTGGGCGCCGCCGCCGGACTGCTCGGGACGCGCCGGGCCGGCGCCCGGGGGAGGGTACGGACATGAACGGCTGGAGCTGGCACAGCTCTTGGGGGCGGGCCTTCAGCGGCACCGTCGGCGCGGTGGCGCTCTGCGCGGGCGCACGGCTGGGCGGGCCCCGCAGCCGCACGCTGTGGACCTGCGCGGTCGCTCCCGACCTCGCCCTCCTCTACGGGATCACCTCCGCCCGCACCGCCTTCGACCCCCTCCCGCGCCATGCGGTCCGCCCCTACAACGTGCTGCACTCCCCGGGCGTCCCACTTGTGCTTTTCGGTGCCGCCCGCATGCTGGCCAGCCGGACGATGGCCGTCGCCGCGTGCGGCTGGGCGGCGCACATCGCGGTGGACCGCGCCTTCGGCTACGGCCCGCGTGCGTCGGACGGCTCGCGGCTCTAGCTGTTGCGCCGCCTCACAGCGAGCAGGTGTGAGCTGGCGGCCAGCAACTCCGGATAGGGCTCGGCCATCCTCGCTGCCGTCAGCGCCGACTCGAACAGTCGGTTGATGCCTGCGGCGGCGACCAGTCCGCCGGGCCGCACCTGCTCGGCAACAAGCCAGAGGTCGGCGTGATCAAGCCGACCTCTATCCCATGCCGGAAACACATTCGAAAGGAGAGCTCTCTCTGGATAAGGTCACTTTTCGACCGCAGAGTCTGACTTCGAGGGGGAGAGGTGCGGATTAAGTGCAGCGTTCCGGTAGGGCTGGCTGCTGCATTCGTGTTCACGGGCATGACAGCTCAGGCTTCCGCCGCAGAGCCAACGGTGAGCAGCGAACCGAGCACCGTTGCCTCCGATGACTCGGTTCAGGCGTCGTCCTACGGCAGGTCGCCCATCAATTTCTTCACCACCCATGGTGACGACGCCCACGTGACCCGGGGTGAGGTGTCCGTTCATGGATGGTGGACCAAACAGAGCGGCCCTGCCAAGAAGGCCAAAGTCACGGTGTGGCTCCAGGCGCACAAACGATCGAAATGGAAGACCGTGGCGAAGGGTGTCCGGACCGTTAAGCCGGGGACCAGTAAGCGGGCCAATGCCCGGAAGAAGTGCAAGAACAGAACTACGAAGGTCAGGTTCCGCACGAAGGTCGATGTCGACATCATCGGTTACGCCGACTCACCTCGGCAGCTCACCACAAAGGGCGTCACACGGCGTTGCAAGGTGTGAAAGAAGCGAAATCCAAACCGGAGCAGAACAACGTCGGGCGTGGAGGCAAGGGTGAGGCGCACACGATCGCCACATGGCAGGGCGGCGAGGGAGAGCACGAGGGCGGAGATGTTTCTCGGCCTGCACGGGGTCGTGAATGTCGATGCCGCTGTGATCGAGCACTGGCACCAGGACGATGTGGCAGAGGTGGACGATGGCATCAACGGTCTGGTGATCAGTCGCGCCGACGCATATGGCTGGCCCTCGGTCCACTCCAGCGACGGTATGCCGCCCGGGCGCCGGTGGTGGCATCTGGAGGCGGGCGGTGACTGGCAGAATCCAGGCCGGCAAACGGAGATGGCCTGGTGCCAGATTGACGTGGCTCCCCAGTCGCCTGGGTACCGTCTGCCCTTCGTGCCACTCACCGCGCTCCTGTCCGACGCACTGAGTGCCGTCGGCACCTACCGCCTCACCGGCCTCCACGCTCTCGTGCCCATGGAAGCAGCGGTCGATGCCCGCGCAGCCCTCGCCTCCATGGTCGAGTGGCAGGAGCTGACCGCTTTCCGGCAGCCCGAACGCGCTGTGCGGGTCCGCCTGGAAGGGCTCCCGGACTCGGTACGGGCCGATGCGCTTGCGGCGACAGCGCAGGACCTCGCCCACGGGCACCTCTCGTGCCGTCCCAGGGCAGAGGCCGACGCCGATACCCTCATCGAAGGGGTCACCACCCGGCCCACCGGCCACGAGCGTCTGCAGGAAGTCTCCAGCGGCGACCACTGCCTGAGCTTCGACTGCACCGTACAAGGGTGGAGCGCGGATACCGCAGCCTGGCTGGCCGAACTCTTCACCGAGGCACTGCGGCAGTCACGCGCGGCGAAGGCCGGCGTGCTGCTCACTGTGGGCACCTGAGACCACGGGAGACCCGCCCACCGCCAAGTCTGTCCACGCGCCCCTCTGTCCAGGGCGAGGTGCTGGATCCCGCTCGTCCCCGCCGGGCTCAACCGGGCAGGGCATGTACAACGGCGGCGGGGGCTTCGCCTGGCCCGACCTGTGCATACCGGTAGGACTTCCGGCCCTGCGTATGGGCGGCGCTTCTCGGCCGGAGGGAGGCTCCGTAAGCTGACGCCGATGATTACCAGCATTGTCTTCGACGTGGGCGAGACCCTCACACGCGACGACCGATACTGGGGCAGGTGGGCCGACTGGCTCGGCGTCCCTCGCCATACGCTTTCCGCTCTGGTCGGAGCCGTTGTCGCTCAGGGGCGGGACAACGCCGACGCCATCCGATTGCTGCGCCCCGGCATGGACATTGCCGCGGAGCGGGCAGCCATGGAGGCAGCGGGCGCCGGCGAGATCCTGGACGATTCGGACCTGTACAGCGATGTACGCCCCGGCCTTACGGCCCTTCGGGCTGCCGGCTACCGGGTGCACATCGCCGGGAACCAGACCGCCCGCGCAGGCCAACTGCTGCGGAACCTCGACCTTCCGGCCGACACGATCTCCACCTCCGGCGAATGGGGGTGCGCCAAGCCCGACGCCGCCTTCTTCGAGCGTGTCCTGGCCACGGCGGGCAGTGAACCGGCCGCCACTTTGTATGTGGGCGACCACCCGGCACGAGATGTGGGTCCAGCAGCCGATGTGGGACTGCGGACCTGTCTGCTGCGCCGTGGCCCCTGGGGGCACCTATGGGCGGACACGGCTGACCCGGCACCGGACTTTCGCATCGACAGCATTCTCGACTTGCCCAAGGTACTGACTTCTTAGGCGTATTCCCCTTAGAAGACGCAGCCCGGCGCGGCACCGGTATTACCGTTCTCTGTGCCTGCACACAACGGAGTCAGCTATGTCTGTAGGTCCGCGCTGCGGAGTCGGGGAATGTATTGCTGCCGCTCGCCGAATCGCCCGTATGACGCAGAAAGAACTGGCGGATGCAGCAGGTGTCTCGTACAGCATGGTGCGAGCCGTCGAGCGGGGTGCCAGGATGCCCGGGGCCTCCGTTCTCGATGCGATCGCAGCCGCGTTGAGCGTCGATCCGGCCCGACTGCTGGGAGACCGGGGTCATACCGACTCCCGCGTGCACGACGAGATTCCTGAGATTTCTCGAGTGATCGCAGCGTATGACCTGCCGCAGGACGGCCCGGCGCGTCCACTCGACGAGTTGCGCGCCACCGTCTTCGAGGCAGTCGACTGGCGTGTGGGAGGCCAATATTTACGCATTGCCCGCAAGATGCCAGGGCTACTGGACTTGTCGGCGCGGCTGGTGGAACTCATGAGATGGGCCGCGCCCTCAGCAGAGGACCCGCTCCTCGATGCGGCTGTAGCTTATGTGCGCACTGAGACGTTCTTCGCCGCCCGAGCCCACGAACCGGGGCTTCGCGCGTTGGAACAAGCCCTGGACACTGCACCTCAGGCACCCGGAGTCACGACGATTGCCGTACGCGGGGCGCTCCACATGCGTGCAGCGGTCATCGCGGGTCGTGCACGGCGCGAGGATGCAGCGATGCTGCACATGGGCGAGGCTCGCCGCTGCGGTGACGCTGTGCCCGAACGGGTTTACTACGGCACCGCATTCGGCCCTTCATCGGCTCGCGCACACGAAGTATCCCTGGCCGTAAGTCTCGGTGGCCGGCATCTTCGACGGGCACTGGACATCGCGAACGAATGGGCTCCACGCGCGATCTGCCCGCCGAACGACGATCCGGCTTCTACATCGAAGTAGGCCATGCTCAACTTTGGTCCGGCCTGGTGGACGACGCGTTCGAGTCGCTGAAGGCGGCGCGGAGGATCGCGCCGCAGCACGCACGCGATCACCGGTGGGTTCGTGAGGACATCGCCACACTACGGCGGTTGAAGCGAGCTCGCCGGGAAGATCTTTCCAGCTACGCGGATTGGTGTCGCGCGGTATGACCCGGTAGCCACTGCCACAGCGTGTAGTAGTTGTGGCCGTTCCTGCGACGCAACATCTGTGTGTCCGAAACCGACGCATAGATGGGCTGCGGAATGCTCCACGACACGTCATTGAAGGGCGCCGCACGAGCGGCTGTCATTATCGCCCGCCTCCGCAGCGAGGCTGCATAGTGTCCGGCGGGGTGTGGACGTGACCGCAATGCCATCTGAGGCCGCGACCACCGCAGCCCGGCGCGGCACCTGGTACGGGACCTGCCCCCGCTGCAGGAAACCCCTCGTCCCGAGCAGCACCACCGACGACAAGGGCCGTGTCGTCAGCATCCGCTGCCGCTGTCCGTCGATGTCGCCGAGCCGGGAGACGTGAGATGACACCTGACTCCCCGGCCACCCCCTCGCCCGGCGACCGGGAGCAGCTGCCCTGCGGATACTGCCAGCAGGTCCGCGACATGATCGCCTTGGCCAAGAACCGGGACGAGACTGAACTGGCGCACGTACTCACCGACGTGCTGGTGCTGCACCGGAGCGAGAAGCACGCAGGACCACGGCTGGTGAGGTGCGCCTGATCACGGCGTGCCGTCCCCCTGGCCGCCATCCCGACGGAAGGAGGTGAAGGCGATGACGAGGATGCCGCGAACCCGGCATGCCCCCCCCGGGGCGGGAGGTACGTCCCGCAGGGGGTCACCCCCACGCAACCGGCAGCTCCGTGAGGCGGTTGACCAGCAGGCCCGTGTGCATGGTGACCGTCTCGGGGGGCACGGCGAGCCGCATGGTGGGGAAGCGGTCGGCGAGGATGCGGAGGGCGAGGGCGAGCTCGGTGCGGGCGAGCGGGGCGCCCAGGCAGTAGTGGGGGCCGTGGCCGAAGGCCAGCTGCGGCGGCTGGGCGGGGTCGGCGGCGCGGTCCGGAACGAAGCGGTCCGCGTCGGGGAAGCGGGCGCCGTCCCGGTTCGCCGAGCAGATCGAGGCGATCACCGCGCTGTTGGCGGGCAGTACCCGCCCCGCGATCTCGACCGGTTCCGTGGTGACCCGCAGCGGCCCTCCGTCGCCGATCGGGTTGATCCGCAGCAGCTCCTCGACCAGTGCGGCCAGCTCCTCCTCACCGTCCGGCACCAGGGCCAGCCGGTCCGGCTGCCGCAGCAGGGTGAAGACGGAGGTGCCCAGCACACCGACCGTGGTCTCGTGCCCGGCGACGAGCAACGTCATGGCGAGGGTGAGCAGTTCGTGCTCGCTCAGCCCGCCCTCCTCGTCGCGTACTGCCACCAGCGCGCTGAGCAGGTCCTCGCCCGGCTCCCGGCGCTTGTCCGCCACCAGGTCCCGCAAATAGCCCAGCAGCGCCTGTTTGTGCCGCAGCATCTCCTCGGGCGTGTGCGCACTCAGCGACAGCACGGCGTCCGACCAGGTGCGGAAGCGTTCCCGGTCCGCGTAGGGGACGCCGAGCAGTTCGCAGATGACGGCCACCGGGAAGGGGAAGGCGAAGGCCGCGTTGAGATCGGCCCGGCCGCCTTGTGCCGCCATCGAGTCGGCCAGTTCGCCCGCCAGTTCGGCGATCCGGGGCCGCATGGCCGCAACCCGGCGCGGGGTGAAGGCCCGCGCTGCCAGGGCGCGCAGCCGGGTGTGTTCGGGCGGGTCCATGGTGAACAGACCGCCCGCGTCGAACGGGACGGCCGTCAGCTTCGGCGCCTCGGGCCGTACGGTCGCGGCCCGTGAGCAGCGCGGGTCCGCGAGCACGGCCCGTACGTCGTCGTAGCGGCTGACCAGGTGCCCGGTGTCGCCGCTCGGCAGGGTGACCTCGGCGACCGGCTCCTCGGCGCGGAGTACGGCGTAGGCGTCGGGCACCTCGGTTGCCGAGCGACGGGGTGGGGGATAGGCGGGGGCAGCGGCGCGGGTGGCGGAATCCTGGGCCATGTACGCACTGTTCAACTTTGGCCTCGATTCGTGGTCGAGCCGGTGTTGCGCGCGGCGTGAGGCGGTATTCTCTCCTCCCTGATCGCCAGTCCCAGTTGCCAGTCCGAATCGCCAGTCCGAATCGCTAGTCCTAGTCGCCAGTCAGGCCGGCCGAGTCCGCGGGGGAACTCGACGATGATCTCAGTGGTGCTCGCCGAGGACATGCACATGGTCCGCGGCGCCCTGGTGGCGCTGCTCGACATCGAGACGGACATCGAGATCGTCGCCGAGGTCGACTCGGGCAGCGACATCCTGCCGGCCGTCTTCGCGCACCGCCCCGACGTCGCCGTCATCGACATCGATCTGCCGGGCATGGACGGGCTGACGGCCGCAGCCGAGGTGCACGAGAAGCTGCCGGCCTGCCGCACCCTGATCCTCACCAGCCTGGGCCAGCCCGGCAATCTGCGGCGTGCGCTGGAGGCCCACGTCTCCGGGTTCCTCCTCAAGGACGCGCCGCCCAGCAAGCTGGCCGACGCGATTCGCCGTATCCAGGCGGGGGAGCGCGTCATCGACCCCGAACTCGCCCTGGACGCCTGGTCGGCGCGGGAGAATCCGCTCACGGCGCGGGAGACGGAGGTGCTGCGGCTGGCGGCCGAGGGTGCGGAGGCCGCCGATATCGCGGGGCGGTTGTTTCTCTCGGTGGGCACGGTACGCAACTATTTGACGACCATCGTCATCAAGTTGGGGGCCCGCAACCGGGTGGACGCGTTGCGGATCGCCCGCGAGCAGGGGTGGTTGTGAGGGGGTGCCCCTAAGACCCCCGCATCGAGGGTGGAATGGTGGCCTCCAGGTGGAAGCAGCCGTCCTCGCGTACGTCGGCGCGAAGCGTGCCGCCGATGGCGGCGACGCGGGTGGCCAGGTTGCCGATGCCGCTGCCGCCGTCGGAGTCCGGCTGCGGAGTGGTCGGGTCCAGCGGGTCGGGCCGCGGCTGCACCCCGTCGTTGACCAGCCGCAGCACCGCGCAGTCCGGGCCGCCCCGCACGGTGATCTGGCAGTGCCGCACCTTGCTGTGCCGCAGGATGTTGGTGACGCCCTCCCGCAGCACGGTGGCCAGCACCGTGCCGACCGTCTCCGAGATGTTCTCCAGCGTCGAGTCGACCTCGGCCTCGATCCCGGCCGCCTCGAACACCGAGACGGCGGAGGAGATCTCCGCGGGCAGCGAGATGTTGCGGTAGCTGCGCGCCACAGCCCGCACGTCGGACAGCGCCTGCCGCGAGATCTCCAGCACATGGGTCACCTCCTCCTTGGCACGCGGGGGATCGGCGTCCACCAGCCGGTGCGCCAGCTCGCTGCGCAGGGTGATCGCCGAGAGGCTGTAGCCCAGCAGATCGTGCAGATCACGCGCGAAGCGCAGCCGCTCCTCCTCCACGGCCAGCCGGGCGATCTCCCGCTGCGCTGCGCGCAGTTGCAGGACGATCTCGGACAGCTTGGTGAGCCCGTAGACGACGGCGCAGGTCGTGAGCGTGGAGACCCCGTTGTACGCGACCCGCAGCGGTGCCCAGCCGGAGGCCGAGGTGGCGATCAGGACGCTGACCACACACCCGGCCATCCCCAGCCAGGACCACGGCGCCCGCAGCGTGAGCAGCAGCGAGCCCGCCAGCAGCCCGGGCAGCCCCACCCAGGCCGTCCCCAGCAGCAGCATCGGCAGGAACGTGGAGATGGTCTGCAGCCCCAGCACCCAGTACTGGTAGCTGCGGCTCAGCCGCATGCCGCGCTGGGTGGAGCGCGCCACCTGGGTGCAGAACATCACCGCGATCGCCGAGCCGCCGACGAGGACCTGCGCCAGGGAGCCGCCGACGGTCAGCAGGTGCAGCACCGCGGCGCCCAGGATGCCGACGAGTGCGACGACGAAGACGGTCAACGCGATACGGGGGGCCGTCGCGGCGTCCACTCCGTACACCGGCGGCCGGCGTGCCCAGTGCTGTTGCGATTGTAAAGAGGTCCGCTCTCCCCGTTTGCTCACGTGGCGATCCCCCCTCGCCCCGACGAACGTCTGCTCAGCATAGGCGAGGGGATCCGGGGCCACCATTGGCTAGACGAACACCGGGATGGGGTTAAGGCTGTTGTAGTCGGTCGGTCGGTCGAGGCGTCCGAGTCGAACCGGCACATCGAAGAGCCTTCCGGGTGCGAATCGTGCCCAGAAGTGCCGCAGTCCCGGCACGATGACCTTCACGACCGGGATGCCCAGATCGGGGCGCGTCTGGTCGAGGACCAACATGTCCATTCCGCGCCGGCGCAGCAGCGTGACCGCGTCCGACACGTCCTCGCGCAGGTCGGCGCGGGGCGTGTAGGTGTAGTCGCCGGCTTGCAGCACGGCAGCCTCCGGGTCCGGTGCCAGATAGTGCTGATCGGCGACCCTACGCCGGATGCACCAGTCGCGGAAGACCGGGTCCTCGAAGCTGAGTTCGGTGTCCAGGACAGCCGGCAGCATCTGCGTCATCTCCGTCAGCGCCCTGCGCAGCGCCAGCGCCGGGTCCAGATGGCAGCCGAAGCCGAAGACGATGTCCTCCCGGCCGCCGCTGCCGCCCGCACCGTCGTCTCCGCCGCCGGGCCCGCCGCCGGTACGGCCGGTGCGCCGGGAGAGCGCGCACATCACCGGGATGCCCAGGTCCGAGGTCAGGTCGAGGACCCAGAACTCCCGGCCGAGCGCGGCGTACGAGGCGCGCATGCGGCAGATCCACTCCTCGCCGAAGGACTCCGGGTCGACCTGCGGCTGCCGGGTGCGGTTGTACCACCACAGCGCCACCGCGTCCCGCTCCACCAGCTCCAGGAAGCCCTGCAGGATGGCGTCCTCCAGGCTGCTGCCTGCCGCGTTGCCGTTGGAGTCCGCGCGGGCGAAGACCGGGGCGCCGGTGTGCTGCGGGGTGGCGAAGTAGAGCATGGCGGTGGGCAGCAGCCGGTGCCGCCGCTCGGTCAGCGACCACACCGGGGTCCAGTCGAGAACCGCGCTCTCGTCGAACGGGTCGCAGACGAACTGGAACGGCGAGTGCAGCGCGTTCCACTCCCGCCGGCCGGCGAACTGCCGCTCGTCGTAGAGCTGGCAGGAGTTGGGGTGCACCGCCGCCTCGCCCAGCTCCGCGTACCGGCCGGGGACGCGGGCCTCGTCGCCCTGGAAGGTGCCCGAATACCGCTCCAGCGCCTCGCACAGCGCTCCCACCTTGGCGTCCAGCTCCGTGACGCCCTTGCCCGCGCTGTGGCTGCGCAGCGCCGAGTGCAGGGTGCGCACACCGTTGCCGCGCAGCGCCGGGTTGCTCCCGGAGACGAACGCGTTGAGGTCGTCGGGGCAGCGCGGGTCGCGTTGCAGCAGCCGCACCACGCCGGTGACCTCGCCGACCAGGTGCTCGTACCGCTGCAGCATCTCGCGGCCGGACAGCGAGCGGTGGCCGCCGCCGGTGGCCACCTTGGGGCGCGAGACGAGGGTTACGGGCTGCCGCACCCGCGCCGCCACCAGCGTCGGATCGCCGCAGGCCGGGCACTGCGGTCTGCGCTCGACCGGGTGGTGCCGGCCCTCGCCGCGCAGGCTGTCCAGCGTCCAGACCGCCGACTGGCGCGCGTCCCGGAACCCGCCCAGCCAGGCCGCGGCCTGGAGCGCCAGCAGCTGGAGGGCGCAGGCCCGGCTCGCGGGGATGTGCGCGCGCGGCGGCGTGACCGGCGCCGAGAGCCCCAGCGCCTCGCCCACGTAGCTGTGCGCGGTCCTGTGGTGCCGCAGGCGGTGGGCGAGACAGTGCCAGCAGGCGCTCTCGTGCGGCTCGAAGAACGGGCCGATCCATGGCTCGACGCCGTACGGCTTGGCCAGCAGCCAGGGCCGGCCGGCGCGCCGCTGCGCTGCGTCGATGTCGGCCAGCACCGGCGAGAGGTAGTCCTCACACAGCACCACGGTGAGGGTGTGCCCGTCGGACTCGTCCGCCTCGGCCAGGCGCAGCCCGGCGGCGCGGAACGCGTCCCGTGCGGCGCGGTGGTCCTCACCCGAGGCGACGGTCAGCAGTCTGACCCGCCCGGCGGACAGTTCGGCGCCGGCCCTGACTCCGTTGAGCCCGGCTGACTCCCAGAACGCCGAGGTGGCATCGGACTGCGCTGCGGCGGCGCCGGACGCCGGGGGTGCCGGGGCGAAGCCGGCAACCAGGTTGGCCTCGGCCAGCTGTCCCAGCAGACTGCCGAGTTGGCCGGGTGAGAGCAGTCCTCGGGTCTCGCGGGTCAGTTCGGCCAGGTCCCTGCTGCCGTCGAGTAACGGTGCCAGCGCGGCCATCGCGGCGCCCTCGACGGCCGTGACCCCCTGCTCCGAGATCAGATAGGTGGCATCGCCTGGCACCACGGCCGGGCGCAGATTCTTACGGAACCCCAGTCGGGGCGGTGCGGTTTCCATCTCCATTCCGTGTATCCCCCGCTCCTGTCGTGCGCTGCCGGCTCAGGCGCCGGGGTCGATGGGGGTGATCGGCACGGTGGGGATGCTCGGCTCCGCCGGCGGCGCGTAGGTCCAGCTGGAGCAGTCGGCGGTGCGGCCGACGGTGTCCCGCGGGTCGAGGCTGGTGATCGTCACCTCGCAGCCCGGCCCGGTCGGCAGTGCGGGAATCTTCGTCCGCTCGTCGGTGGCGATGCCGAACTCGGCCAGCACGCTGCGCGGTTCGACCGCGTAGCGCACGGCTAGTGCCGGGTCGAGACAGCACTGGGCGGTCAGTTCGGCGAAGCGCCAGTCCTGGTCGACGGAGTCGGCCGCGCGGGGCGCGGCATTGACGCTGACCTTGGCGAGCGCGTGACCTGACATCGTGACGTCTCCCGTCTGATGAGGGAAACCCATGGCCCCCCGTGGACTCATGGGGCGACGCGGTGGTGTGGGGAGTGGCCCGATTCCGTGGGTCCGGTGCGCAGGACAGCAGTGTGAGCGGGGCCCGGTACGGGGGCCAGTGGGCGCTTCACAACCCTCCATGTGAAGAATTCACGGCCCGCCCCGCCGCATCTTTGCCTCAAGATCGTGAGTTCCTCACTTTTCCACCATGCGGACGGAGTGCGATTCTCCAGATCCTGTATCACTTCGCAGCTTCGTCAGAATTCGCTGCTTCAGACTTCGGTGGGAACCGCCAACGGGGAGGCCCCCAATGCGTATCAGGGTGCTGGGAACTCTGCACGCCGAGACGGCGGGCGTCTCGATCGCGCCGAGCGCGGCCAAGCCGCGGCAGATCCTGGCCCTGCTCGCTCTGCAGAGCCGGCACATCGTGCCGGTGTCCGACCTCATGGAGGAGGTGTGGGGCTCGGGCCCGCCGCGCAGCGCCCCCACCACCCTGCAGACCTACATCCTGCAACTGCGCCGCCGGCTGCGCGCCGCGCTGGGCGAACCGGGATCGCTGCCCGGCAGCGGGAGCAGCGGGAGCAGCGCCGCGGGCCGTGACCCGTACGCGCCCAGCGACAAGGAGATCCTGGCCACCCGGCACGGCGGCTACCAGCTGGAGATCGCCGACTGCGACGTCGACGCGCTGGAGTTCACCCAGCTGACCCGCACCGGGCACGCCGCCTACGAGGCGGGCGACATGGCCAAGTCCTCGCGGCTGCTGGAGACCGCGCTCGCACTGTGGCGCGGCCCGGCACTCGCCGACCTCCCGCACGGCAAGCACCTGTCCATCGAGGCCACCCGGCTGGAGGAGAGCAGGCTGGGCGCGCTGGAGCGGCGTATCGACGCCGACCTGCGGATGGGACGCCACCGCGAGGTGCTGGGCGAGCTGTGCGCCCTGCGCGGCCGCTACCCGCTCTACGAGAACCTGCACGCGCTGCTGATGGTCGCCTTCCATCAGGACGGCCGCTCCTCGGACGCGCTGATCGCCTTCCGGCGGCTGCGCAGCACCCTCGTGGAGGAGCTGGGCCTGGAGCCCTCGCCCCGGATCGACCGCCTTCACCAGGCCATTCTCCGGGGCGAGGATGCCCTGGACGCCTGGCGCGGCACCGGCTCGGGCCAGGCCGCCGGTCTCGCGGGATGAGGCGCCCTCCGTGGGCCCGGTCCACCCCGCTTCGAGCTGTCGTCCAGTGCCGGTCGTGAGGATCTGGCCCTTGGCGACCGGCCCCGTCACGGGGACGGGGGAAGGGGGGAGGGATGAACGCGTATCTCGCGGCACCTCCCGGCCGACGGCCGGCGGACGCACCGCCCGGCACGGGCGAGGTGCCCGCCACCGGACTGCGGCTGTTCTGCTTCCACCACGCGGGTGCGGGCGCGCTCACCTTCGCGCGCTGGCGGCGCGGTTTCGACCCGGACGTGTGTGTGCTGCCCGTCCGGCTCCCAGGGCGGGAGACCCGGCTGCGTGAGCCCCGCATCACCGACGGGCGCCGGCTGCTGGACGAGCTGGAGGCCCAGCTGGGCCCGCTGCTGGAGCAGCCCTACGCCCTGTACGGGCACAGCCTCGGCGCCCTGGTCGCCTACCGCTTCGCGCAGCGGGTGCGGCGTGCGGGCCGCCAGGCACCGGTGCTGGTGGGGCTGGGCGCCTGTCCGCCGCCGCATCTGCCCACGCCGCTGACCGACCAGAGCGAGCTGCCCGACGCGGCACTGCTGGCGGCGCTGGACCGCTACGGCACACTGCCCTCCTATCTGTTCGAGCGCCCGCGCTGGCTGAGCACCCTGCTGTCCACCATGCGCGACGATCTGCGGCTCGCGGCCAGCCTGCGCGAGCTCGGCCGTGCTGTCGGCAGCACGACCGGCAGTACGGCCGGAAGCACGACCGGCAGTACGGCCGGCGAGGGGTGGGACGAACCGCTCGCCGGGCCCGTGCACGCCTTCGCCGGTACCGGGGACGAGGCCGCACCGGCCGCCGCCGTCGCCGAGTGGCGGCGGTGGAGCAGCGGCCCGTTCGCTCTGCACAACGTCCCCGGGGACCACTTCTTCGTCCGCGACACCGCGCTGCCCGAACTGCTGGCGGCACAACTGCGCCTGCGCACCGGACAGGAGCGCGTCTCGCACCTGTGCCATTGGCCAACCTGATTCGTTGGACCCATCGACCTGAATCGCAGATTCATCGGATTCGTCAGTTCACAACGCACCCGAAGGGAGCGAGAGATGGACATCAGCGTGCTGGGACCCTGCCGGGTCGTCCAATCGGGGGTCTCCGTCGTCCCGACCGCGGTCAAACCGAGAAAGGTGCTCGCCCTGCTGGCTCTCTACCCGGACCAGGTGGTCTCGGTGGCGTCGTTGGTGGAGGAGCTGTGGGGAGAGTCCCCGCCGCGCAGCGTGCAGACCACGCTGCAGACGTACGTGCTGCAACTGCGCAACCTCATCGCCGCGGCGCTGGGTGACCGGCTCCCGGCCGACCTGCCGAACGGTGCGAAGAGCGTGCTGGTCACCGAGTCGGGCGGCTATCTGCTGGACACCCAGGGCGGGATGGTCGACGTCTGCGAGTTCGAACGGCTCTCCGGGGCCGGGCACCGGGCGCTGGAGGCCGGCGACTTCGTGGGCGCCTCCGCGTCCTTCCGCAGGGCGCTGGAGCTGTGGCGCGGCCCGGCGCTGGTGGACGTGCAGTGCGGGCCGCTGCTGGAGATCGAGGCGACCCGGCTGGAGGAGTCGCGGCTGGGCATCCTCAACCAGCGCATCGAGGTGGACCTCACCCTGGGGCGCCATCACGAGCTGGTCGGCGAACTCTCCGGGCTGGCCGCGCAGCATCCGCTGCACGAGGGCATCCAGGCTCAGCTCATGCTCGCCCTCTACCGATCGGGGCGGCGGGGCAACGCGCTGGAGGTCTATCAGCGGCTGCGCGGGGTGCTCTCGCGTGAACTGGGGCTCGATCCCTCGCCCGATCTGCAGCGGCTGCAGTGTGCTGTGCTCGACTCCTCGGCGGAGCTGGAGCTGAGCGGTGCCGCGCGCGAGGCGGCTTTCAGCGGCAGCGGGGGGCCGCTGAGGGCCCTTCGGGGCGGGTGACATTCCGGGG
>NZ_JADKMA010000073.1 GCF_017676365.1 Streptomyces oryzae
GTCCTGTACCTTGCCCCGGCCGCTGAGCGCGTCCCGGGCACGGTCGACCAGGCCGACGCCCGGTGCCAGGACCTTGAGGGCCGAGGGCTCGTGAGGGCTTGCGGGGTGCGGGCGGGTGGGAGCGGTCTTCTTGGCGCGGCGGACCTGTTCGCCGAGGTCGGTCAGCTCCAGGCGCGGCAGCACCTCCTCGAGCCGGGGAAAGAGGTTGCCCTCCTCGTCGCGCACATGGGTGCGGACCTCCTGGATCAGCCTGGTCAGGATGTGGTCGAAGGCCGGATCGTCGGCGCCCAGCCCCTCCAGGTCCTTCATCAGCCGCTCGGCGCCCTTGTGGTCCTCCAGCTCCTTGTCCGCAAGGGCCTCGCCGCCGACCACATGGGAGCGTACGGCCGGGTACAGGTACTCCTCCTCGGCCACGGAGTGCCGCACCAGTTCGATCGTGGCCTGGTCGGCGTACTGCTTGCGCTTCAGGTGACCGGGTGGCAGCGCCTCGATCTTGGCGAAGAGCTCTTCCACCTCTCGGTGGTCGGTGGTGAGTTCCTGGACGACCGTTCCACCGTGTGCCATGGCGTCTCCTCCTGTCGCGGGGCCGCGCCCCGGGGGTTCGCCGATCCCGGGTCCCCGCGAGCCGCACCCGCCAACCTCCCGAGCCCGCCCGGGTACGGAGCGACAGGGATGTTTCGCCGGCGGCGTCCCAGGAACTCTGTGGCCCGTGCGGCTCCTGAGACCGCCAGGGGTGTACGCCCCGCAAGGCGATACCGAACTGCTGCTCGAAGCGCTCGCCGAGGCAGCCGTACCGCGCGGAGCGCGGATGCTCGACGTCTGCACCGGCACCGGCGTGGTCGCGCTGGCGGGTGCGCGGCTGGGCGCCGCCCAGGTGCACGCCGTGGACATCTCGGCGCGGGCCGTCCTGGCCACCGCCTGGAACGCCCGGCTGCGGAAACTGCCCGTCAGGACCCACCGCGGGGACTTGCTGACGGGTGACTCGCCGACAGGTGACGTATCGGCTGGTGACGTATCGGCTGGTGACGTGCCGACAGGCGAGGTGACGGCCCGCGACGTGCCCGCCCCCGCCGCGGGCCGCTTCGACATCGTGACCGCCAACCCGCCGTACGTACCGCACGCGGAGCCGGACGGGCACGGTGGCCGGCGGGCGCGGGCCTGGAACGCCGGGCGGGACGGGCGCAAGGTGCTGGACCGGCTGTGCGAGGCCGCACCGCGGCTGCTCACCGAGAGCGGGGTGCTGCTGGTGGTGCACTCCGCGCTGTGCGGGCCGCAGCGGACGCTGGACCTGCTGCACCAGGGCGGGCTGAAGGCCGCGGTGACCGCACGCCGCGTCCAGCCGTTCGGCCCGGTGCTGCGGAAGCGGGCGCACTGGCTGGAGCAACAGCAGTTGATCGCCCCAGGACAACGACACGAGGAACTGGTGGTCATCCGTGCCGACCTCACCCGGTGAGCAGAACCAGCCGCGCCGCGACCGGCGGCGCGTGACCTTGGAGCAGGGCGGCCCCGTGCTGGTGGAGGGCCCCGTGGAGGTACAGCTCGACGACGGGCGCACGGTCGTCTCCGACCGCTTCACCACGGCGCTGTGCACCTGCCGCCGGAGCCGTACGTACCCGTGGTGCGACACCAGCCACCGCCGCCGCTCCCGCCCCTCCGCAACGCGCACCGCAGCCGAGGGTGCGCGGGAGGGCGAGGACCCCTGACGACGGTTTGAGGATCTCCGCCGTCACATAGTTGGCCTCCTCGGAGGCGAGGAAGACATAGCCGGGCGCCATCTCGGCGGGCTGCGCGAGGCCCTGAGTGAAGGTGACGATGCCGCCACGGCTTGGACTGGTACGCCTGCACAGAGGTGCTGTTGATGATGCAGCCGCCCGCCGGGATGTGCGGGAGTGCCGTTTTGGTGACGTTGGGGGTGATCCAGAACATGCCGTAGAGGTTGGTGCGCACCACGTGGTCGAACTGCTGGTGCTGATGGTGTCGATGCCGGCGGACTGCGCCATCTGGAAGGCCGCGTTGTTGACGAGTACGTCGATCCTGCCGAACTCGCGCACCGTGCGGTCGACCAGCCGCCGGCACTCGGCCTCCTCGCGGATGTCGCGGGCCACGGGGACGGCGCGGCGGCCGGCTTCCTCCACCAGCCGGGCCGTCTCCCGGGCCTCGTTCTCCTCCTCGGGCAGGTAGCTGAAGGCGACGTCGGCACCTTCGCGGGCGTAGGCGAGCGCGACGGCACGGCCGATGCCCGAGTCCCCGCCGGTGATCAGGGTGCGCCGGCCGGTCAGCCGCCCGCTGCCCCGGTAGCTGCGCTCACCGTGGTCGGGGCGCGGCTCTCCATGGCTTCGGTGTCGCCCGGCGGGGTCTGTTGCTGTTGCGGGAACTCCGGCTTGGGGGGCTGCTCGGCGGGATGGCCCCGGTCGGCGGGGTGCCGTCGCCTGCTGCGGTCACGTTTGCTGTCCTCCGTCGTCGTCGGTTCACGCGATCGACCGACCGCCGCGAACGGACGCCTCCGGCCGAAAGCGGTCACCCCACGGACGCCCCCGCCGGAAAGCGGTCCCACGCCCGGTGTTCCGCCAGCAGTTCGGTGACCCGCCCGAACACGGAGCCCGGGTCGTCGGCCACCACGACGCCGGCCGCGTCCTGCGGGCACCCGGCTGCGGCGAGCACGTCGGCGCCGGGGCCCCATGCGCCCAGGGCCTTGGCGTGCCGGTACGCCTCGGAGACCAGCAGCAGGACGCGCGGGTCGATCCCGCCGCTGCCGGTGTGCAGGCCCGCCTTGGCGTCGCGGGCCCCGTACGCGTCGCTGCCGACGCCCGGAGCCGCGGCGAGCAGCAGCGCGTCGAACTCGATGGAGCGGGCGTTGGCGAAGGTCCGCTGGGTGACGACGGACCCGCCGGTGCCCGCGAGTTCGCCGCCGTGCGGGGCGATGACGAGCGGGACCATGCCGCCGTCGTGGATGGTGCCGCGCAGCGTGGCCAGCGCCGCCAGGTCACTGGTCTCGTCAGCGACGATGCCGATGACCCGGCCGTCGGTGGGCCAGCTGCGGCCCAGCTGGGAGAGGGCCGGGCTGGGGGCCACATCGGGGAGCGGCCCGGAGGGCTTGGGCGCGGGAAGGCCGAGCCCGGCCGCCACCGCGGCACACAGCTCCGTGTCGATGTCGGCGAGCACCCGCAACTGGCGCTCCTTGACGGACGGTTCGTAGCATTTGCTCAGCTCGAAGGTGTACGCGGCGATGACGTGCTCCCGCTCGACCGGGCTGAGGCTGAGGTAGAAGCGCCGCGGGTGGCTGGTGTGGTCGCTGAAGGATGCGGGTGCAGCCCTCACCTTCGTCGCCTGGGGCACGGTGACCGGGCTCTCCACGTAGGCGCCCTCCGCGGCGCCCGCCAGGAACGGGCAGCCGCCGTCCAGCGAGTTGGGGCGGTAGGGCGCCACGCCGCTGTGTACGGCGGTCTGGTGCATGCCGTCCCGGTTCATGTCGTTGACCGGGGCGTGGGTCCTGTTGATGGGCAGCTGCGCGAAGTTGGGCCCGCCCAGCCGGGTGATCTGGGTGTCGATGTAGGAGAAGAGCCGTCCGGCCAGCAGCGGGTCGTCGGTGATGTCGATGCCCGGGACCAGGTGGCCGGGGTGGAAGGCGACCTGCTCGGTCTCGGCGAAGAAGTTGGAGGGGTTGGCGGTCAGCGTCATCAGCCCGATGGGCTGCACCGGGGCCCACTCCTCGGGCACGATCTTGGTCGGGTCGAGCAGGTCGATGCCCTCGAACGTCTGCTCGGGGTTGTCGGGGAAGGTCTGGATGCCCAGCTCCCACTCGGGGAAGGCGCCCGCCTCGATGGCGTCGGCCAGGTCGCGGCGGTGGAAGTCCGGGTCCATGCCGCCGGTGATCTGGGCCTCCTCCCAGGTCATGGAGTGGACGCCGAGCCTGGGCTTCCAGTGGAACTTCACCAGGGTGGTGCCGCCCTGCTCGTCGACGAGCCGGAAGGTGTGGACGCCGAAGCCCTCCATCGTCCGGAACGAGCGGGGGATGGCCCGGTCGGACATGGCCCAGATGGTGTGGTGGGTGGCTTCGGTGTGCAGCGACACGAAGTCCCAGAAGGTGTCGTGCGCGCTCTGCGCCTGCGGGATCTCCCGGTCCGGATGGGGCTTCCCCGCGTGGATGACGTCGGGGAACTTGATCGCGTCCTGGATGAAGAAGACCGGAATGTTGTTCCCGACCAGGTCGAAGGTGCCCTGCGAGGTGTAGAACTTGGTCGCGAATCCGCGGGTGTCGCGCACCGTGTCGGCGGAGCCGCGGGAGCCGAGCACGGTGGAGAAGCGCACGAAGACCGGCGTCTCGACGTCTTTGCCGAGGAACGCTGCCTTGCAGATCTGCGAGGCGGTGCCGTAGCCGCGGAAGACACCGTGCGCCGCCGCGCCCCGCGCGTGCACCACCCGCTCCGGGATGCGTTCGTGGTCGAAGTGGGTGATCTTCTCCCGCAGATGGTGGTCCTGGAGCAGTACGGGCCCGCGCTCACCGGCCTTGAGGGAGTGGTCGGTGTCGTACAGCCGCAGGCCCTGCGCCGTGGTGAGCCTGCCGCCCGTCTGGGCCCATACGGCTGGGTCGATGTCCGCGGACTCGCCGGTGGCGGAGTACACCTCGGGGCCCGACTGGTCCTGCTTGGGCGGCAGCGGCTCGCGCGGGGTGGTCGGCTCCTCGACGGGGGGCGCCTCGGGCGCTGGACGGCCGGGGATGAACGGCTCCCCTGCGTTCGGGTTCTCGTGCGACGGGCGGCCGGCCATGGGACCTCCAAGAGCGAGAGAGACGGACCACCGCAGGAGTAACCGGGCCGCTCGATGCCGAAACGGGAGGCATCGGAAGTATCCGCCCGATTGCCGCACCGTCCTGACGGGGCCACAGCCGGCACGGCGTCAGTTCGACAACTGCGTCAGTTCGACAACGGCCGTCAGTTCGCCACCGGCGGCGGCTCGCTCAGCCCGCTTCCGGCAGCCGCACCTCCAGCATGCCGTCCCGCTCCCGCGCCTCGAAGCTGGGCTGCGGCGCGGTGGCGGGGCCGCTCACGTTCCAGCCGTCCGAGAGCCGGAAGGTGCTGCCGTGCCAGGGGCAGGTCACACAGCCGTCGGCCACCGTGCCCTCGGACAGCGGGCCCGACTGGTGGGCGCACCGGTCGGCCAGCACCCGCACCGGTCCTGCGGACTCCCGGTAGACCAGCAGCCTGACGTCGCCGAGCATGGCGCTGGTCGGCTGGCCGACGGGGAAGCTGTCGGCCTTGCCCACCTGGTGCCAGCCGGGTTCGACCAGGTGCGGCACCGGCTCCGCCTTGTTGGGGCCAGCCGCCTGCCGGTAGGCGAGGTGACCGCCGATCATCCCGCCCAGCCCGGCGGCGGTCAGCCCGCCGTAGCCGAGCATCCGTCCCCGGCACTCGCGGCCGCGCAGCCGGGCCGTCAGGGAGGCCGTGTACAGGCCGAGGGCTGCGACATTGGCCGCCGCGTGGACCAGCCCCACCCGCAGCTGCGGCTTGTGCAGCGCCGCCCAGTCGGTGGCGCCGGTGACAGCGGCGGGGAGCGCGGCGACCACCCCGGTGCCGATCAGCACCCGGCTGGCGCGCCGCGTACCTGGCAGCAGGTCCAACAGCGCCGCCGAGGACCAGGCGCCGAGGGGGACCTGTACGAGTGCGGGGTGCAGCGGGTGTCCCAGCCATGTGCCGTGCAGCGCGTCCCGTACCCGGCTCAGCGGGCTCTTCCTGACGGCGTTCTGCAGAGGGCCGATCGCGGGGTCGAGGGCACGGAGGGTGCCCAGCCTGTCGAGCCACGCGGGGAGCGAGGACGCTTCGGACGGCGTTGCGGCCGATGTTTCGGACGACGTTCCGGACGACGGCGTCGTCGCCGTGGACGATTCTGAGGACATATCGCTCCGGTTGCCACACCTGACGGCGGACAAACGGTCAGCGCCGCGCACCACTCCGTCAGCCGCCGTTCCGATGCTCTCCGTGTCTGTTTCGGCGTCTCGCCGCCTGGAAACCCGGCGCGGGTCCGACAAGAGAGGAGTCGAAATGACTACGGCACGCGACATCATGAGCCCCGGCGCCGACTGTGTGCGGACCGACCAGACAGCGGCCGACGCGGCGGAGCTGATGACCGAGCTGGGCGTGGGTGCGCTGCCCATCTGCGGGAAGGACAACAAGCTCAAGGGTGTCGTCACCGACCGGGATCTGGTGGTCAAGGTGCTGGGGCCGGGCCGTGATCCGGCGACCTTCCCCGCCGGCAGCCTGAACCAGGCGGAGGCCGTCACCATCGGCGCCGACGACGGCGCCGACGAGGTGCTGGAGACCATGTCACGGCACCAGGTCAGGCGGCTCCCGGTGATCGACGGCGACCAGCTCGTCGGCATGGTCGCGCTCGCCGACGTCGCCCGCTCCCTGCCGCACCCGGAGACGGGACGGCTGGTGGAGGCCCTCTCGGAGGACTGACCCCCCGGCGCGGTCCGGCCCGTCCCCCGCCGTTGGTGTGCCGTGACGGCGGCGTACGAGGCAACCGGATACCAGGGGCGTTTGCCGTGCGGGCGGCGGGGCACTGAGGTATGCGGTCTTCTAGGAGGGCGACCGCATGACACACTCACGGGCCCGCGCCGCCCGGCGGGCCGCACTGCGCAAGGCCGCAGAGCGCGGTTTCAAGGCCGCTGACCAGAGACTCCCGGTGGCCGCCGGCGGGAGGGCCCTGCTGCGCAAGGCGTTCCCCGAGCACTGGTCATTCCTGCTCGGGGAGCTGGCTCTCTACAGCTTTCTCGTCCTGCTGCTGACAGGGGTCTTCCTCACCCTGTTCTTCGACGCGGACATGACGCAGATCCGCTACCACGGCGCCTACCGGCCGCTGCGCGGCGAGCCGATGTCGGTGGCGTACGCCTCGACACTGAAGATCAGCTTCGAGGTGCGCGGCGGCCTGCTGGTCCGTCAGATCCACCACTGGGCCGCACTGATCTTCGTGAGCGCCATCGGGCTGCACATGCTGCGGATCTTCTTCACGGGCGCGTTCCGCAAACCGCGGGACATCAACTGGGTGATCGGGCTGACGCTCTTCGTCCTGGCGCTCGCCGAGGGCTTCTCCGGCTACTCGCTCCCCGACGACCTGCTGTCGGGCACGGGGCTGCGCATCGCGCAGGGCATCATGCTCTCGATCCCTGTCGTGGGCACCTATGTCGCGCTGTTCGCGTTCGGCGGCGAGTATCCGGGGCACGAGATCATCGACCGGCTCTATCCGCTGCACATCCTGCTGATCCCGGGGCTGCTGCTCGCCCTGGTGGTGGCGCATCTCCTCCTGGTGGTCGTCCTCCAGCACACGCACTGGAGCGGTCCGGGCAGAACCAACAAGAACGTGGTCGGGCATGCGATGGTGCCGCAGTTCGCCGCCCGGTCGACCGGGCTGTTCTTCATGGTCGCCGGAGTGCTGGGGATCCTCGGCGCGCTGGCGCAGATCAACCCCATCTGGAACTACGGGCCCTACAACACGAGCCAGGTCTCCACCGCGGCGCAGCCCGACTGGTACGTCGGTTTCCTGGAGGGCTCGCTGCGGCTGATGCCGCCGTTCGAGACGAACCTGTTCGGGCACACCCTGATGTGGAACGTGCTGCTGCCCGCCGTCGTGCTGCCCGCGCTGCTGTTCCTCCTGCTGTACGCGTATCCGTTCTTCGAGCGGTGGATCACCGACGACGACGAGACGCCGCACGTGTGCGACCGGCCCCGGAACCGCCCCGTACGCACCGCGCTGGGCGTCGCCGGGGTCACCTTCTACGGCGTACTGCTGCTGGCCGGCGGGAACGATGTCCTCGCGCGCACCTTCGACGTCTCGCTCAACGCGCTGACCTGGACCTTCCGCGTACTGCTTGTGGTGGGGCCGCCGCTGGCCTTCCTGCTGGCGAAGCGGCTGTGCCTGGCCCTGCAGAACCGGGACGCCGAGCGGGTCATCGAGGGCGAGGAGACCAGCCATGTGCGGCAGTCGGTGGAGGGCACCTTCAGCGCCGACCACGAACCGCTGCCGCAGAGCGAGAAGTTCCGGCTGGCGGCCCAGCGCTTCCCGAGGCCGCCGGAGGCGGACGCGAGGGCCGGCCGGGTGGCCCGGCTGCGGGCCGCGCTCAGCCACTGGTACTACAAGGACTCGCCGGCCCGCCAGTGGCGGGTCGTCAGCCACCAGCGCGAGCGCGCCAGGAACGCGGTCGCGGGGCTGCGGGCCGAGCAGCGTACCGACCGGTCGGTCAGTGGTCGGTCCGCGCGTACTGGAAAACGAACCCGAACACTCCGGCGCCGGTGAGGCCGGCACCGATCAGGGCCAGCCACAGCCCGAAGACGGTGCCGGTGCCCAGCGTCGCGACGCCGAGCGCGGTCAGCGCCGGATAGGGGCTGCGGGCCGGGAAGAAGTCCAGCGGCCCGCCCCGCTCGCGGATCTCCCCGTCCTTGCGGTCCTCCGGGCGCACGCCGCGGCGCTTGTACTGCACGGCGAGGAAGAACGAGACCAGCGAGGACATCAGAAACGCGATCAGCAACGCTGCGGTGCCTGCCGGGTCGTCGCCGTAGAGCACGTAGGGAACGGTGATGCAGAGGAAGAAGAGCGCGACGCCTGCCCAGAGGATGGCCTCGGTCTTCATTCGGCGCCTCCCTTCGTGGGTGTGCGGTTCGCGGCGGAGTCCGGCGAGCCGGGCGTTGGCGGGCCGGGCGGCTCCTCAGAGCCCACGGGTTGTACGCCGGGGCTCTCCGGCGCGCCCGGCGCCACGATCGCCGCTGACTCCTCGGCCTCGGGATGGTGCAGCCAGAAGGCGGGCGAGTCGGAGCGGATGTGGGGCAGGGCGACGAAGTTGTGCCGGGGCGGCGGGCAGGAGGTCGCCCACTCGAGGGAGCGCCCGAAGCCCCAGGGGTCGTCCTCGGTGACCTTCTCGGCGTGGGTCGTCGTCCACCAGACGTTGTAGAGGAAGACCAGCGTGGAGACGCCGAGGGTGAACGCGCCGATGGAGGAGACGGTGTTGAGCGCGGTGAACCCGTCGGCCGGCAGGTAGTCGGCGTACCGGCGCGGCATCCCCGCGGCGCCGAGCCAGTGCTGCACCAGGAAGGTCGTCTGGAAGCCGACGAGCGTCAGCCAGAAGTGCACTTTGCCCAGCCGCTCCCCCAGCATCCGGCCGGTCAGCTTCGGCCACCAGAAATAGAACCCGCCGAACATGGCGAACACGACGGTGCCGAAGAGGACGTAGTGCAGATGGGCGACGATGAAGTAGCTGTCGGTCGTGTGGAAGTCCAGCGGCGGCGAGGCGATCAGCACCCCGCTGAGGCCGCCGAGCAGGAAGGTGACGAGGAAGCCGATGCCCCACAGCATCGGCGTCTCGAAGCTCAGCGCGCCCTTCCACAGGGTGCCGATCCAGTTGAAGAACTTCACCCCGGTCGGCACGGCGATCAGGAACGACATCAGGGAGAAGAACGGCAGCAGTACGGCGCCGGTGGCGAACATGTGGTGCGCCCATACGACGGCGGACAGCATGGTGATGCTGGCCGTCGCGCCGACCAGCCCGATGTAGCCGAACAGCGGCTTTCTGCTGAAGACCGGGAAGATCTCGCTGACGACGCCGAAGAACGGCAGCGCGACGATATAGACCTCCGGGTGCCCGAAGAACCAGAACAGGTGCTGCCACAGCACGGCCCCGCCGTTGGCCGGGTCGTAGATGTGCGCCCCGAACTTCCGGTCCGCCTCCAGCGCCAGCAGCGCGGCCGAGAGCACCGGGAAGGCGAACAGCGCCAGGATCGAGGTGAACAGTACGTTCCAGGTGAACAGCGGCATCCGGAACATCGTCATGCCGGGGGCGCGCAGGCAGATGATGGTGGTGATGAAGTTGACGGCGCCCAGAATGGTGCTCAGGCCCGCCACGGCCAGCCCCATCGTCCACAGGTCGCCGCCGGTGTTGGGGCTGTATTTTGGGCCGTTGAGCGGTGCGTACGCGAACCAGCCGAAGTCCGCGGCGCCGTTGGGGGTCAGGAACCCGCCGACGACCATCAGCCCGCCGAACAGATACACCCAGTAGGTGAAGGCGTTCAGCCGGGGGAAGGCCACATCGGGGGCGCCGATCTGGAGCGGCATCACGGCGTTGGCGAACCCCGCGAACAGCGGGGTGGCGAACAGCAGCATCATGATGGTGCCGTGCACGGTGAACAGCTGGTTGTACTGCTCGTGGGAGACGATCTGCATTCCGGGCCGAACCAGTTCGGCCCGCATCATCATGGCCATCGCGCCGGCGGCGAGGAAGAAGCAGAAGGACGTGACGAGATAGAGGTTGCCGATCACCTTGTGGTCGGTAGTGGTCAACCACCGCATCACCATGACGCCTCCGCGATTGGGTTCGGCCGGGCTTTGTGGTTGCGCCCGCCGTTTGTTCCGCCGGACCCTGTCGCGTCGTGGTTACGCGCCGCTGCGGCGGACTTGAGTGCGGGGGCTGCGCCGTGTGGCCTTCGCCCCTCTGTCCGCCGCGACGGCGAGCGGCCACGACGATGCGTGACCGGCGGCAAAGCGATCACCGCAACCCCCGCGTCCGGCCTGTGAGGGCTGCCGCGCCTGCGGTGACGGCGACAGGGGCCGCGAGGCGGGCGGCGCGGTGGTACCAGGGCGGGGCCGGTTTCGGGGTCGGCTCGGCATCGGCTTGATAGGCACGCCGGACCAGTTCGGCCACGTGCACGGGCTCGGCGCCGATACCGGCGGCGTCCAGCTGGGTCTTGCAGGAGAACCCGTTGGCCACCAGCACGGTGCCGGGCGCGGCGTCCCGCGCGGCCGGCAGCAGCGCCTGTTCGCCGCAGTCCATGGAGATCCCGTATTTGCCCTGCTCGAAGCCCCAGGAGCCGGCCAGCCCGCAGCAGCCGCCGGACAGGTTCTCGGCCTGGAGACCGAGCGCGGCAACGAGCTTGCGGTCGGCTTCCATGCCGCCGGTGGCGCGCTGATGGCAGTGGCCCCACAGCAGGGCGCGGCCGCCGTCCCCGGCCAGGCGGGGCGGGGTGATGCCGTAGGTGTCGAAGAACTCGGCGAAGTGGTGGGCGCCGGAGGCCAGTCGCCGGGCGTCGTCGTCGTGCGGAAGGAGCTTGGTCAGCTCGTCCTTGAAGACGGCAAGACAGCTGGGCTCCATACCGACGACGGGGGTGCCGGCGCGCAGATGCGGGCGCAGTACGTCCAGGACGCGGTGCAGATAGCGCTCGGCGGCGTCCAGGAAGCCGTAGTCGTACAGCGGACGCCCGCAGCACACGTGCTGCTCGGGCATGACGACCGACCACCCGGCGGCCTCGACGGCCTCCACGCAGGCCACGCCGACGTCGGTGTCGAAGTGGTTGTTGAAGGTGTCGGGGAAGAGGACGACCGGCCGCCCGCCGGGGTTGGCGGTGCCGCCGCGCTGCCGGAACCAGCGCTGGAGCGTCATGGGCGCGAAGGAGGGCAGGGGCCGGCGCCGGTCGATGCCCGCGACGAGCTTCGCCGCGCCGCCGAGCAGCGGGGTGTGGGTGACCAGGTTGGCGGCCTCGGGCAGCCGGGAGGCGAGCCGCGCCGCCTGGTCGATGAAGCCGAACGCGTAGGCGTAGCGGGGCCGCCACCTGCGGGCCGACTTGTAGTGGTGGTGCAGGAACTCGGCCTTGTAGGTGGGCATGTCGACGTTGACGGGGCAGTCGTTGGTGCAGCCCTTGCAGGCCAGGCACAGATCGAGCGCGTCGGCGACCTCCTTGGACTGCCAGCCGTCCTTGACGGTCTCGCCGCGCAGCATCTCGTGCAGCAGCCGGGCCCGGCCGCGGGTGGTGTGCTTCTCCTCGCGGGTGACCTGGTAGCTGGGGCACATGGTCTGGCCCTGGGACGCGTCGGGGACGCGGCAGGCGCCGATCCCCACGCAGCGCAGACTGGCGTGCGCGAAGTCGCCGTTGTCCTCGGCGTAGGCGAACTTCACCTCGGGCCGGGGCGGGTTGTAGTCGGCGCCCAGCCGCAGGTCCTCGTCCAGCCGGTAGGCGTCCACGACCTTGCCCGGGTTCATCTTGGCTTCCGGGTCCCAGATGTGTTTGAACTCCCGCATGGCCTGGACGAGTTCGCTGCCGTACTGCCGCTCCAGCAGCTCGCCGCGCTGCTGGCCGTCGCCGTGCTCGCCGGAGAGGGAGCCGCCGAAGGAGGCCACCAGGTCGGCGGCCTCCTCCAGGAAGGCGCGGTAGTCGGCCACTCCCTGGGCGCTGCGCAGATCGAAGCTGATCCGGGAGTGGATGCACCCTTGGGCGAAGTGCCCGTACATGGCGCCGCGCAGCCCGTGCTTGTCGAGCAGGGCGCGCAGGGCCGTGACGTATTCGGCCAGCCGGTCGGGCGGTACGGCGGAGTCCTCCCAGCCCGGCCAGTGGTCGCCGTCGGGCGGGAAGGCTGTGGCGCCCAGCCCGGTCTCGCGGACCTTCCAGAGGTTCTGGGCCTTTGCCTCGTCCTCGTCGCTGGTGGTGATCCGGTCGGGGGCGTAGCCGCGCTCCTCGGTCAGCCACTTCGCGAACCGGTCGGCCTGTGCCCTGGCCTCCTGTTTGGTGTCGGCGCCGAATTCGACCAGGAGCCAGGCG
Source organism: Streptomyces oryzae (assembly GCF_017676365.1). Classification (GTDB taxonomy): domain Bacteria; phylum Actinomycetota; class Actinomycetes; order Streptomycetales; family Streptomycetaceae; genus Streptomyces; species Streptomyces oryzae. The sequence continues at coordinate 12,573 of NZ_JADKMA010000073.1, forward strand.
GCGCCGCCCTGCCGGGGCAGCTGTTCCAGCGAGGCCAGGTTCATGTGCTGGAGCTTCTGGTCCTGGATGAGCTGTTCGTCCAGGGCCTCCAGGCCGATCGGCCGGAACTGCTGGGCACAGATGTTCGCGTCCGCGGCAGCGGCAGTGATCTGCTCGTACTCGACTACGACCAGCGTCCGCTCCAGCAGCGCCGGGGTGAGCAGCACCTGCGCCTGGAGGACGGTGGCGCAGGTGGACTCGGTGCCGACCAGGGCGCGGGCGACGTTGAAGCCGTTCTCGGGCAGCAGTTCGTCCAGGTTGTAGCCGGAGACCCGGCGCGGCATCCGGGCAACCGAGGGGAAGCCCGCGCGGATGGCGTCGGCGTACCGGTCGCGCAGGTCCCGCAGCTTGGCGTAGATCTCGCCCTTGGGCCCGCCCGCTGCGATGATTGACTCCAGCTCCCGCTCCTCGTCCACGCCGACCCAGAACCGGTCACCGCGGTAGGTGACGATCTCCAGCGCCCGTACGTTGTCGGACGTACGCGGGCCGGGCCCGTACAGCTGGGCCTGCACGGAGTGGGTGCCGCAGGAGTTGTTGCCGATGTTGCCGCCGAGTACGCAGCGGGAGTGGGTGGAGGGGTCGGGCCCGAAGACCAGGTTCCAGGCGCCGGTGTGCCGGTTGAGCTCCTCATTGATGACGCCGGGCTCGACGGTGACGTACCGCTCCTCGGCGTCGACCTCGCCGATGCGGGTCAGATATTTGGAGTGGTCGATGACGACGGCGTAGTTGACGGTCTCCCCCGACAGGCTGGTGCCGCCGCCGCGGTTGAGGACCGGGGCGCCGTAGGCGTGGCAGATCCGGTGGGTGGCGACGACGTCCTCCAGGGTCTTGGGCACCACCACGCCGATCGGCACCTGGCGGAAGTTGGAGGCGTCATGGGCGTACAGCCCCTTGCTCGCGGTGTCGAAGCGGACCTCGCCCTCGACGGCGTCCCGCAGGGCCTTGACCAGCTTTCCGACGGCGAGCAGCCGGCGGGCACGCGGCGGTCCCGGCACCTCGGGGTCGGTCCTGGCGGGGATCTCCTCGGTACGCGAGGTACGCGAGGTGCGCGAGGTGCGCGAGGTGCGCGAGATACGCGGCGGGTGCGCGGTGCGTGCGGGGTCGGGTGTCTTGCCCATGCGGGTCGCCTTCCATCACGCTTGGTCACGGACAGCGGGTCGGAGCATCGAGGGGGCTGCTGCGGCGCTGCTCAGCCGGGCCGGCGGCCGTGCACGCGGTACGGTTCGGCGTCCGCCCACCGCACCTCGAGCCCCAGCCCCGGCCGGTCCCGCGCGGGATGCAGCACCCCGTCGACCGGGCGCTGCACCCCGTCGAACAGCAGCTCCTCGACCCGTACGTGGTCGTGGAAGTACTCCAGATGGCGGAGCCGCTCGACGGCGCAGAACGCGTGCGCCGAGACGGCCGGGGCACAGTGCGCGGACAGATCCACCCGGTGCGCCGCGGTCAGCCCCGCGATCTGCAGCAGTCCGGTGATACCGGCGCAGCGGGTCACATCCGCCTGGAGACAGTCCACGGCGCCCGCCTCCAGCAGGGCCGCGAAGTCGCCCAGCAGAAATCCGTACTCCCCCGCCGCGATCTCCAGCCGCCCCGGGCCCTGGTCGCGCAGCAGCCGCAGACCCGCGGTGTCCTCGGAGCTGACCGGCTCCTCCAGCCAGCGCACGTCCCACTCGGCGGCCAGCCGCCGCGCCCAGTACAGGGCCTCCTTTCGGGTCAGCGCCCCGTTGGCGTCGGCGTACAGCTCCACGTCCGGGCCGATCGCCTCGCGGGCTGCGGTCAGTCGCGCCGGGTCCTGGCCGGGGTGCCGGGAGATCTTCAGCTTCACCCGGGGGATGCCCTGCCCGGCCCAGTCGGCCAGCTGTTCGGCCACCCGGCCCGGCGGGTAGTTGGTGAAGCCGCCGCTGCCGTAGACCGGGACCCGGTCGTGCACGGCGGGCAGCAGCTGGTACAGCGGCAGCCCCAGCAGCCGGGCCTTGAGGTCCCACAGCGCGATGTCGACGGCGGCGACGGCCATGGCGCCGGGCCCGGGGCGGCCCGCGTTGCGTACGGCGGCGGACATCCGGTGCCACAGCGCTGCGGGCGCGAACACGTCCGAGCCGCGGACGACCGGGGCGAGCTGGGAGTGGATGAAACCGGCGACCGAATCGTCACCGTAGGTGTAACCCAGCCCGGTGAACGGTCCTGCGTGTGCCTCCACGAGTACGGCGGTGGTGGCCTCCCAGCGCAGGGTGCCGTCCTCCTCGGCGCCGTCGGGGCCGTCGGTGGGCACCCGGAAGGCGTGCAGGGTCAGATCGTCCACGGTCACCCGGTCCGCGGTCCCGTGCGCCTGCCTGGCCACCGGCTGAGCTGCGCCTTGGCTGGTCACCCGCTGCTGCCCCTTCCGCTGTCCGCTTCGAGCCGTCCTCCGCCGCCGATCTCGGCTGGTCATGGGTACCTCGTCCGCCGTCCGTGAAACGGCCCCGCGCAACGGGGCCACGGCTGAGCAGCGAGTTGTTTGCGGGGGTCCGCGGTGTGGGACCCGGGCCGGGACCGTCGCGTCGACCATGTGAATGACCACGTGAATGGGGAGTACCAATGGCGCAGCAAGTAGCCGACTACGTTCTTCAGCGCCTCCGTGAATGGGGCGTGCACCGGGTCTTCGGGTACCCCGGCGACGGCATCAACGGCATGCTGGGCGCCTTCGACCGCGCCAAGGGCGATCCGGAGTTCATCCAGGCCCGGCACGAGGAGATGGCCGCGTTCATGGCGTGCGGGCACGCCAAGTTCACCGGCGAGGTCGGGGTCTGCGCCGCGACGTCGGGGCCCGGTGCGATCCATCTGCTGAACGGGCTCTACGACGCCAAGCTCGACCACCAGCCGGTGGTGGCGATCGTCGGGCAGCAGAAGCGGCTCGCGCAGGGCACCCATTACCAGCAGGAAGTCGGGCTCGAACAGCTCTTCTCCGATGTCTCGGAGTTCTGCCAGATCGTGATGCACCCGGGGCAGATGCGGCATGTGATCGACCGCGCCTTCAAGACGGCGCTGACCACGCGCGGCGTCGCCACGGTCATCATTCCGGAGGACATCCAGGAGTCGGAGGCCCAGCCCTCCCCGCCCAAGACGCACGGCTCGGTCTACTCCAGCGTCGGCTGGAGCCGGCCGCGGGTGCTGCCCAACCAGGAGGAGCTGCGCAAGGCGGCCGACATCCTCAACGAGGGCAAGAAGGTCGCCATCCTCATCGGCCAGGGTGCCGCCGACGCCGAGGCCGAGGTCGTCGAGGTGGCCGAACTGCTGGGCGCCGGGGTCGCCAAGGCGCTGCTGGGCCGCGAAGTCGTCCCCGACGACCTGCCGTTCGTCACCGGCCCGATCGGACTGCTGGGCAGCAAGGCGAGCGACGACATGATCATGAACTGCGACACCCTGTTCATGATCGGCAGCAGCTTCCCGTACGCGGAGTGGCTACCCGACGAGGGCCAGTGCAAGGGCGTCGAGATCGATATCGACGGCCGCATGATCGGCATCAGGTACCCCATGGACGCCCATCTGGTCGGCGACTCAAAGGAGACGCTCAGGGAGCTGATCCCGCTGCTCCAGCGCAAGGAGGACCGCTCCTGGCGCAAGGAGATCGAGGAGAACGTCCGCACCTGGAACAGCGTGCTGGAGAAACGGGCCGCACAGTCGTTCGAGGGAAAGATCAATCCGCAGGCGGTCGCGCACGAGGTCTCCTCGCTGCTGCCGGACGGCGCCATCCTCACCGCGGACTCGGGCTCGGCGACCAACTGGTGGGCCCGGCACATCAAGCTCCGCAAGGGCATGCAGGCGTCCCTCTCCGGGACCCTGGCCACCATGGGCCCCGGCGTTCCGTACGCGATCGCGGCGCGCTTCGCCTACCCGGACCGGCCGGTGATCGCCTTTGTCGGTGACGGTGCGTTCCAGATGAACGGCATGAACGAGATGATCACCGTCAAGCGGTACGCGGACCGGATGGCGGGCTCACCGCCGCTGATCTTCTGCGTTCTCAACAATCAGGACCTCAACCAGGTCACCTGGGAACAGCGCGCCATGGGCGGCGACCCCAAGTACCCCGGCTCCCAGTTCATCCCGGACTTCCCGTACGCCGAATACGCGCAACTGGCCGGGCTGCACGGCATCCGCTGCGACGAACCGGAGAAGGTCACCTCCTCCTGGGAGGAGGCGCTGGCCGCCGACCGGCCGGTGGTGCTGGAGTTCGTGGTGGACAACGAGATCGCCCCGATCCCGCCGCACATTATGAAGGAGCAGGCCAAGAAGGCCGTCAAGGCGGGCATCCGCGACCCCGAACGCACCGGCATCGCCGCCCGCGGCTTCCGCCAGAAGCTGACGGAGGTCACGGAACATCTGCCGGGCCGTAAGCACTGAGCGCCCCGAAGGGGCGCGGGGAACTGCGCTCCCCCAAAGCTCTTCGAGCAGGGGGTGCCCCCACAGCCACAGCCAAACGGGCAGCCTGCGGCGGGCAGTCAGGGGCAGCCCGAACCCAGCTGCAACCAGGTGGGCCTCAAGCAGCAGGCTTGAGGCCCACCGCTGCCCAGCAGCCGACCTCCTCCGGGCTGATCGAACCGGGCGGGCGCCGCATACCGTCCTGGCTGTCGGCCAGCTCAGGGCGCCAGTCGCACGTGGCCACGATGCCGGGCTCGACCAGGGAGAGCCCGGCCCCGGTGAAGAAAGCCCGGACATCCTCCGCGCCGCGCAGCTGCACGGTGATGCCCTGCGAGCCGTAGATCTCGACAACCTTGCGGAGCGTCACGTCGAGTTCGTCGGTCCCATGGGACAACACCAGCGCGCTGCCCGGCGCGAGCGCGTCGACAAGGGTACGGACGATGCCCTGCGGATCGTCGCCGTCACCGAGGAAGTGCAGCAGCGCGACGAGCGAGAGCGCGACCGGCTGCGCGAAATCGAGCGTGTCGCGCGCATGGCCGAGGATGCGCTTGGGGTCGCGCACATCGGCCTCGATGTAGTCCGTCGCACCTTCCGGCGTACCGTTCATCAGGGCGCGGGCGTACGTGAGCACGATGGGGTCGTTGTCGGCGTAGACGACCCGGCACGTCGGGTCCTCCCGCTGGGCGACCTGGTGCAGGTTGGGCGCGCTGGGGATACCGGTGCCGATGTCCAGGAACTGCCGGATGCGCTGCTCGCGCGCCAGATGGCGGACCGCGCGGTGCATGAACTCCCGGTTCTCCCGGGCCGCCGTCAGCACGTTGGGGAAGACGGCCATCGTCTGTCCCGCGACCCGGCGGTCGGGACCGTAGTTGGTCTTGCCCCCGAGGTAGTAGTCGTACATCCGGGCCGAGTGCGCCTTGGCTCCCGTCGACTCGGGCATCTGGTGGCTCATGTGCGTTGGCTCCTGCCGGTAGCGGGGAGGCAACTACTTTCGTACACCCGCTCGTTGAAATCCAGGGCGCCATGGCTTGCCCGTCGGATTCCTGCGTTCCCCGGCGTGGGGGCTGCGCGGAAAGAGTTTGCGCCCCGAAGGGGCGCGGGGAACTGCGCGACGAGCCACAAACCCCCGCAGCCCGTAACGAGCAGCAAGGGCACCCCCTCCCGGGCACAATCCCGCAACAGCAAAAGGCGAATTGGCGCGGACACGAGTGTTGACAGCGGGAATGCTGCGCTCTTCACTGGAGCCGCATATCGAACGGCGTTCGAAATATCGGACGCTGCGAACGAGCCCAGGCCAAGGAGCCAGCACCGATGACGACCAGCAGACGCACCCTCCTTGCAGCGACCACCGGCATCGCGACGGCCGCCGCCACCACGACAGCGGCCAGGGCCGCCACCCCGGCGACGGCCGCCGGCAGCTCCCGTACCGGCCGCCATCAGCCGCCCGTCCGGGAGCACTTCGGCACGCTGGACAACGGGGACCGCGTGGACCGGTGGACGCTCGCCAACGGCGGAACGCGGCTGCGTGTCCTCTCCTACGGCGGCATCGTGCAGTCCCTGGAGATCCCCGACCGGCGCGGCCGGTCGGGCAACGTGTCGCTCGGCTTCGACGCGCTGGACGACTACGTCGCCGACAGCCCCTACTTCGGCGCGCTGATCGGCCGCTACGGCAACCGCATAGCGGACGCGAAGTTCACCCTGGACGGGACGGAGTACGAACTTCCGGCCAACGACGGCCCCAACAGCCTGCACGGCGGCACCAAGGGATTCGACAAGCGGGTGTGGGACGTGCAGCCGTACAGCTCGGGCCCGGACGTCGGACTCACGCTGCGGTACGTCAGCCGGGACGGGGAGATGGGCTACCCCGGCACACTGCGCACCCGGGTCCGCTATCTCCTCACGCCGCGCGGTGAGTTGCGTATCGACTACAAGGCGACGACGGACAAGGCCACCGTCGTCAACCTCACCAACCACACCTACTTCAATCTCGCCGGCGAGGGCAGCGGCAGCATCGAGGGCCATACGCTGCGGATCGCCGCCTCCCGATACACCCCCGTCGACAAGACCCTCATCCCCACGGGTGAGCTGGCGCGGGTCGCCGGGACGCCGTTCGACTTCCGGCACGGCAAGCCGATCGGCCAGGACCTGCGCGAGGGTCACCCGCAGATCCTGCGCGGCCAAGGGTTCGACCACAACTTCGTCCTCGACAAGGGCATCACCGACCGGCCCCGTCAGGTGGTCACGGTGACCGAGCCGGAGTCCGGCCGCACGATGCGGGTCGCCACCACCGAGCCGGGGCTGCAGTTCTACAGCGGCAACTTCCTCGACGGCACGCTCAAGGGCACCTCCGGCCGCGTCTACCGCGCGGGGGACGGCTTCTGCCTGGAGACGCAGCACTTCCCCGACTCCCCGAACCAGCCCGGCTTCCCCTCCACGGTGCTGCGCCCGGGGAAGACGTACCGGTCCACGACCGTCTACTCCTTCGGCACGGAGCGGTAACCGGTTGAGGAGGTGACGGATACGAGGGGGTGACGCGCACGGGGAGGTCACGAGGAGGTGACGGAGCGGGACGGTGACGGTGGTCACCAGGGGCGGCCGCCGGCTGGACCATAAGATTAGGTCCGGCTAAGTTAGGTTCGCCTCACTTCGAAGGCCCGCTCGTCACTCTCGTCCCCGCTGGAGTTCGCATGCGTCCCGTCCGCCTCTCTGCCGTCAGCGCTGCCCTGGCCGCGATATCGCTCGCCGCCGTCAGCGGGTGCGCCGAGAAGGCCGACGCCGGTGGTGAGGGCGCGGTGAAGGTGACCGCGACCGACGACTCCTGCAAGGTGTCCCGCAAGTCGTTCCCCGCCGGCCATGTCCAGCTGGCGGTGGAGAACAAGGGCTCCAAGGTCAACGAGGTCTACATCCTCTACCCGGACGGCCGGATCGTCACCGAGCGCGAGAACATCGGCGCCGGAACGAAGGCGAAGGTCACCGCGGAGATCAAGGCGGGCGACTACGAGATCGCCTGCAAGCCCGGGATGAAGGGCCACGGCATCCGGCAGAAGGTCAAGGCGACCGGCGGCTCCAAGGCCGCCAAGCGCGACCCGAAGCTGGACGCCGCGGTCTCCGACTACCGCGACTACACCCTCAAGCAGGCCGAACAGACGCTGCCGAAGGCCAAGAAGTTCGCAGACGCCGTCAAGGCGGGCGATCTGGACGAGGCCAAGAAGACGTACGCACCCTCCCGTATCGGCTGGGAGCGCACCGAACCGGTCGCGGAGTCCTTCGGCGACATCGACCCCAAGGTCGACCTGCGCGAGGACGGCCTCGAGGACGGCCAGGACCCGAAGAAGGACTGGACGGGCTGGCACCGGCTGGAGAAGTCGCTGTGGAAGGACAAGAAGATCACCGCAGCCGACAAGAAGCTCGCCGACCAGCTCATCAAGGACCTCACCGCCTGGGAGAAGAAGGTCGGCAAGGCGGAGATCACCCCCACCTCCATGGCCAACGGCGCCAAGGAACTCCTCGACGAGGTGGCCACCGGCAAGGTCACCGGTGAGGAGGAGCGCTACAGCCACACCGACCTGGTCGACTTCAAGGCCAACGTGGAAGGCGCCCAGAAGTCCTACGAACTGCTCAAGCCGGTCGCCAAGAAGAACGACGCGGCGCTGGTCAAGGAGCTGGACGGGCAGTTCTCCGCGCTCAACAAGCTGCTGGAGAAGTACCGCGAGGACGACGGCAAGAACAAGGACGAGTACTCCTTCAAGTCGTACGACAAGGTCGGCAAGAGCGAGCGCAAGGAGCTGTCGGACGCGGTGAACGCCCTGGCGGAGCCGCTGTCCAAGCTGGCCGCTGCCGTCGCCGAGTAACCGCCGGACACGAAACGGCCACTGGACGGTCGAGCACGAGGGAGCGCGTTCGTGACAGCGGAAGACAGCAACAGCACTGAGCAGCAACAGGAAGTGGAGCAGCAGCACGGGCAGACCGGGGGCACACGCTCCCGGTCAGCGGTGGCGCGGCGTTCCCTGCTCGGCTGGGGCGGGGCCGGCGTGGCGCTGGGCGCCGTCGCAGCCGGTGGTACGGCCACGGCGCTGCACAGCAGCAACGCGAGTGCCGCCTCCGACGGCGCAGCCACCGGGCAGGCGGTGCCCTTCCACGGCGCGCACCAGGCGGGCATCGCCACCGCCGTGCCCGACCGGCTGCACTTCGCAGCGTTCGACGTGACGACCAAGGACCGCGCCGAGCTGGTCCAGCTCCTCAAGGACTGGACCGCAGCCGCGGCCCGGATGACGGCAGGAGAGGGGGTCGGCGAGGGCGCGTTCGGGCCGATCCCCGAGTCGCCGCCGGACGACACGGGCGAGGCGGCCGGGCTCAAGCCGTCCCGGCTCACCCTGACGATCGGCTTCGGCCCCTCCCTCTTCGACAAGGGCCGGTTCGGGCTGGAGGAGCGGCGGCCCGAGGCACTGGTCGAGCTGCCCGCCTTCCCTGGCGACAAGCTGGAGAAGGCCCGCAGCGGCGGCGACCTGTGCGTTCAGGCGTGCGCCGACGACCCGCAGGTCGCCGTGCACGCGATCCGCAATCTGGCCCGTATCGGCTTCGGCAAGGCCGCGATCCGCTGGTCCCAGCTCGGCTTCGGCAAGACCTCCTCCACCACGCCCGACGCGCAGACGCCCCGCAACATGTTCGGCTTCAAGGACGGCACCCGGAACATCTCCGGCACCGACACCGAGGCGCTGGGCAAGCATGTGTGGGTGTCGAAGAAGGACGGGCCCGAGTGGCTGGTCGGCGGCTCGTATCTGGTGGCCCGGCGCATCCGGATGCACATCGAGACCTGGGACCGTACCTCGCTCAAGGAGCAGGAGGACATCTTCGGCCGGGACAAGCGCACCGGCGCACCCGTCGGCAAGGCCAAGGAACACGACGAGCCGTTCCTCAAGGCGATGCTGCCCACCTCGCACGTCCGCCTCGCGCACCCGGACGCCAACGACGGAATCCGGATCCTGCGCCGCGGCTACTCCTTCACCGACGGCACCGACGGCCTCGGCCGGCTGGACGCGGGGCTGTTCTTCCTCGCGTACCAGCGCGACGTACGCCGCGGCTTCATCCCCATCCAGCGCAAGCTGGCGCGCAACGACGCGCTCAACGAGTACATCCAGCACGTCGGCTCAGCTCTCTTCGCCATCCCTCCGGGCGTCCGCAGCAAGGACGACTGGTGGGGCCGCGAGCTGTTCTCGTGATCACGCAACTCGATCAATCCGGTCAGCGAAGGTGGAGGAAGAACCGGCATGTTGGGTAACTACCTGATCGGCCTGCGCGAGGGTCTGGAGGCCAGTCTGGTCGTCTGCATTCTCGTCGCCTACCTGGTCAAGACGGAGCGGCGGGACGCGCTGCGCCCCGTCTGGCTGGGCATCGGGGCGGCCTGCGCCATCTCCCTCGGCTTCGGCGCGGCACTCGAATTCGGCTCCCAGGAGCTCACGTTCGAGGCCCAGGAAGCGCTCGGCGGCTCGCTGTCGATACTCGCCGTCGGGCTGGTCACCTGGATGGTCTTCTGGATGCGCCGCACGGCCCGCCATCTGAAGAGCGAGCTGCACGGCAAGCTGGACGCCGCCCTCCAGATGGGCACCGGCGCGCTGGTCGCCACCGCGCTGCTGGCCGTGGGCCGCGAGGGGCTGGAGACCGCGCTGTTCGTCTGGGCCTCGGTACGGGCCAGCGGCGAGGGCAGCTCGGCCCCGCTGATCGGCGTACTGCTGGGCCTGGCCACCGCCGTCGTCCTCGGCTGGCTCTTCTACCGCGGCGCCCTGCGGATCAACCTCGCCCGGTTCTTCACCTGGACCGGCGCCATGCTGGTGGTCGTCGCGGCCGGCGTCCTCGCCTACGGCGTCCACGATCTCCAGGAGGCCCGGTTCCTCGGCGGCCTGAGCACCAAGGCGTTCGACATCAGCTCCACCATCTCCCCCGACAGCTGGTACGGCACCCTGCTGAAGGGCATCTTCAACTTCCAGCCCGACCCCACGGTGGTCCAGCTGATCGTCTGGCTCCTCTACCTGGGAGTGACGATGGCCTTCTTCCTGGCCCCCCAGCGCAGCGCCTCCGCACGCAAGCCGACGACCACGGCGGCCTGAACGGCCTGAGCGGCTCACTCCAAAGGGTGCTTCCGGGAGGCGTTCACTTGCCCTTGGCGAGCTGATCGACCCGGGGCACCGAGAGGCCGAGCAGCTCCGCGACTTCCCGCAACTTCATGCTCTCGCGCAACTCCACCACCGCCTCACCCCGCACTGATTTCACCCGCCGTGCGGCTTCGGGCAGCAGGTCGTCGGCCAGAGCCCTGGCCGTCACCTCGCGGTCCACCGGATCGGGGATGGAGTCCAGACAGGCCAGTGCGGCTTCGATATGGGCAGCCATGGCCGCGCGCACTCCGGGAGGAACTTGCGGAGAAGGAGCGGGCGTGTCGGTCATACGGTAAGCCTACGACGCCCCGAGAGGCCCCTTCTAGCCCCTCTTGATTTCCTTCTAGTCCCCCTCTAAAAAATGGGAGTTGCACCGACAGAGGGGGCCCACGTGAACAAAGACGACGTGACCCTCATCCTGTCGGCTGTCTCCGCGCTCTCCAGCGTGATCATCGCAGTCGGGACCATCACTTCCGTCTGGATCGCCTGGGAGAGCATCAGACGTGGCAAACGCCGCCGCCGCTGAGATGGTACCCAGGGGCCGATCACTGGAGCCCCCAGCGCTGGTTGGCCGTCGCCACCTTCACCGACATCACCTCCGCCCTGGTGGCCGCCCGCAGCTCCCCCGGATCAGCCGTCCACGCGGGCCCGCCCGGACGTACGAGCCGCACACGCCCGTCCGCGGTGACGCCGCTGACAACTCCCGCCGTACGACGGGCGAGGTCGGCGACGACCTCGCCCGGACGCCATCCCGTACTGCTCAACGGGCGTGCTCGCCCAGCGCCTTGGCCAGCTTCCCGGCCGTCGCCAGATTGCAGCCGCCCAGCTCCAGTAGCGGGCCACGCAGTGTGGTGCTCGCGCACGAGGCGAGGTCCACGCTGAGCGAGGGCAGCACGATGTCCGCCTCCGCGAGCGCGGTACGGAGCCGCTCACACGTCTCCTCCGCGTCGCGGAGCTTGGTGAGCGTCGGGTTCTCGTACGGGCTCTCTGCCATGGAACGGCGCCTTTCTTCAGGGACTTTCACGTTCTGTGGTCCCAGCGTGGCGCTCCGGACATAGCCTTGTGCAGAGGACTTGCTGTGCACCTGTGCTTGTCAAGAGGCGGAGAAGCAAAATGACGGCAGAAAACCCTCGGGTCAACGGCGACCCGAAGGCCGACCCGAAGGTCTCGACCCTCGCCTATTTCGGCACCGAGTTGCGGATCAGGAGAGAAGAGGCCGGACTGAGCCAGACCACCCTGGCCGCGCGCACCTTCTGCACCCACTCGTACATTTCGCGGATCGAGACCGCTAGCCGCGTCCCGAGCGAGGAGTTCGCCCAACGCTGTGACGATGTGCTGTGCACAGGCGGGATGTTCGCCCGCCTGTGGCCCATCGTGATCGAGCACGCGTACCCGGACTGGTTCCGGCCGTTCGTGGAGCTTGAGAAGGAGGCGGTCAGCATCTGGGACTTCGAGAGCCAGGTGGTGCCTGGGCTGTTGCAGACGGAGGAGTACGCAAGGGCACTCTTCTCCGCAGCACGCCTCCCGAACACCGCCGAGTTGGTCGCGGCCCGAATGACCCGCCAGCACATCTTGGAGCGCGACAATCGGGCCCAGCTGTGGGTGGTACTCGACGAGAGCGTTCTGCGCCGGGCTGTCGGCGGGCCCGAAATCATGGCCCGGCAATTGAGGGCTGTCGTGGAGGCGGCGGAAGATCCCCGGACCATCGTGCAGGTCATTCCGTTCGACGTGGGGGAACACGCCAGTATGGACGGACCGTTCGCAGGCTTGACGATGGATGAGGGAGCCGACGTCGTGTACATCGACGGCCGCGCTCGCGGCCACATCAGCGCGGCGCCGGACGAGGTCGCCGGTTACCACCATGCCTATGATCTGCTGCGAGCCGACGCCCTCTCCCCAAAGGCGTCAGTGGACATGATCGCGGCCAGAGTGAGGGAACTTTCATGATCAACTCGACCGACCTGCCCGCCACAGCGTGGCGCAAGAGCAGCTACAGCGGTCAGAACGGCGGGAACTGCCTGGAAGTCGCCGTCGGCTACCCCGGCCCCTCCCTCCCCGTCCGGGACTCCAAGAACCCCAGCGGCCCCGCGCTGCTCGTCGCCTCCCCCGCCTGGCGGGCGTTCCTCGCGCACGTGCGGGAAGGCGGATTCTCGGCGTAGGTCAGGACAGGACGACGCGGCCTGCCTGGAGCGCTGCGACGTAGCTGCGGGCCTGTTCGATGCTCAGACCCGCGTCCCTGCGGGCCTGAGCCACCGCTTCTCGGCTCCGGCCGTCGGCGACCAGGCGAAGGACCTGCGGAGAGGGCGGCGTGCAGACGGTCTGCCGGGGCCCGAAGCCGCTCTCGCCGAGGAAGGTCGGTTCGAGGGAGAGGTCTTCGTAGAAGCGCCAGTAGACCTTGAGGTCGAAGTGCGGCTCGGGCACGCGGCGTTGCAGCCACCGGACACACTGCTCCGGCCCCTCGAATTCGTCGGGGTGCAGTTCCTGGCGGCAGGACAGAGCCCAGCCGGGACGGGGCTCACTCGGCTCGCGCCGCTCCAGCGCGGCGAAGAGTGCGCCGCCGATCCGCCAGGCCGGGCCGCGCCGCCCCAGTGCGGGGAGCTTCACTTCCTCCCAGGTGCCGGCCGCGCCGGGTGCGTACTCCGTGAGTTCGCCGTGCTCGTCCACGAACTCCTGGGGGAACTCCGTCACGATCGTGTGCTCGGGCGGCTCAGGGCCCAGCCCCAAGTGCCAGCGGAGCTCGTCCACTTCGGCTTGCGAGAGGTCGTCGGGCAGGTCTGCGTTGATGATCAACTCGTACGCGTCGGCCATGCCGCACATCCTCACACGGCCGCACGGCTGTTCGTACGGCGTGCGCTACCGTCGCTCACATGGACCTGGCACCCGCCCCCGACGCGGTAGTCGTACGCACTGGCCGCCGCAACGCGCGCAAGGGCGGCATCGCCTCCGCCGTGCTCACCGTGTTCGGCGTCGGCGGCATGCTGCTGGCCGTCAGGCGCGGTGGTGTGGAGGCGTACGGGGCAGGGGTCACCATTCTGCTGCTCTTCGGGGGCTTCGGTGTGCTCACCTTCCTCGCCGTGTGGAAGGGCCGCAACGCCACGGTCAGCGTGGACGGGGCCGGGGTGTGGGTCTTCGATGGGAAGGGGCGGAACGTGATCCCTTGGCACACCCTCGCCGGGGTCGGTCTCTGGGTGAGCCCGATGGGACGCGGCGGGGTGATCCGCTCCCTGGAGCTGTGCCCGGAGGGGGCCATCGACCGGGACGATCCCGTGCTGTGGCGGCTGGTCCGTGACGAGGAGCCGCTGCGCCCGGGGCTCCCCCGGCTGCGCTACCGCCTGCCCCTCACCTTCGGCAGCCACCACGAAGTAGTGGCTGCCGTCCACCGGTTCGCTCCCCAGCTCTGGTCCGGCGAGTCCGAACGGGCGCCGGGCCACATCGGCAGACCTGACATCAAGGGCCACCGTCGCCGCACCGGCGCCGGGCGTGGGACGCGAGGCGATCGGCGAGCGCGGTGACGAGGTCGCGCAGTTCATCGGGGCGCTCGATGACGAACGGCCGGTCGAGTGAGGCGAGTACCGGAGGCAACCAGTCGAGCCGCTCAGCGCGCAGCTCGACGCGCAGCCAGCGCTCGGTCGCCCGGTCCTGGCCTGCCTCGGGCGCGTGCTCCTCCAGGCTCGCGACGCTGGCGGGAAGGTGAGCGCGGATCTGCCCGGTCGTCCCGTGGATCCGCAAGGTCACCTCGTACCGGTACTCGGCCGTGGCGAACGCTGACAACACGCGTTGTGCCGGACCGGGACCCTCGGGCGCTTCGAACGAGCCGGGCAGGGTCCGCGCGTCCGCGATGCGGTCGAGCCGGAAGGTCCGGTCCTCGCCGATCCGGGCGTCCTGGCCCGTGACGTACCACCGGCCCGCATGGGCGACGATCCCGTAGGCGTGCAGCGTGCGTTCGCTGCGCCGTCCGTCGCGGTCGGTGTAGCGGATCGAGACCGGTCGGCGGTGGCGCACCGCATCGGCGAGGGTGAGCAGGACCCCGGCGTCCGGGGTGTCGAAATCACCGGGCTGATCCGTGAAGGCGAGAGCTTCCAGGAGTGTGTCGAGCCGACGGGCGAGGTGCTTGGGCAGCACCCGCCGGATCTTCGCCGTTGCCGTCTCGCTTGCCGTGTGCTCCGTCGTCGTCAGCCCTGATCGGCGGCCGGCGACCAGGCCGAGCAGCACGGCCAGCGCCTCGTCGTCGCTCAGCATGAGCGGCGGCAGACGGTACCCGGGGGCGAGCCGGTATCCGCCGTAGCGGCCGCGCACCGACTCCACGGGCACGTCCAGGTCGATCAGCTGGTCCACATACCGCCGCACGGTGCGCCCTTCGACGCCGAGCCGGTCGGCGAGTTCGGCCACTGTCCGGGTGCCGCCCGACTGCAGCAGCTCCAGGAGTGTCAGCACGCGGGCAGCGGGTCGAGGCATGTTCGCAGCCTAATGCGAATACGGGACCGATTCTGTCCTCTATTTCTCCTAGCCTGCGACGTGCACGACTCCAGCACAGCCAAGGAGATTCCCATGAACTTCGTCTCGATCCGCATCATCACCAGCGACGTAGCGCGCCTCGTCGAGTTCTACGAGCGAGCCACAGGGGTGCAGGCCACGTGGGCGACCGAGGACTTCGCCGAACTCAGGACCGCGAGCGCCACCCTCGCGATCGCCAGCACCCGCACCGTCCCGCTGTTCGCCCCGGACTCCGCCCGCCCGGCGGACAACCACAGCGTGATCACCGAGTTCCTCGTCGACGACGTGGACCGCGTTCACCAGAACCTGACCGGCTTCGTCACCGACTTCGTCAACGGGCCCACCACGATGCCCTGGGGCAACCGGTCGCTGCTGTTCCGCGACCCCGACGGCAACCTCGTCAACTTCTTCACCCCGGTCACCCCGGCGGCCATCGAGAAGTTCGCACGCTGACGCCACGCTGACGCCCACGCTGACGCCACGCACAGCCGCTCACGCGGGAGCCATGAGGTCCCAGGGCGGGCTCCCCCGGCTTCCGTGGACGTCAGCCCCAGAATGTGCCGAGGTGCCTGGCAAGGCTCCGGCCTTGGTCGTAGCCGGCGCGAGCGGCGGGCGGGCGCGTCGACAGATCCATCATGTTCGTGCCGAACGCGTTGAGTGAGGCGCGGTCCGGGAAGATCGTCTCGACCCTGCTGCCGCCCGCGCGGAGTTCGTCGATCTGCGCCGCGAGTTGCATGCCCCACTCCAGCGGATGCCGTGTCCTGCCACCGAACGGCGAGAGCACCAGCACCCGTTCGTGTCCGGCTGCCAGATCGGCGTTCTCGTTGCGTCGGTAGCCGCCGTCGATGTACCGGCTGTCGCCGATGCGGTAGGGCGGGACGCCGAAGCCGTTGGAAGTGCTGGCGGCGACCGCGTCCACCAGGTCGACACCGCTGTGGCGGTCGAACACGACAGGCTCACCGGTATGGGCATCGACCGCCGTGATGAGGATCGTCTGTTCCGGCCAGTGCTGGCTGGGCAGCCGGGCGGCGACCGTGGTGCGCCACCGCGTCGGCCCGGAGCCGTCCGACGCCGCATCCATTTCGAGCGCCGCCGCGCCCATTCTGCGGCGCATGTCGGCCGCGTCCTCGGCGGCGGCGATGATGCGGCTCGTCATCTCCATATGGTTCGCCGCGGGCCCGATGGAAGCGCGGCCACCGCCGGGTCCTGCCGCCGGACCAGTCCGCTGCTGGGGTGCAGCGGAAAGGATGTCGGCAAGCAGGTCGGGCGGGGCCGCGCTGGTGATCTGGGCCGCGGCCGTCGATCCAGCCGATGTCCCGATGATGACATCGGCCTCGGTCACATCCACTCCGGCGTCGAACAGACCGGCGATGACGCCGATCTCCCACGCATTGCCGGCCGATCCGCCGCCATGGAGGACCAGCGCCCGCTCCCCCGTTGCGCGCAACCGCCGGGTCGCGTCGACCTGTGGCTGCTTCTGGGGCGGAGTCGAAGAAGGGGTTGTGTTCATGGGAGTCGCCTTTCGCGCGTTGCCTGGCGGCGCTCCCGGCGGCGACTACTCCGGCCGCGCGATCGTGGACTGCAGGGGAGCACCCATTGCGGATACTGCGTTCACGGGGCTCACCTCCTGCTGACGGGTCACGACCACGGGGAACCTAGCCCCTCGGCGACCGGCGTGCAAACGGATTACGCGACGGCGGTGCCCTCCAGCTCGACCAGCAGGGTCGGGATCGCCAGCCGGGTCACTCCCAGCATCGTGCTGGCGGGGGTGGCCCCCGCGGTGCCCAGCCGCGAGGCCAGTACGCCGTAGTGCTGGAGGAGCAGGTCGACGTCGGTGGCGTAGACGTTGAGCCGGACGAGGCTGGTGAGGGACATGCCGGCCTCGCCGAGGACGGCCTCCAGGTTGTCGAGGCTCAGGGACAGCTGCGCTGCCATGTCATCGGGATGCTGGGGCTCGCCGTCGCCGTTCATCGCGGTCTGTCCGGCGCAGTACAGGGTCCGGGTGTGCCCGGAGACGAGCTCGCCCTGGTTGTATCCCAACTCCACGGACCAGTTCCACGGGTTGACCGCCGTTCGCTCCACAGTCACATCAGCTCCAATCGATTCGTCGGCTTCTTCAAGCGCAGGGGAAGCCTCGCAACGAATGCATGACGCCCTGTGTCGTGTATTCGCTAATGTTCTCGCATGCGCGCTGACCGACTGGTCTCGCTTGTGCTGCTGCTGCGCCGGCGCGGGCGGCTGTCCGCGACCACGCTGGCCCGCGAGTTGGAGGTCTCCACCCGCACCGTGCTGCGGGACATCGAGGCGCTGTCCGCGGCCGGTGTTCCGGTCTACGCCGAGCGCGGGCGCAACGGCGGCTTCGCGCTGCTGCCCGGCTTCCGGACCGAGCTGACCGGGCTGAACCACGACGAGGCCCTCGCCCTGCTGATCGCCGGATCACGGCGCGGCGCGCAGGCGTTCGGCCTCGGCTCGGCGCTCGCTTCGGCCATGCTCAAGGTGGTCGACGCGCTGCCCGAAAGCCACCGGGACACCGCGGCCGGCGCGGCACAGCGGTTGCTCATCGACCCGGAGTCCGACCTTCTCTCCCGCCGCGTGGCCACTGAGGAGGAGGTGCCCGAGGCCGTGGTGGCCGAGGTCCGGCGTGCGGTGTTGGCCGGTCACAAGCTGCGCATCCGGTACGCGGCCGTGGGCCGGTCCCCGAACTGGCGCACGGTGGACCCGATCGGCCTGGTCACCGTACGGGAGCAGGGCTATTTGCTGGCCATGCGGTCTGGCGAGGACCGCACCTACCGGCTGTCGCGGGTGCTGGCCGCCGAGGAACTCGACGAGCCCGCGCAGCGGCCGGAGGGGGTCGATCTGGACCGGGCCTGGCAGGAACGCAGCACGCGGTTCCGGACCGGCGGCGACCAAGTCACCGTGCTGGTACGGGTGGACCCGGCGCGGCGGGAGTATCTGCTGGGCACCGCGCTGGCCGTACGCGCCGAAGAGGCCGACGCAGACGGCCGGATACGGCTGGAGGCGACCTTCCAGGATGCGCGGCACGCCGAATGGGCGCTGTGGCAGCTCGGCACGGACGCGGAAGCCCTGGCCCCGCAGTGGCTGCGCGCCTCCCTGCGCGACCGCGCCGCGGCGATCGCCGGCTGTTACGGAGCGTCCTGCTGAGAGTCGTCGTCCGCCCGCGCCGGTGCGGACCGCAGAGCTACGGCCGTCAGCGCGGCGGCGAGCAGCACCAACGCCAGGAGGGCCGGGACCAGTTGGACCACCGCACCCGCGGCCAGGCAGGCAACGCCGACGGCCAGAAGGGCGAATGGCCGGCGGGCGGGAACGGTGCGCAGCAGGATGGCGGCGGCGCCGAGGAGGAAGAGGCCGGCGCCTCCGGTGAGCGCCCAGGCGGCGAGGCCGTGCACGGGTTCGGTCAGTGGATAGTGGTCGTTGTCGGCGACTTGGTGGAGGGCCTTTTTGATGCCGAGCGCGGTCAGTACGACGCCCGCGACGAGGGGCAGATGCAAGAACGTGTAGACGTCGCGCGCGAAGCGGGTGCGCGCGTCACCGTCCAAGCCGGTGATGCGGTGCTCGGCCTCCGGCATGACGTGCCGGAAGTAGACCCGCCACAGCGCGGCGGCGGCCAGCAGCCCGGCGGTGGCGGCTCCCAGCACGGGCAGGGTGACGGCGAAGTCGCCCACGCCCACGCCGATCGCGACGATGGACTCGCCCAGGGCGATGATGACGATGAGGCCGTGCCGTTCGGCGAAGTGCCCCGGGGAGACGACGCGCCAGCCGCTGCCGCCGGTGAGGTAGATCCCGGCGTAGTCGACAAGTACCGCACACAGCCACACCAGCACCTGCACGGCGCCGCTGAGGAAGCTGCCCGCGAGCAGCAGGACGAAGGGCGGGCCCACGGACAGCAGCGCGGTTCTGCGCAGCGTGCGGTGCAGGGCGCGGTCGTCGGGGTGGGCCACCCGGTAGGCAGCCAGATGCAGCAGCCGGACGGCTCCGTAGCACAGCACGAACGTCAGCGGCGCGGGCAGTCCGCCGTCGGCATGCGTGAACACTCCGGGAACGACCAGCGAGACGATCTGCACCACGGCCATGACCGTCACCAGGACGGCGAACAGCGCCCCGGTGTCCGCCCGTACGACGTTCCCCAGCCACGCGAAGCAGCACCAGCACCACCACAGCAGCGCCAGCACGACGAGCGCCCCCAGCACCCGCCCCACGCTGACGTGGGCCGCCATCAGGGCCGTGACCTGGGTGATCGCGTAGACGAAGACGAGGTCGAAGAACAGCTCGGCGGGCGTGACCCGATGGCCGTCCCGCGTCGCGACCATTCCGGAGCGCTCGCTACTCGTGGACACGTTCCTCTTCTCCCCCGTCGCCGCGTCACCGCGTTCGAAGATTCGTTCGCTGGAATATACCGGTACGGGGGTCTGCGTCAGCCCAGCAGCGGGCCCGTGGTCAGCGGGAGGGCGGCGCCGCCCGCGAGGCCCAGCAGGAGGGAGGCGGTGCCGGCGGTGTAGGCGGTGCCGGTGGTCAGCGGGCCC
>NZ_JADKMA010000074.1 GCF_017676365.1 Streptomyces oryzae
GGAGTCGGTGCCGACGCCCCCGGGGGAGCAGGGGGCTGCGGCTGTCCCTGTGGTCCCTGCCGTCCCACGGGGCTGACGACGCGGCGGCGATACGTTCAAGGCGGCCACTACGGGCCAATGGCGCGCTCGCGTACCAACGGCCCGTATCGTGCGCGGGGTTCGCGGGGTACGGGCAGCTGCCGGTACGGTCTGGCTCCATGACCAGCGCAGCGACCCACCCGGACCATCACCGGATCAGCCCGGTCTTCCTCGGACTCGTCGCGATCATGGCGGTCTCCGGCTGGGCCGTATGGGCCGGCTGGGCCGAGGTGACGGGTGTGGCCGTCTTCTTCTTCGTCGTCTCCGGCTGGATCATCTCGCTGTGCCTGCACGAGTACGCGCACGCACGGTCCGCGCTGAGCGCGGGGGATGTGTCGGTGGGCGCGAAGGGGTATCTGACGCTCAACCCGCTGCACTACACCCACGCCATGCTCAGCATCGTGCTGCCGGTGATCTTCGTGATCCTCGGCGGCATCGGGCTGCCAGGCGGGGCCGTCTACATCGAACGGGGCCGGATCAGGGGCCGCTGGAAGCACAGTGTGATCTCGGCGGCGGGGCCGCTGACGAACGCGCTGTTCGCCGCCGTGCTCACGGCGCCGTTCTGGCTGGACTCCATGCGGGACGTGCCCGTCGCCTTCCGCAGCGCCCTGGCCTTCCTCGCGCTGCTGCAGGTGACGGCGGCGGTGCTGAACCTGCTGCCGGTTCCCGGGCTCGACGGCTTCGGGATACTCGAACCCTGGCTTTCGCCGCGTGTCCGGCAGCAGGCGGAGCCCTTCGCTCCGTTCGGGCTGCTGATCGTCTTCGGCTGCCTGTGGATTCCGCAGGTCAACGAGGTGTTCTGGGGGCTCATCGACGGGCTGCTGCGGGGCATGGACGTCTCGGAGCCGGAGACCTTCCTCGGCCTGGAGTACTTCCGCTTCTGGGAGGGCGAACCCCAGAACGTGCTGCTGCCGTGAGGGGCCCATGTCCTGGGCTCCCGTGCCCTGAGCCCTCGCTTTCGGCTACTCCGCGGCCCGGGCCCGCGCCGTGCGGCGGTGGTAGTACCAGGCCATGTTCGAGGTCAGGCCCGCCAGCAGCACCCAGACGATGCCGAGCCAGCTGCCGTTCACGAAGGAGACCACGGCTGCGACGGCGGCGAGGACGCAGATGACGGTCGCGTACAGGGCGAGGCCCTTGGGGATGCGGCTGGTGAGGGCTGGCATGGCTCGGTCTCCAACGGGAGTGCGGTGCGCTCGGGAGTGCGGTGCACTGCGGCGGACAAGGGTGCACCGGCCATTCTCCCTCACGCCTCCCGGCGTGCCGCGCGGCGCCCGTAGACGACGTCGGCGACGGCCACCGCCAGCGCCATCGCGACGAAGCACACGGCGGTGAGCAGCCCGTAATCCAGCGCTGTGGCCCAGTTGTGGCTGCTGGCGAGCCAGGCGAAGAAGACCGCGCCCACGGCGGCGATCCCGGCGGCGGCGCCGATCCGCTGGCCGGTCTGGATCACCCCGCCGGCAGCGCCGCCCTGCGCGACGGGCACGGAACGCAGCGCGAGGGTCTGGTTGGGGGAGATCACCAGCCCGGAGCCGAGGCCCGCGCAGAGCATGGGGGCGGCCAGCGACCAGCCCACGCTGCTGTTCTGCACCTCGTGCACGGCCAGCGCCGCTCCCCCGAGGCCGATCAGGACGAGCAGCAGGCCGACGGCGATCAGCGGGCGGCCCACCCGGGTGATGAACCGGCCGCCCACCGCGGCGGAGACCGCCGAGCCGATGGCGAAGGGGGTCAGCGTCAGCCCGGCCTGGAGGGCGGTGTAGCGCATCCCGTTCTGCAGGAAGAGCGTGAAGATGAAGAAGATGGTGGTGAAGCCCGCGAAGTACACCAGCCCCAGCAGCGCCCCCAGCGAGTACGAGCGGTCCCTGAAGAGCCGCAGGTCGACCAGGGGTTCGCTGCCGCGGCGCAGATAGATCCGCTCCCACCACACGAAGCCGCCCAGCAGCAGCGCGCCCAGCGGGATCAGCAGCCACTTGCCCTGCCCCGGCCACTGCCGTTCCTGGACCAGCGGCAGCATCACGCTGAGCACACCGGCGCCCAGCAGCAGCACCCCGAACGGGTCGAGGGTGTGCCGGTGCTCGGTGTCGCGCTCGGCGCAGGCGCGCGGCACCAGGCGCAGGGCCAGCAGGAAGGCGATGATGCCGATGGGCAGGTTGACGAAGAACACCCAGCGCCAGCCCTCACCGGCGCCGAACACCTGGATGAGCAGCCCGCCCAGCAGCGGGCCGACCGCGGTGGACAGACCGATGGTGGAGCCGAGCATGCCGAACGCCTTGCCGCGCTCGGCGCCGCGGAACAGCTGCTGGATCATGCCGGAGATCTGCGGCATCACCAGTCCGCCGCCCACGCCCTGGAGCAGCCTGGCGCCCACCAGCCAGCCG
Source organism: Streptomyces oryzae (assembly GCF_017676365.1). Taxonomy (GTDB): domain Bacteria; phylum Actinomycetota; class Actinomycetes; order Streptomycetales; family Streptomycetaceae; genus Streptomyces; species Streptomyces oryzae. The sequence goes on from NZ_JADKMA010000074.1 coordinate 2,454, forward strand.
GAGCCCTGTGCGAAACCGCAGGCCATGGAGGCGACCGTGAACAGCACCAGACCGCCGAGAAAGGCGGTACGCCTGCCCAGCGCGTCGCCGATCCGGCCCGAGGGGACCAGGACGAGGCCGAAGGTGAGGGCGTAGCCGGACACCACCCAGGAGAGCGCGGACTCCGTGGCGCCCAGCCCCCTCTCGATGGCCGGCAGCGCGACGTTCACGATGGAGACGTCCAGCAGCGACATGAAGCCGACGAGGAGACACACCGACAGGGCCTTCCAGCGCCGTGGGTCCGGTGTGTACGCGTCCTCATCCGACTTCGCCCCGGCCCGCCCGGCGGGTGCGGGCTGCTGTGCCATCGTGCCTCCCGGCGGGCGCGCCCCCTGGCCGATCACCGCTCACCCCATGATGGGCGCGGGCTGTGCGCCGCGCATGTCCGGGGGGGGGATGGGAACCAGCCCCAACCCGTACGCGGCAGTTCGGCGCGGCGGCATACAGCTCCAGTTCTTCGGGATGAAGCAGTACGAGCCGACGGAGTCGTACAGCACCTGCTATATCCGCACCGACGACGTCGACGGGCTCTACGGAACCTTCCGGGCCGGGCTCAAGCAGCGACGTACGGCAGAATCCCCCACCCGAGGGCTGCCGCGGCTCGGTGCACTACGGGACACGTCGTACGGCGTACGGCAGTTCCTGCTGACCGATCCGGGCGGCAACTACCTACGCATCGGGCAGCCGACGAGCGACCACCCGCACCACCGGCCCGCCCTTGCCGAGACCTTCGCCAGTGGCCCTGCACCACGCGTCCCTCCTGGGGGACTCCAAGGAGGACCCGGCGGGCGCGGCGAAGATCATCGACCGGGTGCTGGACCTGCCGGACGAGCGGCCCACGCCCGTGCAGCTGCTCCGCCTGCTGGTACTGCGCGCGGATGTCGCGGGGCGCATCGGCGACACGGCAACCGCGGACGCGGCACTGGCGCGGGCCGACGCCGCCGCTGAGGGCCTTGGTGCGGCGGAACGGGAGGGGGTGTCCGACGACTTGGTCGGCTTGCGGAGTTGCGGCGCCAGGTGTGTGGTCCCGGGGGACTTGGCCCCCTTCCCTGTGCAGGGGAGGGGGTGCCCCCTGGCCGAGGTCCGGCGGGCTGCGGGCAAGTGTGGTACTCGCGCAGTTCCCCGCGCCCCTTCGGGGCGCGTCTACCCTGCGCTGCGCTCGGGAGGTCGGCTCCCCCGGGCGCTCGCCTGGCTCCGGGCCTGGTCCGCCAGGTGGGTGGCCAGCTTTGTGACCTGGTCGCGGGAGAGCCGCGTGTGGTGCTTGCCGATGCTGAGGACGAGCGCGAGGTCGCCGTCCCCCGCGGTGGGCAGCCGGACGGCGGCGACGTTCCCGGTGGAGGTCAGCAGTGGCTCGCCGCGCTTCGCCCGCCGCGCCCGGTCCGCGTATGCGAGGAGGGCGTCCATGGAGAGAGCGGCGTCGTGCTGGATCTGCGGGAGCAGCACATTGACGGCGGTGCCCTTGGTGACGGCGACGGTGAAGAGGCGTATCCGCTCCTCGCCGAGGCGGTAGCCGCAGTCGACGAGTGCGCCGCCGGCCTGAGCCAGTGGTGAGTCCGCGCCGTCGGGCCGCTCCCCCTCGACGGAGCGGGCCTCGACAGCGCCGGCGCCCGCCACACCTGCGGCCCGCGCCGCGCCGGCCAGGTCGTAGTGGACGGGGCAGTCCGTACCGGGCCGGGCCGCCATCCGCTCGACGGCGGCCACGCTCAGCGGCGCGGACCGCTGCTGCTCGCTCCGGTCGCCGCCCCGGTCCCCGCCCCGGCTCTCGTCCATGGCCTGCTGCGAGCAGCTGGCGAGCACCGCCGCCACCACGACGGCGACCGTCCAGCCGCCACCGGGGATCTTCCGCTCCCCCACCGTGTGCCGCCGCTCCCGTCCCTCAGCTGCCGGTCTCAGATGTCGGTGAGGCGGATGCCCGCGTGCGCCTTGTAGCGCCGGTTGACGGAGATGAGGTTGGCGACCAGCGACTCCACCTGGTGCGCGTTGCGCAGCCGTCCGGCGAAGACGCCGCGCATACCGGGAATACGGGCCGCCAGCGCCTGCACGATCTCGCAGTCGGCGCGCACCTCGCCCAGCACCATCACGTCGGTCTCGATCTCCTCGACCTCCGGGTCGGAGAGCAGCACGGCGGACAGGTGGTGGAAGGCGGCGGTGACCCGCGACTCGGGCAGCAGGGCTGCGGCCTGCTCGGCGGCACTGCCCTCCTCCGGCACCAGCGCGTAGGCGCCCTTCTTGTCGAAGCCCAGCGGATTGACGCAGTCCACGACGAGCTTGCCCGCGAGCTCCTCGCGCAGCGACTCGATCGTCTTCGCGTGCCCCTCCCACGGGACGGCGACGATCACGATGTCGGACTCCCGGGCGCACTCGGCGTTCTCCACGCCCCGCACCCCGTGCCCGATCTCCCCGGCCGCCTGCTGCGCCCGCTCGGCGGCCCGCGACCCGATGGTGACGCTCATCCCGCCACGCGCGAGCCGGTACGCCAGCCCACGCCCCTGGTCCCCGGTCCCCCCGAGCACCCCGACCCGCATCCCGGAGACATCGGGCAGCTCCCAGGGATCCTTCTTGGGCGCGCTGGCATTGGCGGCGGAAGAGGCAGCAGAAGTCATACGCCGCATCCTGCCATCCGACGCCCTCAGCCGCCGCTGCTCGCCGACGTGAAGACGATCACTACCGGCCGGTCACGTGCCGCTGTCCGGCGGAGTTACGTGCGGCTCAACCCGTCTCGCATCGGAGCTTCTTCACGACCTTGGCCATGACCACCTGGGCGAGTTGACCGAACACTTTGTGCCCGCGCTCAGGGTCGTCGTTGAGAGGGGTGTCGTCGGCGTAGATGTCGATGAGGTACCTGGTGAACGACGCGTCCTCGTCCCCGCGCGGACGAGGACAGTCGATTGCGGCAACTGCCCCGTTCTGCCAGGTGGCCACATCGTAGGTGCCCGGGTATTTCTTTGGCTTGTCCCGGGTGTTGTGCCACTTGATCGCCTCAGCAGGCGTCGAGGGAGCGGCTTTGTCGTTCACCTCTGCCCATCCCCCTGAGACGGAAACGGTGTGATCCCCGTCTACGAAATAGTCACAGCCCTGGGTGTAGACCTTCATGCTCCCCATTTTTTCGCGGTCGTCGTCCCGGCGGATCTTCTCGCCCGGCCCGAACAACGGAGCATACTTTTTCTCTGGGATCGACAGTCCGCACAAACTCCGAGGGACTCGGTACTCACGTTCCGGCGCGTTGCTGCAAGCCGTAAGCATCATCATAAAACAGAAAAGGAAGGCGAGTACCCTGGGATTCCCCTCACCGCACGAGATGCTCTTCACAAGTACACCCTATCCCGTGGGTCCTGTACTTCCATGGGAACGCGTCGTTCCGGAACCAGCCTGAAAACCGTCAATGGATTCATTTCGCACACCAGCCTCTACAGCCTTACGAATATCCGGATCCAATCCGGCCGCTCGACTCGCACTTTCCGCCAGTTCCCGATAGAACTCTCGAGTCTGGTTTTGAGTTTCTGCGAAATTGTATTTCCCCTGACCTTCCGCCTTGGCGGCTTGCTCCGGTACGTCCTTCTTGATCTGCTCCATAATGGCAGAATTCAAGTCCTCCCGAGCCCATCCCGCCGGAGGACTGGCCTGGACTGCCCCAAAATCTCCGACTCCCAGGCCAACAAATCGGTTCACCCATTTGTTGGCCTCGTCCGCCTTCTTGTTGAAGTCGCTAGCCTCCGCAATTTTGTCGTCGTACAGCGCGTCCGCCTTCGCTTCGCTGAGGATCCCTGACACATAGGCCCCGCCGGAAACCGCGTCGCCCGCATAGTCGCGGACATCGCTCGCGTCGGCCCCCGGTGGGAGGTTATTGATCACATGCCGAAGGTGGTCAACGGTGTACATCTGCTGGGAGGTCTTGACCACGCCGTACCCGTATGGATCCCGCGCGACCTGGTTCAAGTACTCGTGCATCGCCCCGGAATCGAAATTCGCGGCGTGCCCCCGAACTTTCAGGTAGTTGTCGCCGTACGTCTCGCGCTGCACATCACCCGGGTAATCCGCGATCATTTCCGCGAGCGTGCGCCGAAAACCAACGAAGTCGCCGTCCTTGGAAATCGGAGAGATCTCTCCCTTCTGCACCGGCCCGCCGAACACCCGCACCGCTTCCTCCATCACCCCCGCGTTGGCGGCGGAGTGTTCCGGTAGCGTCGCGGAGGCGACCGCGTCGGGGAGACGTCCCGTCGCCCCGGCCTTGAGTGCGGCCTCGAAGCCTTCCCGAGCGTGCCTGTCGAGCTGATCGTTCTCGTTGTGGACGTCTGTGTCCACGATCTTCCAGTCACGGTCCTTGACGAGGTATTCGAGACGGTCGTTCTTTTCGACCTTGCCATCGGTCGGGTCCGCGTCCGAGGCCGGATCCAAATACCCGGCTGCGGTATCCGGGTCCTTGGACATAATCTTCAGAATCTCGTCATAAGGGTCGTTCGCGAAACGTTCGCCCGCCATTTCGGGGAGACCGCTACCGGCCGGGGTGTTCTTCCCGAAGCCGGCGTGGTCCCAAATATTCGGGTCTTTTTCTTCGGCTGACCGGATGTCATCGCCCAGGTCATAGAGCATCTGCGGAGAGTAGCCGTCGCCGTGTTTCATCAGCGTGGCGAGGCTCTGATAGCCGCGACCGTAGGACGAACTGCTACCGATCCCGCTCGCCTCCCGCAGCTCGAGCGACCATTCCTCGGCCCCAGCCTTACGCATGCCCTTGCGCCACTCGCCGTAGAAGGCACCGTCCTTGCTGTGCAGCCATGCCGCGTACTTCTTGCCGTATTCCGGGGAGCTCAGTGCGATCTTCTTGCCGTCGCCGTCCCGGAAAACCGGCACCCGGGTAGCCGTCGCCAGGGAGTTGGCCAGTGATTTTTCCAGGCCCAGGTACTGCGACTCATGTCCCTTGTCCGTGCGGTAAGCCAGCGCGTTCAAGTGGTTTGTGGCATCGATCAGGCCCTGCGGTCCGAGGGAGTTGAGCATGGTGCGGGTGAAATATTTGTCATCCGCGTTCTCGCGGAGCATCACTTGGAGCTCATGGCGCTCCCTCGCGCTCAGGCCACCGCCTTCCTTCAGGGAGTCGAGGCGGCCGGCCAAATCTGCTGAGCGCTTGGCGGTGTATTTCTCGACGTCGCCGACTGCCTTGCTGTTGAAGCCACCCGACTCGCCCTTGCCGTCCGTGTCCTTCGCGGCAGCCTTGAGCGCCAACATGTTGTCATAGTCGACGTCGTCGACGTGTTTGACCGCCTCTTGGATGCGGCGGTTCCATTTGTCCTCCGCGTGCATACGGCTGGGGTCGTGTAGCGCGCCTTGCGCTTCCTCGTCCGTCATCTCACTGGTGTCGAGGTTGCACTTGCCGTACTCATCCACCTTCATGCCGCCTTCGTGGACGGCCTGATCGCGGACCTTCTTCAGATGGTTCCGTGCCTCGACAAGACGACCGTGCGCGTCGTCCAGCAGTTCGGCGATCCGGTTCGCCTGGGTTTTCGCTGCGGACAGCTCGTGGAGCGTGATGTCCGAGGATGTCCAGAAGGCGGTCGCGGACTCACCTGCCCAGCCGGTGACCTTCTTGCGTACGTGGTCGCGGTAGTTGTCCCGCAATGTGCCGCAACGCTTCGCCATCGCCCGCCAGTTCTTGGCGGTCTCCGTGAGAGCGGAGAAATTGGCGTTCATGATGTCGTGGTAGGTCAGCTCCATGACAGTCCACCTGTCACAGGTTGTTGAGACGGCTGCTGCTCGGCGGGGTCAGTACCCTGTTGAAGCCTCGGACGCGGTCCACTTCCTGGTTCTGGAAGTGGGTTTTTGTCGCGTTGAGAGCGTGCATCTCGCTTCTGAGCCGGTTGGTGGCCTTCTTCCACGCCGCGTCCCACCGCTCAAGGCAGAAGTCGAGTCCCTTCCTGGTGTCCCAGCCCCGCAGCTCTCCCGGTGTCGTGTTGCTGCTGCCGAACACACTGGTCGACGCCATCACGGCTTGCCCACCCTCACGTACCGCGGCCGGGCCGAGGTCCGTCTCGATGTAGCGTGCGGCCGCGCGCTTGTCCGAGGGGGCCACCGACAGATCCGCGCCGTCCCTCCCCTTCCCCCCGGGGCTGTGCGGTGCTCCGTCGAGTTGCATACGTGCGGATGCTCCGGCGTGGCTCCGCTCTTCCTCGAAGGACAATGCCTTCCCCCCTGCATTCGTTGACGCTCGATCCCCCGTGTTCTTCCACTTGGCAACCCGCCGCCATCACGCGTAAGCGGACTGCAACAAAGCGAACACTTTACCGGCCCCGCACTGCACGTGGTCAACGCCGCTGTCTCGCCGCCTCGTACAGGGCTGCGGTGGCGGCGTTGGCGGCGTTGAGGGAGGAGGCGGTGCCGTGCATGGGGATATGGGCGGTGTGGTGGCAGCGGTGGCGCCAGGTGGAGCTGAGGCCGGTGGTCTCGTTGCCGACGAGGAGGAGGACGGAGCCGGTCAGGTCGGTGTCGTAGAGAGGGGTGTCGCCGTGTTCGTCGGTGCCGATGAGGGTGATGTGGCGGTGGATGGAAAGCCAGTCGTCGACCTCGCGGGGAGAGGGGACGCGGACGGCGGGGAGAGAGAAGAGGGAACCGGTGGTGGCGCGGACGGATTTGGGGTCGTAGACGTCGGCGGCGTGCCCGGTGACGATCAGCCCGTCGGCGCCGAAGGCGTCGGCGGAGCGGATGAGGGTGCCGATGTTGCCGGGGGCTGTGGGGCGGTCGAAGAGGACGCCGAGGAAGGTGGGGCCGACCGGGATGCGGGACAGATCGTCCTCGGGCAGCCGGGCTACCGCCACCAGTTCGGCGTCGCCCTCCGTGCGTTCGCTCAGCTCGGCGAGGAGCGCGGGCGCCATGGCCACGCGCTCGCCGGGCACGGGCGAGTCGAGCAGTTCGCGGGCCCAGTCGGACAGCCGGCGGCCCTCCGCGTACAGCAGGGCGCTGAGCGGCCAGCCGCTCTCGACGGCGAGGGTGATCGGGCGTACGCCCTGGACCAGGAACTCCCCCGAGCGCTGCCGCTTGGTGCGGTTGGTCAGCAGGGCCTGCCACTGCTGGAAGCGGGCGTTGCGGGTGGTGATCCGTTGGGCTCGGGGCATTCGCCCGAGGGTAGCCGGGGTCAGGCCAGCTCCGTGACGGGGATCCGGCGGAAGGTGATCGTCTCGTAGGCGCTGTCCTGGCCCGTCTCGTAGAGGAGCCCGACGGCCTCCTCGTCGGCGCGGACCAGATCGGAGTAGGCGGCGCGCCGGTCGTCCACGGTGTGTGCCTCGCGCCAGGTGGTGCCGCCGTCCGTGCTGGCCCGTACGGACATCCGATAGCGGGTGTCGGGCCGGGAGGGTGCGGAGAAGAGGAGGACGTCGGGGTCGCGGAGCTGGAGGACGGAGGCTTCGACGACCGGCGCGGTGAGGTTGTCCTGGGGGGCGAAGGGGGCTGTGAGGGTTTCGCCGCCGTCGGTGGAGCGCGCGTCGGCGCGGTGGGCGGGGGCGTCGGAGTCGTTGCGGGTGTTGAAGTAGACGGTGCCGTCGGTCAGTTCGGCGGCGGTGGTCTCGTTGACGTTGATCCAGCCGTCGGGGTTGTCGTCCACGTAGCCGATGCGCCAGTTGGCGCCGCCGTCGTCGCTGAGCAGGTCGTGGCCGCCGTTGTAGCGGCCCTCGGTGCCGTCGTCGCCGGGGAGCGTGGGCGGGGTGGAGTGGTTGGCGGGGACCAGGATCCGGCCGGAGGACAGCTGGAGGGCGTGGCCGGGTGTGGTGGCGTACCAGCGCCAGTCGGGCTTCTTGACGGCGGCGGTGATGTCGCGGGGTGCGCTCCAGGAGGCACCGTTGTCCTCGCTGAACTGCGTCCAGACGCGGCGCCCTTCGGCGTCGCCGACCTCACCGCGCCGGATGCGTTCCTCGGTGGCGTCGGCCGCGCTGCGTACGAAGACGAGGAGGACGCGGCCGTCGGCGAGGGTGACGGGGGCGGGGTTGCCCGCCGTGCCCTGGGCGGCGCCGTCGCCGTCCTCGTCGCTGTAGCGGGCCACGACGGACAGGGCGCCCCAGCTGCGGCCCCCGTCGGTGGAGCGTTTGCCGACGATGTCGATGGCGCCGCTGTCCTGGGCGGAGTCGCGCCGCCCTTCGGCGAAGGCGAGCAGGGCGCCGTCGGGCGCCCGGACGACGGCGGGGATGCGGAAGCTGGCGTAGCCCTCGCTTCCGGCGCGGAACGGTACGGAGCTCTCGTACGGCATCGAGCGGTTCCCAACTGCCGGATGTAGAACGTCCCTTGTCCTGGTTCGCACGGTAAGCAGCCCGCAGAGGGCCGTCAAGAACACGCGGCGGGAACGGAGACGGGGCCGGGGCCGGGTGTGCGGAGCGGATCGGCGGAACGCGGCGGCGGAGGGCGGAAGGAACGCGTCGGCGACGGGCGACACGTCCGCGACGGGCGACACAAAGGAGTCGGGGGTGTGCTGACTCTTCACCAGGCGGTGCACCATGTGGAGATCTTGAGACGAGTGGACCCTCAAGTGGCGGATGGCTGCACCGGCGTGTTTCGCTCTTCAAGCAGTCGGGCAGAACGACCGCTTCCGGTTCCGAATTAGTCCGGTTTTCCGGGTGTGCCCGTGCCCGACTGATGAGCGCCCCGATCGGCATTTTCACGCCGCCTGGGGTGAGTCCCCCTCATAAGCCCGAAAGTAATGAAGGGAAACGCATTCATGCGTCACCAGATCGAGACCGCTGAACTTGCCGACGCCGAGCTGGACGCCGTTGCCGGCGGCGTTGTGAGCGAGCAGCTCCACACTGTCGCCGACACCGTCGGCGGCGTCGAGGGCGTTGCCAGCGGCGTTGCCGGCGGCCTCGGCGTGCCCGGCATCGGCGTCGCCACCGAGCAGGCCCCGAGCGTCGGCGCCTCCGCGAGCGTCCAGTCCTGAGCATCCGCCCAGGAATCGGGTGTCGTCGACTGACCCTCGGGGGCATTGACCGACACCTTTCCCGCGCCTCCTAGGATCTGCTCAAGAATTCCGTCGGCGCGGGCCAGGCATAAGCCCCGGAACTCCGTTCCGGGGCTTATGTGTTACGGTCATGCGCCGCTGTCGCCATATCGGTGACCGGTAGCAGACCAAAGCGTGAAGGAAAGGTAAGGAAAGGTGACGTGGAGTTCCGGCAAAAGGCGCTTGCCAAGCTGCAATCGCCCGAAGAACTCGACGTTCCGGTACGTTTTGCACGGCCGCAGGGCCTTCTCGTACTCGTCGTCACACTTGTGGTGATGGCGGCGGGCTGCGTCTGGGCCGTCACCGGCACGGTGTCGTCCAAGCTGACAGCGCCCGGCGTGCTCACCCATTCACAGGGCAGCTACCTCCTCCAGAGCCCGGTCGCGGGGCAGGTGACCGCGGTGCACGCCAAGCCCGGGCAGCAGGTCGAGAAGGACGCGCCCGTGGTGAGCGTGCGCACGGACCGGGGCGTACAGGCGGTGCGCGCTGTGGCACGCGGCCGGGTCAGCTCCCTGGCTGCCGAGGTCGGTTCCGTGGTCACCACCGGGGCTGACGTGGCGACCGTGGAGCGCGTCAAGAGCCCCGACGATCCGCTGGTGGCGATGGTCTACGTCCCCGCTGACAAGGGCGCGACGCTGCGGGTGGGCGCGACCGTGGACCTGACCGTCGGCTCCGTCTCCACGGACCGGTACGGGCTGCTGCGCGGCACCGTGCAGGCCGTCGGGCAGGCCCCGCAGACCCGGCAGCAGATCAGCGGCTTCCTGGGAGACAAGGACTTGGCACAGCAGTTCACCCGCCAGGGCCGTCCGCTGGCGGTCCAGGTACGGCTCAAGCGCTCGTCGGCCACCAAGTCGGGGTACGTGTGGTCCCGGGCCGGCGGGCCGCCCGCGGCGCCCGAGTCCGCGACGCCGGTCAGCGGCGCCATCCACCTCGCCGCCCAGCGGCCCGTCGACTGGCTGCTGCCGTGACCGCACAGCAGGACCAGCAGCCACAGCAGCAGGGACAGGGACAGGGACAACAGCGGCAGCAGCACCGCCGCCGGAACCGCTCGCGCTCCGCCGCTCCAGCCCCCACCCCTCCCGCACGCCGGACCAAAGCCGGGCCCAAAGGCAAGAAAACCGGCCCCAGGACCGGCCCCAAGCGCGGCCCCAGGAACGTACGCACCCCCACCGTGCTCCAGATGGAGGCCGTCGAGTGCGGTGCCGCCGCGCTCGCCATGGTGCTGGGCCACTACGGGCGGCACGTCCCGCTCGAGGAGCTGCGCATCGCCTGCGGCGTCTCCCGGGACGGCTCCCGGGCCAGCAGCCTGCTGAAGGCGGCCCGCAGCTACGGGCTGACGGCCAAGGGCATGCAGATGGAGCCCGCCGCGCTGGCCGACGTACGCGCTCCGGCCGTGCTGTTCTGGGAGTTCAACCACTACGTCGTCTTCGACGGCCTCGGCCGCCGCCTCGGCCGCCGCGGCGTGTACATCAACGACCCGGCGCGCGGCCGCAGGTTCGTGCCCATGGAGGAGTTCGACACCTCCTTCACCGGTGTGGTGCTCACCTTCGCGCCGTCCGAGAACTTCCGGCGCGGCGGCCGCAAGCCGAGCGTCACCGGCGCGCTTCCCGCCCGGCTGCGCGGCACCTCGGGGACGATGCTGGCCGCACTGGTGGCCAGCTTCCTGCTGGTCGTCGTCGGCGCCTCGGTGCCCGCGCTCAGCCGTACCTACATCGACACCTTCGTCTTCGGCGGGCAGGACTCGCTGCTGGATGTGCTGTTCGCCGCGATGGGCGCCGCCGTGCTCCTCACCGGCGTGCTGACGGCGCTGCAGCAGGGCAATCTGCTGCGCGCCAGGCTGATCTCCTCGACGCTCAGCAGCGCCCGCTTCCTGCGGCATCTGCTGCGGCTGCCGGTCACCTTCTTCGCGCAGCGCAACCCGGCCGATCTCGTACAGCGGCTGCAGTCCAACGACACGGTGGCCGAGACGCTGGCCAGGGATCTGGCGGCGGCGGGCGTGGACGCGGTGGTCGTCGTCGGCTATGCGGTGCTGCTGTGGACGTACGACCCGCAACTGACCCTCGTGGGCGTCGGGATGGCCCTGCTGAACGTCGTGGCGATGCGGGTGGTGATCCGGCTGCGGGCCACCGGGACGCAGAAGCTGCGCGCCGACCGGGCCAAGCTCACCAACACCTCCTACAGCGGCCTCCAGCTCATCGAGACGATGAAGGCCACGGGCGGCGAGAACGGCTACTTCCGCCGCTGGGCGGGCCAGCACGCCACCACCCTCGACGTACAGCAGCGGCTCGGGGTGCCCAGCGCGGCGCTGGCCGTCGTCGCGCCGACGCTGGCCACGCTCAACAGCGCCGTGATTCTGCTGATCGGCGGCATGCGCGCGGTGGAGGGCGCCATCACGGCCGGGCTGCTGGTGGCCTTCCAGGCACTGGTCACCAGCTTCACCGCGCCGCTGACCCGGCTGAACTCGGTCGCGGGCCGCATCCAGGACTTCGCCGCCGACGTCGCCCGGCTCAAGGACGTGGAGACCTTCCCCGCCGACCCGCTCTACACCCGCCGCGAACCGCCCGCCAGCACCCGCCGGCTGGCCGGGAACGTGACGCTGGAGAACGTCACCTTCGGCTACAACCCGCTGGACAAGCCGCTGCTGTCCGGTCTTTCGCTGGCCGTTGGCCCGGGGCGGCAGATCGCGCTGGTCGGCGGCTCGGGCAGCGGCAAGTCGACGGTCTCCCGGCTGCTCGCGGGCCTGTACGCACCCTGGGAGGGGGTCATCCGCATCGACGGGCAGCGGCTGGAGGACCTGCCGCGCGGCGCGCTGGCGGCCTCCGTCTCCTTCGTGGACCAGGACGTGTTCCTCTTCGAGGGCACCGTGCGGGACAACGTGGCGCTGTGGGACCCCTCCATCCCCGACGACGCGGTGGAGGAGGCGCTGCGGGACGCGGCGCTGTACGAGGACATCGCGCGGCGCCCCGGTGGCCTGCACAGCCGCGTCGAGCAGGACGGCCGCAACTTCTCCGGCGGCCAGCGGCAGCGGCTGGAGATCGCCCGCGCACTGGTGCGGCGGCCCAGCATTCTCGTACTCGACGAGGTGACCAGCGCGCTGGACGCGGAGACCGAGGCGGTCATCATCGACAACCTGCGGCGGCGCGGCTGCGCCTGCGTGGTGATCGCGCACCGGCTGAGCACCGTACGGGACAGCGACGAGATCGTGGTGCTGGACCGCGGCACCGTGGTGGAGCGGGGGCGGCACGAACAACTGCTCGCCACGCAGGGCCCGTACGCCCGACTGGTCAAGGAGCACTGAGGAACTTCAGGTGACGTACCCGCATTCGACCGGCGAGGCCGTGCAGTCAGGCGCCGCAGCAACCGACGTGGTGGTCGCCCACTTCGGGCAGCTCGGCGAGGCGGTGACCCACGCGCCGGGCAGCGGCCTGGGGCTGGAGGGCCCGCAGGTGCTGTGGCTGGTCGCCGAGGGCGCGATGGACGTGTTCGCGGTGGACGTCGCCGGGCAGGGCCACTGGCACTTCCTGGGCCGGCTGGAGGCGGGCACCCTGCTGCTGGGCCCGGTCGCAGGACCGCGTCACACCCTGGTCGGACGACCCGTGCGGGGCGGGGTGCTGCGCCGGATACCGCTGTGGGAGCTGCACCCGCAGCACGCGCAGGGCGGCTACGCGGGGCACGGCGGAGCGGGCAGCTACGACACGGGCGGGTACCCGGTGTACGACAGCGGCGCGTATCCCGCGTACGACTCCGGCGCCTACCCGGCGTACGACACGGGCTCCTACCCGGCGTACGACAGCGGCGCGTACCCGGCCTACGGCGCGCAGGCCGGCCCGTGGGGGCAGGGGGGCGTGCCCGGCCCGCTGGAGGACGCTTTCACGCGGGGTGTCGGGCGGGGGCTGCGGGTGCTGTTCGAGGCGCCGCTGAGCGGGCAGTACGGGCAGCCGGGGCACGAGGGTCACGGGGACCACGAGGCGCCGGCGACCGACGACGACATCCTGTGGATGCCCATAGCGCCGGGCGGCGTGCGGTACGGCAGCACGACCGAGCTGCTGATCGACGCCACGACCTGGCAGCTGATGGTCGACCAGCTCTCCCGGCTGCTGTTCACCCTGGACCGCTGGATCGAGCGGCTGGAGCGCGCCCACGAGGACCGTACGGCGGCCGGCATGGAGGCGGGCGAGACCGTCCGTGCCGAGGCCGACGAGGCGCTGCTCGCGTCGATCGACAAGTCGGCGCGCGGCGGCACCGGTGGCCAGGCGTCGGACGACAGCACGGTCGCGGTGTGCCGCGCGGTCGCCGAGGCGGCCGGGGTCACCCTGCGGCTGCCCTCGGAAGGGCTCACCTCCGACGACCGGATGGACCCCGTCGAGCGGCTCGCCGTCACCTCCGGGCTGCGCACACGCGCGGTGAAGCTGTCGGGCGACTGGTGGAAGGAGAACACCGGCCCGCTGGTCGGCTACCGCGCCGCGAGCGGTGCGCCGGTGGCGCTGCTGTGGCGGCGCGGCCGGTACGAGGCCGTACAGCCCGGCAGCGGAAGCCGGTGGCGGCTGGGCAGGTCGAACGCGGGCACGCTGGCGCCCCGCGCCATGATGTTCTACCGGCCGCTGCCCGAGAAGCCGCTGCCGGCCCGGCGGCTGCTGCGCTTCGCGCTGCACGGCGCCCGCGGCGACCTGCTCACCCTCACGCTGGGCGGGCTGGTCGCGGTCGGCCTCGGCGCGCTGGTGCCGGTGGCCACCGGGCAGGTGCTCGGTGAGTACGTGCCCAACGCCGAGAAGGGCCTCATCGTGCAGGCGGCGGCGGCCGTCGTGGGCGCCGCCGTGGTGGCGGCGGCTTTCATGCTGCTGCAGAACACCGCACTGCTGCGGCTGGAGGGACGGATCGAGGCCAGTCTGCAGCCGGCGGTGTGGGACCGGCTGCTGCGGCTGCCGACCCGGTTCTTCGCCGAGCGCTCCACCGGGGAGCTGGCCAGCGCCGCCATGGGGGTCAGCGCCATCCGGCGGGTGCTGTCCGGGATCAGCTCCATCGTCGTACAGTCCGGCACGGTCGCCGCGGTCAACCTCGTGCTGCTGCTGTCCTACAGCGTGCAGCTCGCCCTCGCCGCGCTCGGCATCCTGGTGGTCGTCGCGGCCGTGTTCGCCGCCACCGGGCTGTGGCAGCTGCGCTGGCAGCGGCGGCTGGTCAAGCTCAACAACAAGCTCAACAACCAGGCGTTCCAGACACTGCGCGGACTGCCGAAGCTGCGCGTCGCAGCGGCCGAGTCGTTCGCTTACGCGGCCTGGGCCAAGGAGTTCGCCCGCAGCAGGGAGCTGCAGCGGCGCGCCGGGCGCATCCGCAATCTGAGCACTGTCGTCAACGCCGTCTATCTGCCACTGGCGACGCTGCTGCTGTTCGTCCTGCTGGCAGGACCGGCGCGGGGCGCGCTGTCCCCGAGCGGATTCCTCACCTTCACCACGGCCATGACGATGCTGCTGACGTCCGTCACCCAGCTGACCAACGCGCTCATCTCGTGCGCCGCCGTGCTGCCGATGTACGAGCAGATCAAGCCGGTGCTGCACGAGCTGCCCGAAGTGCGGGGCGGCAGCGTGCAGCCGGGCACGCTCACGGGCGCGCTGGAGGCGCGGGATGTCACCTTCCGCTACTCCGAGGACGGGCCGCTGGTGCTGGACGGGGTCTCCTTCCGGGTGGAACCCGGGGAGTTCGTGGCGATCGTGGGGGCCAGCGGCTGCGGCAAGTCCACGCTGCTGCGACTGCTGATCGGCTTCGACCGGCCCACCTCCGGGGAGGTCCGCTACGACGGGCAGGACCTCGCGGCCCTCGACCAGGCAGCCGTGCGCCGCCAGTGCGGAGTCGTCCTCCAGAACGCCCAGCCGCACGCCGGCTCCATCCTGGAGTGCATCTGCGGAGCGGAGACCTTCCCGCTGGACGAGGTGTGGGAGGCGGCGCGGATGGCGGGGGTGGCCGACGACATCAAGGCCATGCCCATGGGCATGCACACCATGCTCTCCGACGGCGGCGGCACCGTCTCCGGCGGCCAGCGGCAGCGGCTGATGATCGCCCAGGCGCTGGTGCGCCGCCCCCGGCTGCTCTTCTTCGACGAGGCGACCAGCGCGCTGGACAACGAGACTCAGCGGGTGGTCACCGAGTCCACGCGGGAGCTGCGCGCCACGCGGGTGGTGATCGCCCACCGGCTGTCCACCGTGCTGGACGCGGACCGCGTCATCGTCATGTCCCAGGGCCGCGTCGTGCAGGAGGGCGCACCTGCTGCGCTGCTCGCCGACACGGGAGGGCTCTTCCACGAACTGGTGAGGCGCCAGCGGTAGTTGTCGCGGAGGACGTTGTGGCTGGTTGCGGCTTTCGGTCTTCCGCCCGGCCTGCGCGTGCACCTCACGTACGGCGCATGGTGACGGGCCCGGGCCGGTGGACGGCCCGCAACTGGTCGCCGTACCGGTAGAGGACTGTGGGCGGAGCCTCCTCCTCCTGCACCCTGAGCCGGTAGATGAACGGCGCGGGCCCGGTCACCTGGATGACCTCGCCGGTCTTCCCCGTCTTCCGGTCCTGCGCCACGTCGCCGACGGCCCACATGTCACACACCCCGGAGCCCGCGCTGATTTGCCGTGTCCGGCGCGTGCTTGCGGTGCAGATGAGCCCCGAACAGCGCTTCGAGGTCAGCGCGCGGCTTCGGGTCGAGCGCCGACCTGTTGATCATCACCCGGAACCACTCACAGTCCTGGCAGGGCATCGGCTGCTCCTGCTGAGGGCTCTCTTGCTCCATGTTTCCCACCTGCCGCGTAACTATTGATTACTTTCTGTGGTGAGAAGAACACGGGCGAGCCTGAGATGGCGCGGGTTGAGTGGAAGTTCTCAACGTCGGAAGCCTTCGATTGCCCCTGCCTGAGAGGTCAACTCGCATGTCACGCATGAGGAACAGCCAGCCTGGGAAACCAAGGTTGAACCACGAGCCAAGCGGCGCGTTCGGTGAAGACGTGCAGCGGTTCCGGGAAGCCCGGCGCATGTCGCAGGAAGCGTTAGGGCACGCGACGGGCTACAGCAAGAGCTACGTGAGCAAGGTCGAATCCGGGTCGCTCATCCCCTCGCAGCGCTTCGCGGAAGGTTGCGACAAGGTGTTCGGCACAGGGGGACTCTTCGCCCGGCAGCTTCGCCGCATCATCGAAGGCGAGCATCCGTCGTGGTTCGCGCCGTTCATCGACGCGGAGCGCGAAGCGGAGGTGATCGAGGACTATTCGACCCTCTTCATCTACGGCATGCTTCAGACTCCGGAGTACGCGCGGGCGGCGTTGGAGGCTGTCACGTCGGGGGCGGACCCCAGGGACCTGGATGCCAAGGTCGCAGGACGTATGCGGCGCCGGGAGGTCATGGCCAAAGAGGAACCGCCGCAGATTTGGGTGGTGTTGCACGAAGCCTGCTTGAGGGCGAACGTTGGAACGCCGGAGGTCATGGCCGGGCAACTTCGCTTCCTGGGCGACGCGGCGGGACAGTACCGGACATTGACGCTTCAAGTGCTGCCGTTCTCATCGTCGGCTGCGGCAAGAGCAACGCCGTTCACCTTGTTGGGGTTCGAGAGCGGGCAGATGTCGGTCCATGTGGAAGGCCCCCAAGGTGGGCGACCGTACGATGACAAAGCAGCGCTGAAGAACTCGCGTCGAATCTTCGATCATTTGCGCGCGTGCGCACTGAGCCCGCATGCTTCATTGGACTTCATCGACACTGCGAGGGAAGCACATGAGCGAGAAGCCCGTTTGGATCAAGTCCAGCCACAGCGACGGCGAGGGCGGCAACTGCGTCGAGTGGGCCCCGGCGCTCGCGTCCGGCAACGGAACCGTCCCGGTGCGTGACAGCAAAGACACCACCCGCGCCCCCCTCGCGTTCTCGCCCGACGCCTGGCGGGCGTTTGTCGAAGGTGTGAAGACGACCGGGCGCTGATCACCGCCGACATCCCTCGGGAGCAGCATGCCCCGCACCAGACCAGTCGCCGCTCTCGCCATGGACGAAAGGGCGGCGGGCGCCGTGCTGAAGCCCGCCACACGGCTCCGGCTCGGCGAGGTGGTGGACCTCGCCGAGCCCGTGCTGGGCGACTTCGGCACGGAGGCGGCCCACAGAGTGCTGCCGTCGGTTGAACTCCTCGTCACCGGCTGGGGCTGCCCCCCACTGGACGCCGAAGTGCTCGCGCTCGCCCCGCAGTTGCGTGCCGTCGTGCACACGGCGGGCAGCGTGCGCGGGCACATCACACCGGAGTGCTGGGCCCGCGGTATCGAGGTCTCCACCGCGGCGGCGGCGAACGCGGCACCCGTCGCCGAGTACACGCTCGCCATGATCCTGCTGGCGAACAAGCAGGTGCTGCCGGCGGCCGAGGCGTACCGCGCACAGCGTGCCCGCGAGGACTGGCTCTTCCCCGACCCGCTGCTGGGCAACTACCGCCGCACCGTGGGCATCCTGAGCGCCTCCCTCGTCGGCCGCCGGGTCATCGAACTGCTGCGCCCGCACGATCTGCGGGTGCTGCTGTTCGACCCGTACGTCACAAAGGCCGAGGCCGCCTCGCTCGGTGTGGTCAAGGCGGAGCTTCCGGAGCTGTTCGCCGCGTCCGACGTGGTCAGCGTGCACACCCCGCTGCTGCCCGCCACCCGCGGGCTGGTGAGCGGTGACGTACTCGCCCTGCTGCGGGACGGCGGAACGCTGATCAACACCGCGCGCGGCGCCGTCGCCGACCAGGAGGCGCTCACCAAGGAGCTGCTCAGCGGCCGTATCCGCGCCGTACTCGACGTCACGGAACCGGAAGTGCTGCCCGCGGGGCATCCGCTGTGGGAGTGCGAGAACGTGCTGCTCACCCCGCACCTGGCGGGCTCGCAGGGCAACGAGCTGGACCGGCTGGCGCACTCGGCGCTCCAGGAGGTGCGCCGCTGGGCGGCGGGCGAGGGCTTCGCACACGCCGTGCACCCGGAACGGAAGGAGCTGCTGGCATGACAGGGCACAGCGCTGGGGACACCTCCGGCGTGCTGGGCCTGCCGCCGCCCGACCACTCCCTCAGCCCGCACACCGGCTACTCCCGTGCCCACTGGGAGGCGGCGGCGGACGGGCTGTTGCGGGCCGCGTGGCGGTGGGCCACCCCGGGTGGGGCGCTGCTGGATCTGCCGGGGCGGCCCTCCCGCTCCGGCACCCGCTCGGACGGGCTCGAAGGGTATGCGCGCACGTTCCTGGCGGCGGCGTTCCGTACGGCAGGCGGCAACGGCGCCGACCCGGCCGGGCTGCTGGAGCGGTACGCGGACGGCCTCGCGGCGGGCACCCGTACGCCGGGCCGCGAGGACGCCGAGTCCTGGCCGCTGATCCGCGACTACACCACCGCGGGCCAGCCGATGGTGGAGTCGGCCTCCGTCGCGCTGGGGCTGCGGCTGACCCGGCCATGGCTGTGGGACCGGCTGGAGGACGCCACCAGAGAGGGGGCCGAGGAGTGGCTGCGGGGCGCGCTGCGGCACACTCCGGCGCCGAACAACTGGTATCTGTTCCCGTTCTCCGTCGCCGGGTTCCTGGAGTCGGTGGGGCGCGGTGACGCTCAGACGCGGGCTGCGGTCGAGCGGGGGCTGGAGCTGCTGGAGGGCTGGTGGCGCGGCCAGGGGTGGTACGCGGACGGGGAGGGCCGCGCCTTCGACCACTACAACGGCTGGGCCCTGCACCTGTATCCGCTGCTGCACGCCCATCTCGCGGGCGACGAGGCGCTGTCGGCCCGCTACGGGCCCCGGCTGCGCGCGCACCTGTCCGGCTTCTCGCTGATGTTCGGCGGCGACGGCGCCCCGCTGCACTTCGGCCGCTCCCTCACCTACCGCTTCGCCGCCTGCGCCGCCGTCGGCCTCGGCGCGCTGACCGGGCACACGCCGCTGTCCCCCGGTGTCTCCCGGCGGCTGCTGAGCGGCGCGCTGCACTACTTCCTGGACCGGGGCGCCGTCGACGCCGACGGGCTGCTGACCCTGGGCTGGCACGGCCCGCACGACGCGACGCTGCAGACGTACTCGGGTCCCGCTTCGCCGTACTGGGCGTCGAAGGGGTTCGTGGCGCTGCTCGTACCGCCCGGCGATCCGCTGTGGACGGCGCCGGAGGAGCCCGCGCCGAGCGAGGGTGCCGACCGGGCGCTGGCGCTGGCCGCACCCGGGCTGCTGCTCCAGTCCACCGGCGACGACGGGCTGGTCCGGCTGCACAACCACGGCAGCGACACCGTACGGCCCTGGCAGGGAGAGGTCTTCGAGGAGGAGGACCCGCTGTACGCGCGCTTCGCGTACTCCACCGCCACGGGCCCGACAGCCCGCGACAACCCGCCCGACAACCACCTGGCACTCCAGCTCCCCGCGCAGTCCGGGCGGCCCGGACGGCCCGGGCGGCCCGGGGCCTGGAGCGTACGGCGGCGGGTCCACCCGCTGGGCGCCGGCTCGGCGGCGGACGGGGCATGGGGCTGGGCGGCGTCCTGGCACCGGCCCGTCTTCCCGGCTCACGCGCCGGCACCGCCGTCACTGCGGGTGGAGAGCGTCACGGTGGTGCGCGGGCGCTGGGAGGTACGGGTGCACCGGGTGCTGGGCGCACCGGCCGGCACCCGGATACGGCTGACGGGCTGGGCCGCCGACGAGGACCTGGCGACGGAGCTGATACCACTGCACGGCCTCACCCCCACCGACCCGCTACGCGCCCCGCACGGCACCGCCTACGCGCGCTGGGTGCGGGTGCCGGCAGCGGAGGGAGAGCTGGACGGCACGGGGGTGTGTGCCGCGGCGGCCGCACTGGGCGGCAGCGACGGGGATGCCGCGCCCCCGCGGGTGTCGGTGACCGAGGGGACAGAGGCCCTGGAGATCGCATGGGGCGACGGCGGCGGGCGTGTGCGGGTCACCTTCGATCCGCCGACGGCGGTGGCGGTGCGGGCCGACTGAAGCCGGGCGGGGCGGCCGAAATCCCGTTGCCCGGCCTCTTCCGGGGGCGGCAAGATGCCCCTTCGTGCTTCCGGACCTCTCCCCGTGGCGGGAGTCACGCGACTTCCGCACCCTGTGGACCTCGGGCCTGATCACCACCTTCGGCAGCTTCCTCACCTTCGTCGCGCTGCCCCTCCAGCTGAAGGAGCTGACCGGCTCCGCGGCGGCCGTGGGGGCGCTGGGCGCCGTCGAACTGGTGCCGCTGATCGTGTTCGGGCTGTACGGCGGGGCACTCGCCGACGCCTTCGACCGGCGCACGCTGATCCTGGGCAGCGAGGCCGCACTGGGCGCCGTGGCGCTGGGCCTGCTGCTCAACACCCTCCTGCCGCACCCGATGGTGTGGCCGCTGTATGTCGCGGCGGCGCTCAGCAGCGCGCTGAGCGGCGTCCAACGGCCCGCGCTGGACGCGATCCTGCCGCGGATCGTGGCGCACACCCAGCTCAGCGCGGCGGCGGCGCTCAACTCACTGCGCTGGCAGGTGGGCGGCGTCGCCGGGCCCGCGGTCGCGGGCCTCCTGGTCGCCTACACGGGCCTGGCGACGGCGTACACCCTCGACCTGGCGACGTATGTGCTGTCCCTGCTGCTGGCGCTGCGGCTGGCCGCCTCACCGCCCGCGCACGACGCCGCCAAGCCCTCCCTGCGCGGGATCCTGGAGGGCACGCGGTACGCGTGGGGCCGCAAGGAACTGCTGGGCACCTATGCGGTGGACATCGTGGCGATGCTGTTCGCGTTCCCGATCGCGCTCTTCCCGTTCCTGGCCGACCAGTTGGACGCCCAGTGGTCCCTGGGCCTGATGTACGCGGCGCTGCCGTTCGGCTCGATGCTGGTCAGCGTCACCAGCGGCTGGACCTCGCGGGTGCACCGGCACGGGCCGGCGGTAGTGCTGGCCGCCGCGGGGTGGGGCGCGGCGATGACGGTGGCGGGTGTGGTGCGTGAGGTGTGGCTGGTGCTGTTCTTCCTCGTCGTGTCCGGGGCCTTCGACATGATCAGCGGAATCTTCCGCTCGACGATGTGGAACCAGACCATCCCGGACGAGCTGCGCGGCAGACTGGCCGGGATAGAACTGCTGTCCTTCTCGGCCGGGCCACAACTGGGACAGGTGCGCTCGGGCGGAGTGGCCTCGCTCACCTCCATACGAACGTCCGTGTGGTCGGGCGGTCTGGCGTGCGTGGCGGGGGTGGCACTGCTGGCCGCGGCCCTGCCGAAGCTGCTGGCGTACGACGCGCGCACCAGCGAGCACGCACGAGCGGTGCGGGAGGCCCGGGAGAGCGCGGGAACGTCCGGTGGCCAGGACTGACCCGGCGCTCAGTCAGCGTCTCCCTCGCCGCGACCACCCTCACCCCAACGCGGATCGTTCTCCCACTCAGAAGTCCGCTCCCGCGCCGTCTCCAATGCGCGGGCCGCCTCCTCCCGGCTGGCATAGGGCCCCATCCGGTTCTTGCCCGGCGACTGCGGGCCCTCCTCGACGGTGCCGGTCTCCACGTTGAAGAACCACTCTCCGGGCTTGCCGACCGTCTTGCGCTTGAACAGAACCATACGGCCATCGTCCCGCACGGACCCCCCGGACGCAGCCCCCGCACACAGCCCTCGCGGAGGCCCCTCCGCGAGGGCCCCGCGGACGGAGCGGAGCCCGCGGCCCGGATTAGACTCGCAGACATGTCTGGCCAGTCACTCCTCGTCCCCGGCACGATCTCCCCGCCCCGCGCCGTTCCCGCCTCGATCCCGCGTCCCGAATACGTCGGCAAGCCCGCTCCCACCCCGTACGACGGGCCCGAGGTGCAGGACGCCGAGACGGTGGAGAAGATGCGCGTCGCCGGGCGTATCGCAGCGCGCGCCATGGAGGAGGCGGCGAAGCACATCGCCCCGGGCGTCACCACGGACAAGCTGGACGAGGTGGCGCACCAGTACATGATCGACCACGGCGCCTACCCCTCCACCCTGGGCTACCGGCAGTTCCCCAAGTCGCTGTGCACCTCGGTCAACGAGGTGATCTGCCACGGCATCCCGGACTCCACGGTGCTGCGCGACGGCGACATCGTGAACCTGGACGTGACCGCGTATCTCGACGGCGTGCACGGCGACAACAACGCCACCTATCTGTGCGGGGAGGTGGACGAGGAGTCGCGGCTGCTGGTGGAGCGGACCCGCGAGGCGCTGAACCGCGCGATCAAGGCCGTCAAGCCGGGCCGCCAGCTCAACATCGTCGGCCGCGTCATCGAGTCGTACGCGAAACGGTTCGGCTACGGCGTCGTCCGCGACTTCACCGGGCACGGCATCAACAGCTCGTTCCACTCCGGGCTGATCGTCCCCCACTACGACGACCCGCGCGCCACAACCGTCATGCAGCCCGGGATGACCTTCACCATCGAGCCGATGCTGACGCTGGGCACCTATGAGTGGGACATGTGGGAGGACGGCTGGACGGTCGTCACCAAGGACCGCAAGCGCACGGCGCAGTTCGAGCACACGCTGGTGGTGACGGAGAGCGGCGCGGAGATTCTGACGCTTCCGTAGCGGCCCGGCGGGGTACGGGTTTTCCGACAGGGTGTCGGCAACTGCTTGACTTAGGTAAGCCTGAGCAGCAGGATCGCACCGTGTCGGAGTCCCGCACGCCCGCCACCGCCACGTCCACCCCCGGGAGCCAGCCTTGTCGTCT
This sequence comes from Streptomyces oryzae, assembly GCF_017676365.1. Lineage (GTDB taxonomy): Bacteria > Actinomycetota > Actinomycetes > Streptomycetales > Streptomycetaceae > Streptomyces > Streptomyces oryzae. The sequence continues at coordinate 25,075 of NZ_JADKMA010000074.1, forward strand.
GCCGCATCCCCCTCGCAGGACACCTCGACGGATCACGCCACGGCCTTCTCCACACTGATCCGCACCGCGTCGCACCAGCAGCACACCGAGGCCGAGAACTCCTCCTTCATGAGCGAGATGCTCGGCGGCAGGCTCGGCGTCGCGGCCTACACCCGCTACACCGAGCAGCTCTGGTTCATCTACGGCGCGCTGGAGGCCGCCGCGGACACGCTGGCCCACGACCCGGTTGCGGGCCTCTTCGTCCGCGGCGAGCTCTTCCGGCTTCCCGCGCTGGAGAGAGACCTGGACCATCTGCACGGCGGCTCGGCCGGCTGGCGCGCGGCGGTCACCCCGCTGCCCGCCACCGCCGCGTACGCCGCGCGGATCACCGAGGTCGCCCGCACCTGGCCGGGCGGCTATGTCGCCCACCACTACACCCGCTACCTCGGCGACCTCTCCGGCGGCCAGATCATCCGCGGCACCGCCGAGAAGACCTGGGGCTTCGCCCGCAAGGGCGACGGCGTCCGGTTCTACGTCTTCGACGCCATCGGCAACCCCGCCGCCTTCAAACGCGAGTACCGCGCCCTGCTGGACGCCCTCCCCTGCGACGAGCTGGAAAAGCGCCGCATCGTGGACGAGTGCAAGCACGCCTTCGCCCTGAACACCGCCGTCTTCCGCGAACTGGGCGCCCACTTCCGGCTGAGCGCCTGACGCCCCGCGCCCGCGGAGGGCTGCCCGCTCAGTGCGCGGTGCAGCCCTCCTTTTTCTTTTCGCCCTGGAGGAATGCCTTCGCGAAGCGGAGGGTGTTGCGGCGGGTGGCGTCGGCGCCCTTCTCGCCCTTGGCGAAGGTGAACCGGAAGGAGAGCGAGTCGGCCCACTCCAGCCCGCAGGGGGTGGACAGGTGGATCTTGTTGTCCCCTTGCACGGTCCAGTGGGTGTCCGCGACGTGCACGCTCTTCGCGTCCTTGAGGGACTTCAGGGACACGCGCTTGTCATCGGCGGTCAGCGGCTTGTCCAGCTCGGTGATGTCGACGTCCAGGGCGACGGGCCCGTCCACGACGTTCACCTGACAGGCGACCACCGAGCCGTCGTCCCTGACCGGCCGCCGGGACTGGTGCAGCTTCTCCCCGTCCGGCAGCAGCGGCTCCACCGTCTCCTCGGACATCCGGACACCGCAGACCTTGCGCGGGACGGCGTAGTCCCGGCCGCCGGAACACGCGGAGAGCAGCACGACGAGCGGCGCCACCAGCGCCAGGACCCGCCGGGTGGTGCGCGCGTTCACTGGTCTCCCCACTCCTCGCGGGCCTTGTCCTTACCGTCGTTCGCGGCAGCGTCGATCTTGTCCCAGGCACCGTGGTCCTCGGAGAACCCGGTTTCGTGTTCCGCCCACTTGGAGTTGGTTTTGTACCACTCGTCCTGCAGCGCCACGAGGCGACGCTGCTGGTACGCGGAGACGTCCTTGTTGTCGTCGGTGGCCCCCGCCTCGATACGGGCGTTCTCGTCCTCGGTGAAGTACTTGCTGAGGCCGAATGCCGCGTTGGCGATGTGGCCGCCCCCGGGCAGGAACGACGCCCCCTCGGCGACGACCAGGTAGGTGCCCGTGCCCGTGTGTCCCCAGCCCGCCGCCCTGAGGTCGTCGGCCTTCTTGTCGCCGATCGCCTGGTAACGGGCCTCCTCCAAGAAGCCCACCGTGCGGCCCGCACGGTTGAGGCTGTCCTCGGGGTCCGCCTTCTCGGAGTGGATGTCGTGGACCATCGCGGCGTTCATGGACTCGTTCAGCACCTGGTAGCTGTGCGGGTCGCGGGAGATCTGCTTGGAGACCTCCAGCAGGTCGCCCCGGTCCAGCACCTGCTCCTGGGGCGAACCGCCCATCGTCATATGGGCATCGTCCCCATGGTTGCCGATCAGCTTGGCCATGTCGTCGCGGAGTTCGGCCGGCATCTCGTCCTTCTGGCCGGCGAGCCGCTCGAGGGCGCCGTCGAACACATCGTCGTGCGCCTGGGTGTGTTCGACGTAGGTCGCCGCCGGGTCGTCCGGATTCATCCCGCTGCCCGCGGCGAACAGCGCGTCGCCCAGAGCCTCGCGGGAGGGGAGTTTGACGCCGTCGTCGGGGCCCGCGCTGTCGGGCTGCTCCTCGTCGAACCACGTACGGCCGCCGTGGTCCATGTCCTTGAGGAAGTAGTCGGCCTTCCCGGGGTCGTTGAAGAACGCGGTGGAGGCGTCGGGGTTGTGGCTGAGGGCCTTGAAGTAGCCGGTCATCGGGTCGGCGCCGGTTGCCTTGTCGCCCGGGTCCAGGTCGGTTCCCATACCGACGAGCCCCCAGGCGGAGGGCGCGTCCGGCTTGCTCTTCTCGAACTCGTACATCGCGTCGCCGTACCGGTCGAGGAAGCCCTGGTCGAACTTGCCCTTGCCCATCAGGCTGCTCATGATCTGGAAGCCGTACGGCTTCGCCAGCGGGCCCAGGCCCTCGTGGCCGAACTGCTTGGTGCCGGCGGCGATCACCTCGTTCTCCCAGCTGCGCATCGCCGGGGTGTCCTGACGGGTGGCATTGGCCAGGCTCATGCTCAGGTTGCCCTGGATGTGGTCGAGCAGCTTGGCGCGCGCTCCCTCGGGGGTGTCGCCGTGCCCGGGGTCGGCGAGGTCGCGCCAGAACTGGAGGGTGCCCTGGCCGCCCATCTTCGTCGCGAAGTTCTCGGTGAAGCCGGGGTTGTCCCGCTGGTTCTGCAGAACGGTGTTGAAGCGCTCGAGCTCCTCGTCGTCCAGCTCCCAGACCTTGACCTTGCCGTCCTTGAACCGCTTGGCCCAGTACTCCGCGTCCACCTTGCCCTGACGCTTGTCGGCGCCCTTGACGCTGCCGGCCGCCGCGCCGGAGAAGTCGTACTTGCGCTTGGCGATGGCCCGCAGCTCGCGGGCGACGATGCGGTCGGTCTCCCCCGCGTCCCACAGCACCCGCTCGATCCGCTTCTCCGCGGCGCGGATCTGCGACTCGGTGGGCTTTTTGATGTCGGCGTCGCCTGCCACCGCCGGCGGGGGTACGGAGGCGACACCGAGTCCTTTGTCGTTGATGTAGATGTTGTCCTTGGCGACCTCGTCGACGATCTTCTCCAGGTCGCTCTTGTGATCGGTGAACGCCTTGTGGGCCGACTTCAGCAGGCCCAGCACATCTTCCGCCTCCGCGACGAGCTCCCCGAACTGCCGGGCGGTCTTGATGACGAACTCCCCGGTCCGGCCGGCATTCTGCCCCGCCCAGTCGGCCGTGGCCACGGCCGACTGGAAGTGCACGGCCGTCGTCGCCCCGCCCTTGCTCGCGCCGCCCTTGCCGCTGCCGTCGTGCAGATCACGCAGCCGATCGACCGTTTCCTTCCAGTCGGTGATCGCCGTGTCCAGCTTGCCCAGCCGCAGGTCACGCAGCTGAGCCACCGTCATCTTCTCCGTCTTGGCCATGCAGCCCTCCCCGCCCCTCGGTTCGCCTCACTTGATCCGGTCGTCGAGCGTGGCGATCGACGACATGTCTCCCGTGACCTTTTCCTCGTCTCTGCCGTGGGCTGCCTTCGTGTAGTCGAGGTGGTCGGAGATCTGGCCGCAGGCGTCCTTCAGCGTCTTGAGCTTGGTGTCCCAGGCGTCCTTGAGCTCGGTCAGCGCGGCGCCCATGTCCAGCCCGTCGCCGGTCAGTGAGGAGGCGGCCTCACCGGTGGCGGCGCGTGCGTGGTCGCCGTCGGTGGCGAGCTGCTCCCGCAGGCCGTATGCCATGTTCCCGAGCTTGCCCAGCTCGTCGTCGTTCACGACGAGATCCAGGCTGCCGCTCGCGCCGGTCCCCGGATGACCACCGCTCGGATGGCCGCCGGTCGGATGGCCGCCACCGCCCGGATGGTCCGCCGCCGCATACCCGTTGAGCTGCATCCGGGTCCCGTCGGTTCCCGATGCGGCGGTTGCCTTCGCCTGCTCCCACTCGGTGAAAGTCACTGCTGACACCCCCGTTCGATCTGTGCATGGCGAAACATTCAACGTAGGTGGTGCGGTGAGCCGCAGCAACCGGCATCAGAAGGCCGTCGGACCGAAAACCCTTTGCCGTCGCGGGTGCGCCGGGGCGCACAATGAACTGCGAGGAAGCCCGCACGGGGGACGGGCCTGGCTCGCCGTCCGGCCGCTTGGGCCGGCTGTTTTCTGTTGCCGGTTCGTAGGCGCTTGTTGTCTGCTTGTTACGGGGGAGTTGGAACTGCCATGACTCACGTGGAGATGCCCGGTGCCCGGGTGCCGATCCGGATGTGGACGGACCCGGGCACGGTGGAGGACGCGGCGCTGCGGCAGCTCCAGAACGTCGCGACGCTGCCGTGGATCAAGGGTCTCGCGGTGATGCCCGACGTTCACTACGGCAAGGGTGCGACCGTCGGTTCGGTCATCGCGATGCACGGCGCGGTCTGCCCGGCCGCTGTGGGGGTGGACATCGGGTGCGGGATGTCCGCTGTGCGTACGTCGCTGACGGCCAACGACCTGCCCGGGGACCTCTCGCGGCTGCGCTCGAAGATCGAGCAGGCGATTCCGGTGGGGCGTGGGATGCACGACGAGCCGGTGGAGCCCGGCGATGTGCACGGGCTGCCGACCTCGGGCTGGGACGATTTCTGGGCGCGGTTCGGCGGCGTCGCCGAGTCCGTACGCTTCCGGCAGGAGCGGGCCACCAAGCAGATGGGCACGCTCGGCGGGGGCAACCACTTCATCGAGGTGTGCCTGGACACCGACGGCCAGGTGTGGCTGATGCTGCACTCCGGTTCGCGGAACATCGGCAAGGAGCTCGCGGACTTCCACATCGGCCAGGCGCAGAAGCTGCCGCACAACCAGGGCCTGGTCGACCGCGATCTGGCCGTCTTCGTCGCCGACACCCCGCAGATGGCGGCCTACCGGCACGACCTGTTCTGGGCCCAGGAGTACGCCAAGTACAACCGGGCGCTGATGATGGGGCTGCTCAAGGACGTGGTCCGCAAGGAGTTCAAGAAGGCGAAGCCGGTCTTCGAGGAGACCATCTCCTGCCACCACAACTATGTGGCGGAGGAGCGGTACGACGGGATGGACCTGCTCGTCACCCGCAAGGGCGCGATCCGCGCGGGCAGCGGCGAGTTCGGCATCATCCCGGGTTCGATGGGCACCGGCTCGTACATCGTCAAGGGCCTCGGCAACGCGGCCTCGTTCAACTCGGCCTCGCACGGCGCGGGCCGGCGCATGAGCCGGAACGCGGCCAAGCGGCGGTTCTCCGAGCGGGATCTCGCCGAGCAGACGCGCGGGGTCGAGTGCCGTAAGGACTCCGGGGTGGTGGACGAGATCCCCGGCGCCTACAAGCCGATCGAGCGCGTCATCGACCAGCAGCGGGATCTGGTGGAGGTCGTCGCCAAGCTGCGTCAGGTGGTGTGCGTCAAGGGCTGACCGGCGCCCGGCGGCGGAGCAGGAGGCCCTGTGGGCGGGGGCCGCATCGGGGGTGGCCGGCGGTGAGGTGGTTCACCGCCGGTCCTGCTCCGCCGCCAGGCAGTCCGCCACCAGCCGTTGTGCGTACGCCGGATCCAGCCCACCCGGCCGGAAGAGGATGCGGTACATCATCGGCGCCACGACGTGGTCGATGACCGATTCGGTACCGGGCACCCGCGGCTCCCCGCGGGCGGTCGCACGCCGCAGGACGACATCGATCTGCTCCGCGGCGTAGGCGGAGCAGCGGCCGGCGTTGTCGCCGTCCGGATCGCCGAGCAGGGCGTCGCGGATGTAGGCGCGGCCCGGGGGCGAGGCCATCTCGTCCAGGAACTGCTCGGCCCAGGCCGTCAGGTCGGCGGACAGTCCGCCCAGGTCCTCGGGCTCGGTCTCCGGCCGCAGATGTTCGACGGCGACGTCCGAGAGCAGCGCCCCCAGATCGCCCCAGCGGCGGTAGACCGTGGACGGGGTGACCCCGGCGCGGGCTGCGATCAGCGGAACGGTGAGCGCGTCCCGGCCCACCTCGGCCTCCAGCTCGCGCACGGCTGTGTGCACCGCCTCCTGGACCCGGGCGCTGCGCCCGCCGGGGCGCGCCATCGATCTGGCCATGGGCGCCATGCTAATGCAAAGTCATTGCGTCAACGCCGCGGCCTCCGGCGGGGACCGGCCCGCCCGGGGCGAGCGCGCCGACCGGCCCGCTGCGCTCCAACGCGTGCCCCGCGCGCAGCAGAACCGCCTCGCCCAGCGGCCGTCCCATCAGCTGCATCCCGATCGGCAGCCCCGCCCGGTCGTGGCCGACCGGCACGGTCAGCGCGGGCACCCCGGTGATGTCGGCGGGCGCCGAGAGCCGTACATAGCTGTCGGAGACGCTCTCCACCGTGCCGTCGGGCCAGGTGAAGCCGGACCGGTCCACCTCGGCGGCGGTGGCGGGAACGGTGGGCGCCGCGATGACATCGACCGCCTCCAGCATGCTCAGCCAGCTGCGCCGCATCAGCGTGCGGGCCCGCTGGGCGCGCAGATAGTCCCCTGCGGTCATGAGTTCACCGGCTTCCAGCAGGACGCGTACGTCGGGCGCGTACAGCTCGGGCACGGACCGCAGTGTCTGCTCGTGGTAGGCGGTGGCCTCGGGGACCATCAGGCCCCACTGGACGGCCTGGATGTAGCGGGTCATCGGGATCTCGACGTCGACGAGCCGCGCGCCGAGCGCCTTCAGCCGGTCGATCGCCTGCCGGACCGCAGCCTCGACCTCGGGATCGACACGGTCGAAGTAGTAGTTGACCGGTACGCCGACGCGGAGCCCGGTGAGGTCGTCGCCGTCCGGGTGCGGCAGGCGGGCGACGGTTGGCGGGGGCGGG
>NZ_JADKMA010000075.1 GCF_017676365.1 Streptomyces oryzae
GTCACAGCAGCAGCACTCACACCCCCAAGCTCCACAGCCCCCGCAGGCCCAGCAGCCCCCGCAGCAGCACGGCCACCAGGACAGGTACGAGCAGGAGCGGTACGGCGAAGAGCGGTACGAGCAGTACGAGAGCCGCGAGGTGCCCGGCGCCCGCTCCGCATACCCGCCGGACTACTCCCAGAACTCCCGCCCCACCACGGGCCCGGCCTCCGCACCCGCGTCCTGGCAGCAGCCGCGCGAGCCGTACCCCCCGCAGCAGCACCAGCCCCGCCAGCCCTACGAGCACCAGCAGCAGCCGTACGACCCGCAGTCCTACGACCAGCAGCAGGGCTATGACCAGCAGGGCGGCGGTTACGACACCGGCCACAGCTACGAGGGGGCCCAGGGCGCCCAGGGCTACAGCGGCGGACAGGGGTACGAGCGGGCCGGCGGGCAGAGCTACGAGCGCGGTGGCCAGGGCTACGACCAGCAGTCGTTCGAGTCGTACGACCAGCAACAGCACCAGCAGCACCCGCAGCAGCAGCGGCCCCGGCCGCAGGTGCCGCCCCAGGGGCGGCCGCCGGCCCCGCACTACGACAGCCCCGCCCAGCTGCCCGCGCCCAGCGGGGCGCCCGGGCCGCTGGCCGCACAGCCCGCGCCGGCGACGGGTCCTGGCGAGCCGACCGCGCGGCTGAATCCGAAGTACCTCTTCGACACCTTCGTGATCGGCGCCTCGAACCGGTTCGCGCACGCTGCGGCCGTCGCCGTGGCGGAGGCGCCGGCCAAGGCGTACAACCCGCTGTTCATCTACGGCGAGTCCGGGCTGGGCAAAACGCATCTGCTGCACGCGATCGGCCACTACGCGCGCAGCCTCTATCCGGGCACGCGGGTGCGCTACGTCAGCTCGGAGGAGTTCACCAACGAGTTCATCAACTCCATCCGCGACGGCAAGGCGGACGCGTTCCGCAAGCGCTACCGCGACATGGACATCCTGCTCGTCGACGACGTCCAGTTCCTGGCCGACAAGGAGTCGACGCAGGAGGAGTTCTTCCACACCTTCAACACCCTGCACAACGCCAACAAGCAGATCGTCCTCTCCAGCGACCGGCCGCCCAAGATGCTGGAGACGCTGGAGGACCGGCTGCGCAACCGCTTCGAGTGGGGCCTGATCACCGACGTCCAGCCCCCGGAGCTGGAGACGCGGATCGCGATCCTCCGTAAGAAGGCGGTGCAGGAGCAGCTGAACGCTCCGCCCGAGGTGCTGGAGTTCATCGCCTCGCGCATCTCCCGCAACATCAGGGAGCTGGAGGGCGCACTGATCCGGGTGACGGCCTTCGCCAGCCTCAACCGGCAGCCGGTGGACCTCGGGCTGACCGAGATCGTGCTGAAGGATCTGATCCCGGGCGGCGAGGACGCGACACCGGAGATCACCGCTCCCGCGATCATGGCCGCCACGGCGGACTACTTCGGGCTGACGGTGGACGATCTGTGCGGCTCCTCGCGCAGCCGGGTCCTGGTGACGGCACGGCAGATCGCGATGTATCTGTGCCGGGAGCTGACCGATCTCTCGCTGCCGAAGATCGGTGGTCAGTTCGGCGGGCGCGACCATACGACGGTGATGCACGCCGACCGCAAGATCCGGGCTCTCATGGCTGAGCGGCGGTCCATCTACAACCAGGTCACGGAGCTGACCAACCGCATCAAGAACGGCTGACGCCCGTCTCCATCCTTCGCAGGGCGCCCTCCCTTGCCTGTGCTGGGAAAGGGGCGCCCCTTGCGGTCCGTCGCGGGCCGCCCGTACGTCGTGGTTGCTCGCGCTCACGCGGCGGAGCCGCACATTGAACACAGCCCCGCGCCCCTGACGGGGCGCCCGTCCCGCCTGTTCGAATCGCGCGGCGCGGAGCGCCTCGGTCCACAGCAAAGCGCCGTTTACCGCTTCCACACCCTGGGGACCTTCCCCGTTGTCCCAAGGGCGTCCACAACTGCCCCGGTGGGAGGGTGGTTTGCCGAGGTCACTCGGTTGTGTATTTGTGGGCGCGCGGCGTCCACAGGATGTGGAGGGCTCAGCGGTGTGCGGCGCGGCCGACGGCTTGTCCACCGGCCGCCCACAGGTTGGGGCTTCTTTTCCCCAGTGATCGGCTACTTCTCCACAGAGCTGTCCACTGTTCGGCAACTCAACGCGCCCGCTCACCGGTCCGAGTGAAAGCCGTCACATCGAGGCCCAGGTTTGGGCTGTGGGAAAGCCGGGGAAAACTGTGGGCGCAGCTGTGGGGAAACCGCCCCTGCCTGTGGGCGGGGTGTGCAGAACTTTTCCGCGTCCACAGCAACCCCCGCTTCCTCCACGGGTCCACCCACAGGCGCGGTGGACAAAATTCCCGGGCTGAGCTGCGGAAACGAGCTTTTCCACCGTTTCCACAAGCCCTACTACTACGACCACATAGAGAGAGCCAGGGATTCGCTTCGAAGTGGGGGCTGTGCACAACTCGGCGCTGCGGGCCCCGGCCCGGATCCCGTCGACTTGACCCGCACCCGCACCTGCTGTCAGTCCGGTGCGTCAGACTGGTGCCCGGCAAAGCACGAGCAGAGGCAGCAGCAGGAGGCGGCTGAACGTGAAGATCCGGGTTGAACGCGATGTGCTCGCGGAGGCGGTGGCCTGGACGGCCAAGAGCCTCCCCGCCCGCCCGCCGGTGCCCGTGCTCGCGGGCCTGCTGTTGAAGGCGGAAGACGGCACGCTGAGCCTCTCCGGCTTCGACTACGAGGTCTCGGCGCGGGTCTCGGTCGAGGCGGAGGTCGAGGAGGACGGCACGGTGCTGGTCTCCGGCCGGCTGCTGGCCGACATCTGCCGGGCCCTCCCCAACCGCCCGGTGGAGATCTCCACAGACGGTGTACGGGCGACCGTCGTCTGCGGCTCCTCCCGGTTCACCCTGCACACCCTCCCTGTGGAGGAGTATCCGGCGCTGCCGGAGATGCCGACGGCCACCGGCACCGTTCCCGGCGAGGTCTTCGCCGCCGCAGCCCAGCAGGTCGCCATCGCGGCAGGCCGGGACGACACCCTGCCGGTGCTGACCGGTGTGCGGATCGAGATCGAGGGCGACACCGTCACGCTGGCCTCCACGGACCGGTACCGCTTCGCGGTGCGTGAGTTCCTGTGGAAGCCGGAGACGCCGGACGCCTCGGCGGTGGCCCTGGTGCCCGCCAAGACGCTGCTGGAGACCGCCAAGTCGCTCAGCGGCGGCGACAGCGTGACGCTGGCGCTGTCCGGCTCGGGCTCCGGCGAGGGGCTGATCGGCTTCGAGGGCGCCGGGCGGCGCACGACGACGCGGCTGCTGGAGGGCGATCTGCCCAAGTACCGCACGCTGTTCCCGACGGAGTTCAACTCGGTCGCGGTGATCGAGACGGCGCCGTTCGTGGAGGCCGTGAAGCGTGTGGCGCTCGTCGCGGAGCGGAACACCCCGGTGCGGCTCAGCTTCGAGCAGGGCGTGCTCACCCTGGAGGCCGGGTCCAGCGACGATGCACAGGCTGTGGAGAGGGTCGACGCCGACCTGGAGGGCGACGACATCTCGATCGCCTTCAACCCCGGCTTCCTGCTGGAGGGGTTGAGCGCGATCGACTCGCCTGTGGCGCAGCTCTCGTTCACGACGTCCACCAAGCCCGCGCTGCTGAGCGGCCGGCCGGCCAAGGACGCCGAGGCCGACGAGGCGTACAAGTACCTGATCATGCCCGTGCGGCTCTCCGGCTGAGGGCGTATTCGGCTGGGCGTAGGGTCGAATGCGAACGAAACTGCGGAAACGCGAGAAGCACAGCTAAGGGGCAGTGATGGAGCTCGGTCTGGTCGGTCTCGGAAAGATGGGCGGGAACATGCGCGAGCGCATCCGCCGCGGGGGCCACACGGTCATCGGGTATGACCGGAATCCGGACGTCGCCGATGTGGGCAGCCTCAAGGAGCTGGTCGACTCGCTCAGCGCGCCGCGCGTGGTGTGGGTGATGGTGCCGGCGGGGGCGGCCACCCAGTCGACCATCGACGAGCTCGGTGACCTGCTCGCCCCCGGCGACCTGGTCGTGGACGGCGGCAACTCACGCTGGACCGACGACGAGAAGCACGCCGAGGAGCTGAAGGCCAAGGGCATCGGCTTCGTCGACTGCGGTGTCTCCGGCGGCGTATGGGGCCTGGAGAACGGCTACGCGCTGATGTACGGCGGCTCGGCGCAGGACGTGGCGAAGGTGCAGCCGGTCTTCGACGCCCTCAAGCCCGAGGGGGAGTTCGGCTCCGTCCACGCGGGCAAGGTGGGCGCCGGCCACTTCGCGAAGATGGTCCACAACGGCATCGAGTACGCGATGATGCAGTCCTTCGCCGAGGGCTGGGAGCTGCTCGAGGCCGCGGACTCGGTGACCGACGTGCGCGAGGTCTTCCGCTCCTGGCAGGAGGGCACCGTCATCCGCTCCTGGCTGCTGGACCTGGCGGTCAAGGCGCTGGACAGCGACGAACACCTGGACGCGCTGCGCGGCTACGCGGCGGACTCCGGCGAGGGGCGCTGGACGGTCGAGGCCGCGATCGACAACGCGGTGCCGCTGCCCGCGATCACCGCGTCGCTGTTCGCGCGGTTCTCCTCCCGGCAGGAGGACTCCCCGCAGATGAAGATGATCGCCGCGCTGCGCAACCAGTTCGGCGGCCACGCGGTGACGGCCGCCGACAAGGCCGGGGAGAAGGGCGCCGACTCCCCGGGTGCCGACGTCACCCCGCCCACCGGAGGCTGACGGCCAGGCGATGCACGTCACGCATCTCTCGCTCGCCGACTTCCGCTCGTACGCCCGGGCCGAGGTGCCGCTCGGTCCGGGCGTGACGGCGTTCCTCGGGCCGAACGGCCAGGGCAAGACCAACCTGGTCGAGGCCATCGGCTATCTGGCCACGCTGGGCAGCCACCGGGTCTCGGCGGACGCGCCGCTGGTGCGGCAGGGTGCGCAGCGCGCCGTCGTCCGTGCCCAGGTGCGGCAGGGCGAGCGGGAGCAGCTGGTCGAGCTGGAGCTGAACCCGGGCAGGGCCAACCGGGCGCGGATCAACCGCTCCTCGCAGGTGCGGCCCCGCGATGTGCTGGGGATCCTGCGCACGGTGCTGTTCGCGCCGGAGGACCTGTCGCTGGTCAAGGGTGACCCGGGTGAGCGGCGCCGGTTCGTGGACGAGCTGGTGACGGCGCGCGCCCCGCGGATGGCGGGGGTGCGCTCGGACTACGAACGGGTGCTCAAGCAGCGCAACAGCCTGCTGAAGTCGGCCGCCATGGCGCGGCGGCACGGCGGGCGGGGCGTGGATCTGTCCACGCTGGATGTGTGGGACCAGCATCTGGCGCGTACGGGCGCCGAGTTGCTGGCGCAGCGGCTGGATCTGCTGGCGGTGCTGGGCCCGCTGGCCGACAAGGCGTACGAGCGGCTGGCGCCGGGCGGCGGCCCGGTCGCGTTCGAGTACCGGGGCCCGGTGACCGGCGCCTCCCGGGAGGAGCTGTACGCAGCTCTGGTCACGGAGTTGGGCGAGGCCCGTAAGCAGGAGATCGAGCGCGGGGTGACGCTGGTCGGTCCGCACCGCGACGATGTGACGCTGCGGCTGGGCGAGCTGCCCGCCAAGGGCTATGCCAGCCACGGCGAGTCGTGGTCGTATGCGCTGGCGCTGCGGCTGGCAGCGTACGAGCTGCTCAAGAGCGAGGGACACGAGCCGGTGCTGATCCTGGACGACGTCTTCGCCGAGCTGGACACCAGACGCCGGACCCGGCTGGCGGAGCTGGTGGCCCCGGCCGAGCAGGTGCTGGTGACCGCCGCGGTGCCGGAGGATGTGCCGGACGTGCTGGCGGGGGCGCGGTTCGCGGTGGCGGACGGGGAGGTGACCCTCCTTTGAGTGAGCATGAGCATGAGCGGCCGACCGAGCAGCCCGAGCAAGAGCAGTCCAAGGAAGAACAGCCCAAGCAAGAGCCCAAGCCCGCGACCAGCGGTCCGGACCTGGCACGGATCGCGTTTCAGAACGCGAAGGACCAGGCGAAGCAGCGCAAGGCCGAGGCGCAGCAGCGGCGGCAGGCCCGGCGGGGCGGCGGGCTGCGCTCCGGCGCGCGGCAGGACGGGCGGGATCCGCTGCCGCTGGGTGTCGCCATCAACAGGTTGCTCGTGGAGCGCGGCTGGGAGACCCCGGCCGCGGTAGCCGCGGTGATGGGGCGCTGGCCGCAGCTTGTGGGCCCGGAGGTGGCGAAGCACTGTGAGCCGCTGCGGTATGACGAGGAGGAGCGCACGCTGCTGGTGCGCTGCGACTCGACGGCGTGGGCGACGCAGCTGCGGCTGCTGGCGCCGCGGCTGGTGGCCCGGCTGAACGAGGACCTCGGCCAGGGCAGCATCCGCCTGATCCACGTGCGCGGTCCCGAGGCCCCGCGCAAGGGGTACGGGCCGCTGCGGGCCCCCGGCAGCAGGGGGCCGGGCGACACGTACGGGTGAGGCTCGGGGCCCTCCGGTCGCGGTGCGTATGCGGGCCGGGACAGCCGGAGACGGATCGAAGCGCTCAGTGCCGCTGTGAAGCTCTTGGCCCCCCGGTCCAGATATGGGGAGTCGAACGACGCCAGTTCAGGGCGCCACATGTGGACTCAGGCACCGGCAAACCCCCACTGTTGTCGCAGCCACCGGTACACTGGGGGACTACCGCACCGTTGCGGAACATGTCGAACGACGCAGCCGCTCCGCCTTGCCCTGGAGACGGCCTGTGCTGTGCCAGAAAGGGCGCTTCGTGGCCGATTCCGGCGATCTCAACGAGAACGACAAGACGACTCCGCCGCAGTCCGCGGAGGCAACCCCCACTCCCGTCCCGGCAGACGGCGCCGAGGTGCCGTCGTACGACGCGAGCGCGATCACCGTCCTGGAAGGCTTGGACGCGGTTCGCAAAAGGCCCGGCATGTACATCGGGTCGACCGGTGAGCGTGGTCTTCATCACCTTGTGTACGAGGTGGTCGACAACTCCGTCGACGAGGCGCTCGCCGGGCACGCGGACACCATCGATGTGGTGCTGCTCGCCGACGGTGGCGTCCGGGTCACCGACAACGGGCGCGGTATCCCGGTGGGCATCATCCCGTCCGAGGGGAAGCCGGCCGTCGAGGTCGTGCTCACCGTGCTGCACGCGGGCGGCAAGTTCGGCGGCGGCGGGTACGCCGTCTCCGGCGGTCTGCACGGCGTCGGCGTCTCTGTCGTGAACGCGCTGTCCACCAAGGTCGCCGTCGAGGTCAAGACCGACGGCTACCGCTGGACGCAGGACTACAAGCTGGGCGCCCCCACGGCCCCGCTGTCGCGGAACGAGGCCACGGACGAGACCGGCACCGTGGTCACCTTCTGGGCCGACGGCGACATCTTCGAGACGACGGACTACTCCTTCGAGACGCTCTCGCGGCGCTTCCAGGAGATGGCCTTCCTCAACAAGGGGCTGACCATCTCGCTGACGGACGAGCGCGAGGGGCACGTCGACGAGGACGGCCGGCCCAACACCGTCCGGTATCACTACGAGGGCGGGATCGCGGACTTCGTCCGCTACCTCAACTCGCGCAAGGGCGAGCTGGTCCATGACACCGTTATCTCCTTCGAGGCCGAGGACACCGAGCGGATGCTCTCGGTCGAGGTCGCGATGCAGTGGAACGCCCAGTACAGCGAGGGGGTCTACTCCTTCGCCAACACCATCCACACCCATGAGGGCGGTACCCACGAGGAGGGCTTCCGAGCCGCGCTGACGGGGCTGATCAACCGGTATGCGCGGGACCGCAAGCTGCTGCGCGAGAAGGACGACAACCTCACGGGCGAGGACATCCGCGAGGGTCTGACCGCGATCATCTCCGTCAAGCTGGGTGAGCCGCAGTTCGAGGGCCAGACGAAGACGAAGCTGGGCAACACGGAGGCCAAGACCTTCGTCCAGAAGATCGTCCACGAGCATCTGACCGACTGGCTCGACCGCAACCCGAACGAGGCGGCCGACATCGTCCGCAAGGGCATCCAAGCGGCCACCGCGCGGGTCGCGGCCCGCAAGGCGCGGGATCTGACGCGCCGCAAGGGGCTGCTGGAGACGGCGTCGCTGCCGGGCAAGCTCTCGGACTGCCAGTCCAACGACCCGGTCAAGTGCGAGATCTTCATCGTGGAGGGCGACTCGGCGGGCGGCTCGGCCAAGTCGGGCCGCGACCCGGAGTACCAGGCCATCCTGCCGATCCGCGGCAAGATCCTGAACGTGGAGAAGGCGCGGATCGACAAGGTCCTGCAGAACGCCGAGGTGCAGGCGCTGATCTCGGCGTTCGGCACGGGCGTGCACGAGGACTTCGACATCGAGAAGCTCCGCTACCACAAGATCATCTTGATGGCGGACGCCGACGTCGACGGCCAGCACATCAACACCCTGCTGCTCACGCTCCTCTTCCGCTTCATGCGTCCGCTGGTGGAGGCCGGACACGTCTTTCTGTCCCAGCCGCCGCTGTACAAGATCAAGTGGGGCCGGGACGAGCACCAGTACGCCTACTCCGACCCCGAGCGCGACAGCCTGATCCAGCTCGGCCGCGAGCAGGGCAAGCGGATCAGGGACGACTCGGTGCAGCGCTTCAAGGGTCTGGGTGAGATGAACGCGGACGAGCTGCGCACCACCACGATGGACATCGAGCACCGCGTCCTGCGCCAGGTGACGCTGGACGACGCGGCAGCCGCGGACGATCTGTTCTCCATCCTGATGGGTGAGGACGTCGAGGCCCGCCGCTCGTTCATCCAGCGCAACGCGAAGGATGTCCGGTTCCTGGACATCTGACGTCGGCCCCTGGTTGCCGTTCCCGGACCAGGACCCTGCAGCGACCAGGACCGCGAAGCGCCGCACACAGAGAAGGACTTGATCTTTAACCATGGCCGACGAGACCCCCACCACACCTGAGCCCGCACCAGAGAACGCCCCCACGCCCGACAGCGCGCTGGTGGACACCGAGGCGGGTGCGCGCGTCGAGCCCGTCAGCCTCGAGACGGAGATGCAGCGCTCCTACCTCGACTACGCGATGAGCGTGATCGTGAGCCGCGCGCTGCCCGACATCCGCGACGGCCTCAAGCCGGTGCACCGCCGGGTGCTGTACGCGATGTACGACGGCGGTTACCGCCCCGAGAAGGGCTACTACAAGTGCGCCCGCGTCGTCGGCGACGTCATGGGCACCTACCACCCGCACGGCGACACCTCGATCTACGACGCGCTGGTGCGGCTGGCGCAGCCGTGGTCGATGCGGATGCCGCTGGTCGACTCCAACGGCAACTTCGGCTCGCCGGGCAACGACCCGGCGGCGGCCATGCGGTACACCGAGTGCAAGATGGCGCCGCTGGCCATGGAGATGCTCCGGGACATCGACGAGGAGACCGTCGACTTCCAGGACAACTACGACGGCCGCAACCAGGAGCCGACGGTACTGCCGGCGCGCTTCCCCAACCTGCTGATCAACGGCTCGGCCGGGATCGCCGTCGGCATGGCGACCAACATCCCGCCGCACAACCTGCGCGAGGTCGCCGCGGGCGCCCAGTGGTATCTCGACCACCCGGAAGCCTCCAACGAGGAGCTGCTGGAAGCCCTCATGGAGCGGATCAAGGGTCCGGACTTCCCCAGCGGCGCGCTGGTCGTGGGCCGCAAGGGCATCGAGGAGGCGTACCGCACCGGGCGCGGCTCGATCACCATGCGGGCCGTGGTGGAGGTCGAGGAGATCCAGGGCCGCCAGTGCCTGGTCGTCACCGAGCTGCCCTTCCAGGTCAACCCGGACAACCTCGCGCTGAAGATCGCCGACCTGGTCAAGGACGGCCGGATCGGCGGCATCGCGGACGTCCGTGACGAGACCTCCTCGCGCACCGGCCAGCGGCTCGTCATCGTGCTGAAGCGGGACGCGGTCGCCAAGGTCGTCCTCAACAACCTCTACAAGCACACCGATCTGCAGACCAACTTCGGCGCCAACATGCTGGCCCTGGTCGAGGGCGTGCCGCGCACCCTGTCGCTGGACGCCTTCATCCGGCACTGGGTCGCGCACCAGATCGACGTGATCGTGCGCCGCACCCGCTTC
Source organism: Streptomyces oryzae (assembly GCF_017676365.1). GTDB lineage: Bacteria > Actinomycetota > Actinomycetes > Streptomycetales > Streptomycetaceae > Streptomyces > Streptomyces oryzae. The sequence continues at coordinate 10,047 of NZ_JADKMA010000075.1, forward strand.
CGGCTGCGCAAGGCCGAGGAGCGTGCCCACATCCTGCGCGGTCTGCTCAAGGCGCTGGACGCGATCGACGAGGTCATCGCGCTGATCCGGCGCAGCGAGACCGTCGAGGTGGCCCGCGAGGGCCTGATGGGGCTGCTGACGATCGACGAGATCCAGGCCAACGCGATCCTGGAGATGCAGCTGCGCCGGCTGGCCGCACTGGAGCGGCAGAAGATCACCGCCGAGCACGACGAGCTCCAGGCGAAGATCAATGAGTACAACGCGATCCTCGCCTCGCCCGAGAAGCAGCGGCAGATCATCGGCGAGGAGCTGCGCGCGATCGTCGACAAGTTCGGCGACGACCGGCGCAGCAAGCTGATCCCCTTCGAGGGCGACATGTCCATCGAGGACCTGATCGCCGAGGAGGACATCGTCGTCACGATCACCCGTGGCGGCTACGTCAAGCGCACCAAGACCGACGACTACCGTGCCCAGAAGCGCGGCGGCAAGGGCGTGCGCGGGACGAAGCTGAAGGAAGACGACATCGTCGACCACTTCTTCGTCTCCACCACCCACCACTGGCTGCTGTTCTTCACCAACAAGGGCCGCGTCTACCGGGCCAAGGCGTACGAACTGCCGGACGCCGGGCGGGACGCACGCGGCCAGCACGTGGCCAACCTGCTGGCCTTCCAGCCGGACGAGCAGATCGCCGAGATCCTCGCCATCCGGGACTACGAGGCGGCGCCCTACCTGGTGCTGGCCACCAAGTCGGGCCTGGTGAAGAAGACTCCGCTCAAGGACTACGACTCGCCCCGCTCCGGCGGCGTCATCGCGATCAACCTCCGCGAGATGGAGGACGGCCGCGACGACGAGCTGATCGGTGCCGAGTTGGTCTCTCCCGACGACGACCTGCTGCTGGTCAGCAAGAAGGCGCAGTCGATCCGCTTCACGGCGACCGACGAGGCGCTGCGCCCGATGGGCCGGGCCACTTCCGGTGTCAAGGGGATGAGTTTCCGTGAAGACGACGAACTCCTCTCGATGAATGTCGTGCGGGCGGGTACGTTCGTGTTCACGGCCACCGACGGCGGGTACGCGAAGCGGACCGACGTGGACGAGTACCGGGTCCAGGGCCGCGGCGGCCTCGGCATCAAGGCCGCCAAGATCGTGGAAGACCGGGGATCACTGGTCGGTGCGCTGGTGGTCGAGGAGACCGACGAGATCCTCGCCATCACGCTCAGCGGCGGTGTGATCCGTACGCGGGTCAACGAAGTGAGGGAGACCGGCCGTGACACGATGGGCGTCCAACTGATCAACCTGGGCAAGAAGGACGCGGTTGTCGGCGTGGCACGGAACGCCGAAGCCGGTCGGGAGGCCGAGGAAGTGGAGGCCGCGGCGGGCACCCCCCAGGAGGGGGAGCAGGACGCGCTCGACCCGGACGACGACCAGGACAACTAGGAGCAGGGCGTGAGTGGTGCTCAGCCGCAGCCGAAGGCCCAGCCGCAGCCGCAGGCGAAGCCCCCGTCCCCGGCCCAGCCGCAGCCCGGCGAGCAGCCGCACCGGCCGCCGCAGGCGTATCCGTCGCCGGACGGGGGCCGGCCGGGCCAGGATGCCGTGCGCAAGCCCCGCACCGGGGCCCGCACGGTGCCGCGGACGCGCAAGGCCCGGCTGCGGGTGGCCAAGGCCGACCCGTGGTCGGTGATGAAGGTCAGCTTCCTGCTGGCGGTGGCGCTGGGGGTGTGCACCATCGTCGCGGTCGCCGTGCTGTGGATGGTGATGGACGCGATGGGTGTCTTCTCCACCCTGGGCGGCACCGTCAGCGAGGCCACCAGCGCTGAGGGCGGTGGCGGCTTTGATCTGGAGACCTTCCTCTCGCTGCCCCGCGTCCTGCTGTTCACCTCGCTCATCGCCGTGATCAACGTCGTCCTGGCCACCGCGCTGGCCACCCTGGGCGCCTTCATCTACAACCTCTCGGCGGGCTTCGTCGGCGGCGTCGAGCTGACCCTCGCGGAGGACGAGTGAGCAGCCGACAAGCCCCCGGCAAGCCCGCCCGAAGTGTCCCCGGAACCGATTTGGGACCACGGCTGAAGTGCGCTAACCTTTCCGTGCAGCGCGCGGCTATAGCTCAGACGGTTAGAGCGCTTCCCTGATAAGGAAGAGGCCCCTGGTTCAAGTCCAGGTAGCCGCACAGTGGCGGAACGCCAGATTGGAAGGCCCGGCCCCCTGAGGGGCCGGGCCTTCTGCGTGTGCGGGGAAGGCAATGGCACAGGGCAACCGCCCCCTGCTGCACACCCCGGGATCAGCGCGCCAGTCGGTGATCTGACATGGGCATCGGCTTGTTTTCGCCTGGCGGTGATCCGGTCGGTGACAGACTGCGGCCACCTGGACTGGCTGGACTGGGAGGAATGAGGTGGCACGCTTTCGCCGGCCGTGGCGGTGGATCGGCGGCATATGGCTGCTGCTGGTTGTCGTGGGCGGTGCCCTGACGTTGGCTGTTTCCGACACACCGGCGGAAGGCGGCGCGCCCGACGATGTCCGGGAAACCGGGCCGCCGAGTCTCGCTCCTTCGCAGATTCCCGAAAGGTGCCGGGACCCGCTTGTGGCGTGCGCGTTCAAGACCGAGTAGGGCCGGCCCTCTGAGGGCCGGCCTTCTGCGTGTTGCTGTGCAGGGCGTCCGGTCAGGGCGCCGTTGGGCCTGCTTCTTGGCGGGGGACCTGAGCGTTCGCCGTACGGAGCAGCGTTGCCAGCATTCCGATGCCCGAAGCGATGGCGGCGGTGTGCAGGACCGCGGCGACGGCGAGGTTTTCCGGGAGTTCCGCGAGTGCGGCGTCGGACGGCCGGGCCAGGGCCAGGAAGAGAGTGAGCGGCAGCTTCCAGCCGCTCCAGGCGAACAGCGAGCCCGATCCGAGCCAGCAGACCGCGAGTGGGAGCCGGCGGGGCAGCCGCGCCGGGCGGCTTCGCGCGAGGGCCCAGCAGGCGGCGGAGCCGGCCAGTGCCCAGCAGGCGCCGACGCCGGTCAGCAGTGAGCCGGAGGCGTTCCGTTCGGCGGGATGGGCGAGCCCCAGGGTGCCGCCGACCGCCCAGTACAGCCACACCAGCCCCACCGCGGCGGCGAGGGCGGGTGCCCAGGGCGGGCGGACTGTGCGGGTGCCGTCGCTGAACCGTTCGCCGGTCGGTCCGCCGGCCGGTCCGCCGATCCTTTCGCCGAGCCGCCCGGCGAACGCGTCCGGCCAGCGGCGTCGCAGGTAGGCGGGGAGCGCGACGGCGAGTCCGAGCCCCATCCCGATGAAGCCGAACTGGACGAGGGCAGCCTCCCAGCCCGGCATGGTGGGGTCGTCGCTCCCGCCGCCGTCTCCGCTGTCGTCGGCGGCACCCAGCACCGTGCTGAGCACGCTGAACGGGAGGACCGACACCAGGAACCCGGAGCCGGTCCAGGCGCAGAAGACCACCAGTGGGGCTGGTATCCGCATCCCCCACGGCCGTACCAGGGCGAGCCCCAGTGCGATTCCGATGCCCGCCATGCCGATGGTCACGGTGTTGAGGAGCACCCAGCCGGCCAGGTCGAACCCCTCGCCCACCGGCAGCAGCCCCAGCAGTGAGCCGATCACCCAGGACACCTTGATCAGGAGATACGGTGCGAGCGCCAGTGCCGCTCCGTAGGCCGCCCCCCGTCCGGCCCGGTCCCAGCGCTCCATCTGGTCCTCCCCTCCCTCTCGGCAGTGGCTCCAGCCTCCGCCCGCCGCTGCGGCCGCCACATCCACCGCTTGACGCATCCGCCTCCACCGCCCGGCGGAGCCGGGGTCGTGCCCGCTGGGGAGATGCGGTGACGTTTGCGGCGGGTCCGGCTCTGGTACCGGAGGGCCTGTCCTGCCGTCGGCGCCGGCCGGCGCCCCTCGGTGAGTGGAGTGCTGCGATGACCAGTCCCGATCCCGGATCCCGGCCCGAGAAGCCTGAGCACGAGCAGGCTGGAGGCGAGCAGTCCGGTCCCGGGCAGTCCGGTCCCGGGCAGCCTGGGCGCCGGCAGCCCGGCCCCGGGCAGCCCGGGTACGGAGAGCGGGGGCGCGGTCGGCGGGCGGGGCCCGAGCGGGGCACCGTGGCCGAGCCGGGGCTGGGACAGAAGCCCGGCCCCGAGCCCGAGCCTCAGCCCCGCCCGGGGCGGCCAGGAAACGAGCCCGAGCGCGAACGGGAGAGGGAGTCCGGGCGCAAGGAGCCGGCGGGCAGGCCCCGGAACGAGCCCGGCCCCCGGCATGAAGGCGAGCCCGAGCGCGAGCCTGAGCGCGAGCCCGCAACCCGGCCCGAGCCCGCAACCGAGCCGGCGTCCGCAACCGAGTCCGGCCCTGAGCGCGAGTCCGGTCCCGAGCGCGAGTCCGGTCCCGAGCGCGAACCCGGCCCCGAGCGCGAACCCGGCCCCGAAGGCGAAAAGACGTCCGGGCGCCGGCCCGAAGGGCCCCCGCACGCGCGCGAGGGGAGCTTCGGGCAGACGCTCAAGCGCACGCTGACCGAGTTCAAGGAGGACAACCTCTCCGACTCGGCGGCCGCCCTCACCTACTACTCCGTGCTGTCGATCTTCCCGGCGCTGATCGCGCTGATCTCGCTCGTCAGTCTGGTGATGAGCCCGAAGAACATCGTCAGCACCCTGAACGACCTGGTCGGTTCGATCGGTCCGGCGTCCGCCGTCCAGACCTTCAAGGGGCCGATCAACTCCATGGCGGCCGGTTCCGGCGCGCCCACGGCGCTGCTGATCGTGGGCGCTCTGGGCGCGCTGTGGACGGCCTCCGGGTACGTCGGCGCCTTCATGCGCGCCTCGAACGTGATCTACGAGGTGGAGGAGGGCCGCCCCTTCTTCAAGCTGCGTCCGTTGCAGCTGCTGGTGACGCTGATCGCGGTGCTGCTCCAGGCGGCGGTGCTGGTCGCGCTGGTGATCAGCGGGCCGCTGGCGAAGAAGGTCGGGAACGCTCTGGGTGCAGGGAACACGGCGGTGACGGCGTGGAACTTCGCCAAGTGGCCGGTGATGGTGCTGGTCGTCGTACTGATCATCGCCATGCTGTACTACGCCTCGCCCAACGCGCGGCTGCGCGGTTTCGGTTCGGTGCTGCCCGGTGCCGTACTGGCGCTGGCGGTCTGGATCGTCGCCTCGGTGGGCTTCGCGTTCTACGTGGCGAACTTCGGCTCGTACAACAAGACGTACGGGACGCTGGGCGGAGTCGTGGTGTTCCTGGTGTGGCTGTGGCTCACCAACCTGGCCATCGAGCTGGGCGCCGAGTTCAACGCCGAGCGGGAGCGCGGCCGGCAGCTCGGTGCCGGTGTGCCCGGTGCCGAGCGGGAGATCCAGCTGGAGGAGCGCTCGAAAGCCAGGCGGAAGAAGCGCTCCCGTACCGCTTGACGGCGTCGGACGGCGTCGGACGGCGTCGGACGGTGTCGGACACGGCGTCTGACAGCGCTTGGACGACGCGTGACGGCACGTGAGAGCGCGGCCGGGCCGACCCGGCTGTACGGGGAGGCCGTTGGGTATCATCGGCCGCCAGAGAGGTCCCAATGTCTATGAAGGACGAGGTAGCGCGGTGAAGAAGCTTTTCCTGGTCGCACTGGCCGCCATCGGCGGTCTCCTCGTGTACCGCCAGATCCAGGCGGACCGCGCCGAGCAGGATCTGTGGACGGAGGCGACCGACTCCGTGCCCGCAGGTTCGGGCGTGTAACCCCAGCGAACAGTAAACGAGAGGCCCCGGCTGCCATGGGCGGCCGGGGCCTCCGTCGTAGCAGCCCAGGACTGATGGTCGACTGACGGCCGCACGGCGCTCCTGCCTGTTGCCGTACCGTGACACCATTCCTCTTGTTGCTTGCTCTTGCAAATGAATACGGTGCTCCCGCAAAGCTGCTCGGGTCCGAACGGTGCGAGGGGGACGGAACACATGCGTTCAGTGCAGGGGCGTCTGACGAAACGGGTGACAGGAGGGACGCTGCTCGCCCTCCTGTCCGTACCGCTCACGGCGGCCACGACGGGTACGGCGGCAGCGGCGCCCGCCGCACCATCGGCACCCGCCGCAGCCTCGGCCTCCCGCGCGGACGAGCGCGGCAGCGGAGCACTCGGCAGCAACTCGATGGAGATCGTGCTGGACTCCTCGGGCTCCATGGCCGAGAAGGACGACTCGGGGAAGTCCCGGATGCAGTCGGCGCGCAACGCGGTCGGCACCCTCGTCGACAGCCTGCCCGACCGCTACCCGACAGGGCTGCGCGTCTACGGCGCCGACAAGGCCGACAGCTGCACCGACACCCGGCTCGCCGAACCGGTACGGGCGCTGGAGGCAGGGAGCATCAAGCGGGCCGTCGCCAAGGTGGAGCCCAAGGGCGAGACCCCCATCGGCTACTCCCTCAAGAAGGCGGCGGCCGATCTGTCCCGCGGACCGGAGCACAGCCTGGGCCGCCGCACCATCGTGCTGGTCTCCGACGGCGAGGACACCTGCGGGACGCCCAAGCCGTGCGAGGTCGCGAAGGAGCTGTCCCGGGATGGTCTCGACCTGCGGATCGACGCCATCGGCTTCCAGGTGAAGGGCAAGGCACGCAAGCAGCTGGAGTGCATCGCAGAGGCGGGGCACGGCAAGTACTACGACGCGCCGAAGGCCGACGACCTGGCCCGTGAACTGGAGCGCGCGGGGCGGCAGTCGGCCGACGGCTACCGCCTCAAGGGCAAGCGCGTCACCGGTACCCGGTCCTCCGCCGACGCGCCCGCGCTGCGCGCCCCGGGCCAGTACCTGGACACCATCGGTCCCGGCGAGACCCGCTGGTACAGCACTGAGCTGGACGCCCGCGCAGCGGCAAAGGCCGTGGACTTCGCCGCCACGGGCGTACCGCAGCCCGGCGCCCGGGTCAGCAGCCTGGACTCGCTGAAGCTCACCATGCGCAGCTCGGACGGCAGCATGTGCGGGGACGACCGGGCCATGTTCGGGCAGAACGAGGGCGGCACCCCGCTCACCACCGCCGTCAGCCGGATCCCCAGCGAGGACGGCACCCGCGAGTGCGACAAGCCGGGCCGCTACACCTTCGAGCTGTCCCGCGACACGGACAAGGACTCCGACCAGGCGCGCTGGCCCGTCGAACTCCGGCTCGGCACCGAGCGGGCGCTGCCCGGCGGGGCCGTGCCGGCGCGCGCCGAGACCGGGTACCGGAACGCGGGCAAGGACGCCACGCTGCCGACCGGAACGCCCAAGGACATCGAGGGCGGTACCGGCTTCAACGACGCCAGGCAGCTGAAGAAGGGCGTGTGGCGGGACACCCTGCTGCCGGCCGAGACCCGCTGGTACCGGGTTCCGGTCGGCTGGAATCAGCAGCTCCGCTACGACGTGGAGTTCGCCAACGAGCCCAAGCGCCGGGAGATCGCGCCTTCCACGTCGTACGTATGGACCCAGATGTACGCACCTGGGCGGTTGCCGGTCCCGGACGGCCTGGAGTTCAGCCCTCGTCGGCCCTACCTGGGTGACCCGGTGAAGGTCTCGCAGGGTACGGTGCCGGTCGCCTGGAAGAACCGCGCGGAGCCGCGGAGCTCCGTACGGCCCGTGCGGCGCGGCGGCGACTTCTACATCGCCGTCACGCTGGGCGCAGGGGCGGCCCGGATCGCCGACAACGCCGCGGTACGTGTCGTCCTGCGCGTCGACGTCAAGGGCAAGGCGAAGCAGGGGCCCGAGCACGACGCCCCGTTCGTCGACGCCAAGGGCGTGGGGGCACCTCCCGGCCGGAGGCTGGGGGAGGCGGCGGGCGGCGAGTCCGCCCGGTCCGGCGGTGCCGGCGGCGAAGCGAAGGGGGGCTCCGGTCTTTCCCCGCTCGTGCCGGCCGGTGGCGGCGCCGCAGCTGTGCTGCTGGTGTCAGGAGGGGTCTGGTATGCGCTGCGGCGGCGTGCCAGGGTCCGGAGCATGAACGGGATGAGGGGTGGGACGTGGTGACTCGCCACAGCTGGAGCCGCCGGTTCGGACGGGGCGGACGCGAACGGGCCGGGCGCGCCGGCGCGCTGACAGCCGCGCTGTGTGTGACCGCAGCGGCGCTCGGCATATCCGCACCGGGCGCGTGGGCGGCGTCCAAGCCGCGCCTCTACACGATGTCCGAGGACGCCAAGAAGATCACCGGCACCAGCAGCAGCGCGGACGCGCCCAAGGTGGCGCCCGGCCTGTTCACCGACCGGATCGAACCGGGCGAGGAGAAGTACTACGCCCTCGATCTGGACGCCAAGTCGGACATCCACGTCACCGCGACCGGCGTCCCGGAACCGGGCAGCAGGGTCACCTACCAGGACGGCCTCACGGTGACGCTCCAGACCACCGACGGTCACACCTGCAGCGAGAACGAGGCCGACGGCAACGGCAACACCGCGTTCCCGCTGACCGCATACGCCGCCCGGCTGATGGGCGACCCCGATGACGAAGCCTGCCGCGTGAAGGGCCCGTACCTCGTCCACGTCGTACGGGAAGAGGGCGACAACTCCGACCCGAGCTCCTGGCCGCTGGAGCTGTCGGTGCTGAAGGAGCCCGGCCTCAAGGGCAGCATCCCCGCGCCCCGTCCGGGGGCCGAGGAGGAGACCGACGACGCCAACACCCGCCCCGCACCGCCCTCGGGGACACCGGAGTACCGCAAGGGCGGCACCGGTTTCAACGACGCCCGCGCGGTCGGCGACGGCGTCTGGAAGGACCGCCTCCGCGCGGGCGAGACCCGCTATTTCCGGGTGCCCGTCGACTGGGGCCAGCGGCTGTACGCGCGGGTGGACCTGCCGAACGCGGCGAACGGGAGCGAGACCGGCACCAGACTGCTGCCCAACGGCTTCCGGATGAACGTCTACAACCCGGCGCGGTCCGCTCTCTACTCGGAGAACTTCCAGACCTACGACCGTGACGGCGCCAAGTTCGACCGGTACAGCAACCCGGTCCGCTATGAGAACCGCTTCCTGGACGACGACGGCGTCTCCGGCACCCGCTTCGCCGGCTGGTACTACGTGGCCGTGACCGTCAGCCCGGACATGGTCCAGCCGTTCCCGAAGGGCACGCCCGTCACGCTGCGGATCGGTGTGGAAGGCCATGCGGCGAAGGGCCCCGCGTACAACGGCGACGCCAAGGCCGCCGGGTTCGGGGTCGACGACACGGACCGCGAGATGGCCGAGAAGGGGCTGACCGAGGCCGAGGCAGCGCACAACTCGTCGTTGCGCACCTTCGGCTGGGCCGGTGTCGGGGCCGGCGCCGCGCTGCTGGTCGTCCTCGCCGTCTGGCTGCTGATCGCCCGCCGCCGCGCTGCGGCGCTTCCCCAGCCCGGTGGCTGGCCCCACCACGCCCCTCAGCCCCAGCAGCCCGCTCAGCCTCCGTACGGCGGCTATCCCGGCGCTAACCCGCCACGCTGAGGGCCCACACGCCCGCGGCCAGGCAGACGAGGGCGACCACCAGCACCGGCACCACGATCTTCAGCGGGGGACCGGGCTTTCGGGCGCGCGCCGGGGGCGCTGTCGGGGCCGCGTGCGCTGTGGGTGCCGCGTGCGCTGTAGGCGGGGCGGCTGCCAGGGGTGAGGCCACGGGTCCCTGCCCTGCTCCCGGTGCTGGTGCCGGTCCTGGCGGCTGGTACGCGGTGTAGGGGCGGGTGCCGTCGCCCGCGTCGGGGGCGTACGGATGCGCCTGCGTCTCGCCGGAACCGTTGAGCGGGGGCGCGGGCGGTTGCAGCGGGAAGCTCCCGGTGGCCGGCGGCTGCGGCGCTAGAGCAGCGCCTCCGGCGGCCTGCGCGGGCCCCGCGGTGTGCCGGCCCGCGGGCGCGGGATCCGCGACGGGCGTGGACTCGGCGGCGGGCGCGGAAGCGGCGACGGCGGAACCGGCGGGGGCCGGGCCGGCAGTGGCGGCCGGGCCGGTGGCGGCCGAGTCCGCGGTGGTGGCGGTGGTGCGCAGTGGCCCGTCGGGGCCGAAGCCCTCCGGCAGCGGGCCGATATGGTCGAAGACTTCGACCGTCTCCTGCTCCAGCGTCGCGTCCCGGTCCAGCAGCTCGGCCGCGCTCGCCAGCGCCTTGCGGGTGCCGGTCGCGGTACGGAACCGCGCGGCGGGGTCGGGCTGCAGCAACTGTCCCAGCACCTGCCACAGCGGCTCCGGAACCCCCTCGGGGGCAGCAGGCAACCCGTTCAGGTACTGCTCGACCAACTCCTGCGAGTCCGGCTTCCGGCCGGTGAGCATGTAGAGCCCGACCAGCCCGACCGCGTACAGGTCGGAGGGGAAGTCCGCCTCGGCCTCCAGCATCTGCTCGGGCGCGAAGTAGCCGGGCGTGCCGACGACGTAGTTGGTCTCGGTCAGCCTGGGCTCGTCCTTGCGCATGGAGATGCCGAAGTCGGACAGCCGCAGATGGGGCCGTCCGGTGCCGGTGGGCTCCAGCAGGAGGTTGGCCGGCTTGATGTCCCGGTGCACCACGTCCTCGGCGTGTACGGCGGCCAGCCCGGAGAGCAGCTGGTCGAGCAGGGTGCACACCAGTGTGGGGGGCAACGGCCCGTAGTCGCCGATGAGATGGGCCAGCGAGCCGCCGCGTACCAGGTCCATGGTGAACAGGACCTTCTCGTCGTCGGCCGCCCAGCTCGCCGGGGCGAGCACGTGCGGATGGTCGATACGCAGCGCTTGTTCGCGGACGAAGCGCAGCAGGGTGTGGGCGTCGGACTGCTGGAGCACCTTGGCGGCCACGTACCGTCTGCGCCGGTGGTCCCAGGCCCGCCAGACCATGCCGACGCCGCCGCGTCCGATCGGATCGATCAGCTCGTACCTGCCGGCGAAGATCTCTCCCATGGTGCTGCGCCTGCCCCCTGCTTCCGTTCCGTGCGCGCCGTGCCTGTCAGCCCTGATGCGCCTCGTAGTGCTTGACGGCATCCGACGTGCGGCCCGCGCCGTAGACCCTGAGGAACTCTGCCAGCTCCGGATGCGAGGGGGCGAGCGCGTTGGACGCCTCGATGATGTCCGCGGCGTCCGAGACGGAGCGCAGCAGGGCCTGAATTTCCCGTACGACCCGTTTGACGGGGGTTTGGGAGGCACCGGAGGACGAGGTCTGCGTGGTGTTGTTGAGCACATTGCCGCCCGCGGTACGGCGGATCTCGTCCATCCGGTTGGTCGCGTCGGCCGCGCTGACATCGCCGCGCGCCACCTCGGCGGCCAGCTCCTGGAGGGCCTGGACCCGCTGGACGACGGCCGGGTTGCCGATCTTTGCCCGCTGCCCGCTCATGAGCTGCGAAAGCATAGGAGCGGACAGTCCGAGCACGGTCGCGAGGCGCGCCTGGTTGAGCCCCAGGTCCTCGATCAGACGGCGGAAGAGGGTCCCCAACGGCTCGCCATACCACTGACTCTGGAGCTCGCGCGCCTTCGCTGTCGGGTCCTGTGCTGCTGCGTCCATGGCGTCTCCCCTGGGCTGCCCTCTGGTGCTTCGCTCGCGCGAACTTGCCGTGCATCCTACGGACGGTGACAGGGGCGCGGCGATACCCGGTCGGAATTCCCCCACGGGAGCCGGTACCCTGGTGCGCGACGGGGCCATAGCTCAGTTGGTAGAGCGCTGTCTTTGCATGGCAGATGTCAGGGGTTCGACTCCCCTTGGCTCCACTCGGGCGAGGGCGAAGTGTGTCCGCAGGAAGCGCGGACCACTTCGCCCTCGTTGTTTTTGCTCGGCTTGGCCTCGCGTTGCGGGGGCTTCGCCGCCCGGACCCCCCGGGGAGTGGCGGACCGGTCAGGTCCGGTTCGCGGCCGGGGGCTTGGTGGGGGCCGTTCCGGGCTGGAACTTGAAGGAGATCGCTTCCATGAGGCGGTTGTGCCTGGTCTTCTGGACGGCGGCGATGCGCCAGGCGCCGTCGGCGGTGCGGACGAGGGTGTAGGTGGCGCGTTTGCCCAGGCGTCTGGGGGGCTTTTTGGCGACCTCGCCGCGGGTGACGACGACGGCGGTGTCCGGGGTGAGGAAGCGGGTCTCCACGACCTCCAGATGGAGGCGGGTGCCCTTGAGGAAGCTGTCGAAGAGGGCCTGGTGTGCGCGGCTTATTTCGTCGGCGCCGTGGTAGACGGTGCCCACGAAGGTGACGTCGGTGGCGTCCGAGGTGAAGCAGGCGCCGTACGCGGCGCCGTCGCCGTCGTTCCAGGCGTCCTGACTGCGGCGCAGTGCTGCGGTGATCCCGGTGGCGGTGTCGTTCATGGGTGTGCCCTTCCCTTAAACTCTTCCTTGGAGAACTTTCTTCAGTTGAGAAGTCTCTTCGTTTAGGAAGAGACTAGGAAGTGGGTGACCAGGTGTCAACGCCTGCCGATGCCTCACGCGTCTACCGGCGGTATCTGAGTGCGGTGCTGCTCCACGGACATGCCGGCGCCAAAGCCTGCGGGCTGAGCGCGACCGATCTGTACGCGCTCAACACCCTGGAACTGGCCGGTCCGTTGACCCCCGGTGCGCTCGGAGCCCGCACCGGGCTGACCACGGGGCCCACCACCCGGCTGATCGACCGGCTCGAGCAGGCCGGGTACGTCCGGCGCACCGCTGATCCCGAGGACCGCCGCAAAGTGATCGTCGAGCCGGTCGGAAGACCCGCCGGACTCGACGAGGTGGTGGCCCCCGCCCGCGAGGAGATCGCCGAGATCCTCCGTGACTACTCGCCCGACCAGCTGAAGGTGCTCTTCGACTACTTCAACCGCGCGGCCGACGCCTACCAGCGCGCGGCCGAACAGCTCCGCGACGCCCGCCCGTGAACCCACGCGACCGCGCTCCTTACCGGGCACGTCACAGGTGTGGCTCCGGGGCGGGGCTGGTCGCCCAGGCCACCACGCGGTCGCGGTCGGCGTGCTGCGCGCTGTGGAACAGCGCCTCGTACGCGGCGTCGCCCAGCTGCGCCCGGGCCATGGCCTGGCCCTCGTCGCGCAGTGGGGCCACCTCGGGCGTGCCGCGCTGCGGGTGCCCCACGATCTTCCAGTGCAGTGCCGCCGCACCGTAGGCGAGCGCTGCCCGCTCCGGCTCGTTCTGCTGGGCCCAGGAGACGGCCAGCAGTTCCAGGCCGAGAGCGAGGCCGAAGCGGTCCCCGATGCGCCGCTTGGCGTCGAGCATGTCCCGCGCGTGCGCACCCGCCGCGGCCACGCGGCCCTCGAACAGCGCGATCAGGGCCAGCTGGTAGTCGGTGTACGAGCGGGTCCAGAACTCCCCGAGCCGTACGCACTCCTGGCGCAGCGCCTCGGCCTCGCGGCGTGCTTCCTGCAGCCGGTTCGCGCCGGTCAGCGCGAACACCCGCACCAGACGGCACAGGGCGCCGCCGAAAGTGGCCGTGCGGCGCTCCTTGCCGTCCGCGTCCCGCAGCGCCGCCTCGGCCGTCGCAAGGGCCGCCAGCGGGCGGCCGGTCAGCAGTGCGGCAAGGCCATCCAGGTAGGCGGCCTGGCGCACCCCCTCATCGTCGCCCCTGTCGGTGGCCGCCTGCCTGCTCAGCTCGGCGAAGGTGCGGCCCGCCTCGTGGTCCCCCTGCAGCAGCCTGGCCAGGCCCAGCGACCACAGGCCGCGCGCCCGTGCCTCGCTCGACCCGTCGGTGCAGGCCAGCGCGAGCTCCAGATAGTGGTGAGTCTCGTACAGATGGCCGCAGCACACCCAGAAGAACGCCACATTCCCGGCCAGTTCCAGGGCCGCGGCGGGGTGTGCGCCCAGCAGGAACCGCAACGCCTCCCGCACGTCGTGGTAGAGGTCCTCCAGCCGCCCGTACCAGGACTGCTGGCGCGCTCCGAGCCATTCGGTGCGCGCCTGCCTGGACAGCTCCACGACCGCGGTGGCGTGCCGTGCCGCGACGTGCTCGGTCTCGCCCAGCTCCCGCAGCCACATCCGGCCGTACTCGCGGATGGTGTCCAGCAGCCGGTAGCAGCCGCCCTCGGCCATGACGACCGACTTGTGCACCAGCCCGGCCAGGCAGACGCGCAGCTCGTCGCGGGTCAACGGGCCGCCGGTGCAGGTCCGTTCGGCCAGGTCGGCGTCGAAGCTGCCGGGGAAGACGGTCAGCCGGGCCCACAGCAGCCGTTCGGTGGGGCGGCACAGCTCGTGGCTCCAGCCCACCGCCGTACGTACCGCGCTGTGCCGTGCGGGCCGCCGCAGGCTGTCGGCGGGCTGCGCCGCCTCCTGGGGCAGGTCGAGACCGGAGCGTACCCGCTCCACCGTCTCGGCCAGCGTGCGGTGGTTGAGCTGTGCGGCGGCCAGCTCCAGGGCGAGCGGAACGCCTTCGAGGCGGGAGCACAGCTGGGCTGCCAGCAGCTGGTCGTCCGCCTCGTGCAGCGGCCTGGCGGCGGCTTCGGCACGCTGCTCGAAGAGCGTCACCGCCTCGGTGGCGAGCGCGAGCGGCGGTACGGGCACTACGGCCTCGCAGACCACGCCGAGCGGCTCCCGGCTGGTGGCCAGCACCGTCAGGTTCGGGCAGGCGGTCAGCAGTTCGCCGATCAAGTGGCGGCAGTGCGGCACCAGGTGCTCGCAGGAGTCGAGGACCAGGAGCACCGTACGGTCGGCCACCCAGCCGCACAGCGCGTCCAGCGGTATCCGCGGGGTGTGGTCGGACAGACCGAGGGCGTCGGCCACTGTGGCGGCGAGCAGTTCGTCGCTGCGCAACGGCCACAGGTCGGCCCAGTAGATGCTCCAGGTCTGCTCGGTCAGCGCGGCGCTCACGGCGCGCAGTGCGAGCCGGGACTTCCCCACTCCGGCTCCGCCGACGAGGGTCACCAATCGGTGCTTCCTGAGCGCTCCGGTCAGCTGTGCCAGTTCGGCCGTTCTGCCGACGAAAGAGCTGGTTTCCTCAGGGATGTTCTGCTGCTGCACAGCTTCAGTCTTCACGGCCGGTGGGCCCGTAATCCGCTACTCCCGGATTTCTCCGAATGCGAAGAACTCGTGAGAGTGAAGCGTCAACTCGCAAGCAGAATTGGGTTTTTACACTCGTTCGAGTGACGATGCAGGGGTGGCGCAGCGCCACCCCCAAGGCCCCTGCCTATGCTTACGGGCCGATTTCCCCGGACTCCTACCGTCACAAGGTCATACGTGAGGGCACCGATGGCACCGCACCCGGACGAGAGCGGCCGCAGGCTGTCCTCCCCCGAACGAGAGGAGCCCTGGGGCGCGGGCGAGGCACGCTGGGCTGTGGATGCCGCCAACGAGGAAGAGGGCCCGGCCGGCACGGTGCTCACCCGCACCGAAGACGGCCGTACGGTGGTCGAGCTGCGCGGCGAGATCGACCTGGCCGTGGTGCTGGACACCACGCCCCAGCTGTTCGCGCTGACCACGGCCCCCGCCCCGCACCTCGTCGCCGATCTGCGGCCCGTCACCTTCATCGACTGCAGCGGCCTGGCCCTCCTCGTGGACATCCGCTCCCGGGTGCTGGCCAGCGGCGGCACCTTCACCCTCGTGTGCGTCGACCCACGGGTGCTGCGGCTGTTGCAGATCACAGGGCTGTCGGACGTGCTGGTCCCGGTGCCCTCGCCGGACGGTGCGGCAGGGGGCGGGAGAGCCGGGTCTCCCGCCCCCTGACGTCACCGGCGCCCACGACGGAACCGCTGGCAGCTACTTCTTCTTGTGGCTGTTCTTACTTCTTCTTGTGTCCGTTCTCGGACTCCGCGTCCTCCTGCTTGGCCTTGACCTCCGGATCGAGATCGGTTTCGCCGCTCTCGGCGGGCGAGCCGTTCACACTTGAGAGCGACGCCCGATCGCCGACCTCCGTGGCGGCCGGCGGCTCGACCAGCCAGTCCGGGTTCGCCTGCCGGTCCCACCAGCGCCAGGCGGCATAGGCGCCGCCCGCCACCAGCCCGACCAGGCCGGCACGCCAGATGAACCGGCCGGCGCGGGAGCGCCTGCTGCGGCGGCGCGAGAGCTTCTCGATCTCCTCCACCGTCACCTGGCCGCGCAGCGCGGCCACGGCGGCCGCCCCGCGCTGTGCCGCTTCCTGCCGGGCCGGCCCGGCGGCGGCGCGCGCCTCCGAGACCGCGCTCTCGATCCGCGGGCCCGCGTAGGCCGCCGTCTTGCGGGCCGCCTTGCGCGCCGCCTTGCGGGTGCGCCGGGCCGCGCGGCCTGCAGCCTCCTCGAACTCGGGAGGGAGGGTGTCACGAGCCTGGGCGACCCGGGGGCCGACATGGTGTTCGTATCCTTCGCGGGCGGAGTGGCGGGCCTGCTCGGCGGCCTTGGAGACCTTGGGCCCGAGCCGCGCACTCGCCTCCTGTGCGTAGCGCGCCGCGGTGTCCCTGGCCTGGCCCGCATGGGGCTTCACCAGCTCCGCGGCGTGGCGCACGCTCTCCTTGGCGGTGCCGGTCGCAGCGCGCACGCTTTTCCTGGCGGTCACGGTTCCTCCTCCTCGGTGGCTCATGACTCAAGTGCGGTCTCTCCGGCAGCCTCTCCGGCGACGGAGGACAGGAAGTCGTTTTTCCACCTGTTGCGAAGATCATGCCTGCCTGTGCTCTGCCCGGCATCTCCCGGTCGGCATCCGGGTCAGCCGCACCCTCAAGCGTCCGTGGGAGGATCGGGTCAGTCAATGCAGACAGATGGAAGGTAGATCGTGGCCGAGCAACTCCACGCCACCCTGAAGACCAACCACGGCGACATCCGCGTTCAGCTCTTCCCGAACCACGCGCCGAAGACGGTCAAGAACTTCGTCGAGCTCGCGGAGGGCTCCCGCGAATGGACGAATCCGGAGACGGGTGAGAAGACCACGGCGAAGCTGTACGACGGCACCGTCTTCCACCGGGTGATCAGCGGATTCATGATCCAGGGCGGGGACCCGCTGGGCAACGGCACCGGCGGCCCCGGCTATGAGTTCGGCGACGAGATCCACCCCGATCTCGCCTTCACCAAGCCGTACCTGCTGGCCATGGCCAACGCGGGCCCGGGCACCAACGGATCGCAGTTCTTCATCACCGTCGGCGCCACCAGCTGGCTGACGGGCAAGCACACCATCTTCGGCGAGGTCACCGACAAGGCCGGCCAGGAGGTGGTTGACAAGATCAGCAACACCCAGACCAACCCCCGCACCGACCGTCCGCTCCAGGACGTCGTGCTGGAGTCCGTCGTCATCGAGCGGCAGTGACCGCGTCCGGCGGAACCGGCGTCGTCCCAGGCTGAGACGTCGCCGGTGCCGCCGGTCTCGCACGGGTGTGCCGCCGGTTCGGCACCGGCGTGGTGGCCGGTCTCGCACCGGCGTGGTGGCCGCCGTACCGGCGGAAGGAATGTGGGAGGGGACCCAATGGAGGAGAAGGGCGGGCACTCGCCTCAGCCGGGGGGCGGCAGACCGGAGCCGAAGCACTGCTACCGGCACCCCGATCAGGAGACGGGCATCACCTGCACCCGCTGCGAGCGGCCGATCTGCCCCGAGTGCATGGTGCCGGCCTCCGTCGGGTTCCAGTGCCCCGAGTGCGTCAGGTCCGGTTCGGGGACCGGACACCGGCCGGGCGCCAACCGGCCCAGGACGGTGGCCGGCGGCCATGTCACGGCGGACCCCCGGCTGATCACCAAGGTGCTGGTGGGCATCAACGTCGCCGTCTTCATCGCGGTGCTCGCGGTCGGCGACCGGC
Source organism: Streptomyces oryzae (assembly GCF_017676365.1). GTDB lineage: Bacteria > Actinomycetota > Actinomycetes > Streptomycetales > Streptomycetaceae > Streptomyces > Streptomyces oryzae. The sequence continues at coordinate 27,545 of NZ_JADKMA010000075.1, forward strand.
TGCTGGACGAGCTGCTGCTGTTCGGTCAGGCGGTGACCGAGCCGTACGGCCCGCTGGAGGGCGTCGCCGAGGGACAGTGGTACCGCCTGCTGACCTCGATGTTCCTGCACCAGGAGATCTGGCACATCGCGATGAACATGCTCGGACTGTGGTTCCTGGGCCCGCCGCTGGAGGCTGCGCTGGGCCGGGTGCGGTTCCTGGCGCTGTATCTGCTCTCCGGGCTCGCCGGCGGCGCGCTCACCTATCTGCTGGCGGCGCCGCAGCAGGCGTCGCTGGGCGCCTCCGGTGCGATCTTCGGGCTGTTCGGCGCGATGGCCGTGCTGATGCGGCGGCTGCGCTACGACATGCGGCCGATCCTGATCCTCCTGGCGATCAACCTGGTCTTCACCTTCACCTGGAAGAACATCGCCTGGGAGGCGCACGTCGGCGGCCTGGTCGCCGGGATACTGCTGGCTTACGCCATGGTGCATGCGCCCCGGGGGCACCGGGTGCTGGTGCAGGTCGGTGCCGGCGCGCTGGTGCTGGCGCTGATCGTGGTGCTGCTGGTCGTCCGGACGATGCAGCTCGGCTGATGCCGGGCGACCGCCCCGGGCAGGGGCGCTCCCGTGCCGGTTGTCCACAGCAAGTACGGACACCTGTGCACGGTGTGGCCCGTACGGGTCCGCCTTCGCTCAGGTGTGCGTTTCCCTTGCGGTTGCTCGGCCGAGCAGGGCCGTCCACGGGGTCCGCGCGATCACATCGGCGTCAACGCGCAGAAAGTTATCCACAGATCTTGTGAGTTTTCCAAGGCTGTGGATCAGCCTGTGGATAACTCCTATTTCCACTGCGTGGAGACGACGAAGCCGGTCGCGATGAAGCCGAACCCGACCACGATGTTCCAGTTGCCCAGCGCCTCGACCGGGAGCGAGTTGTTGGTGACATAGAACACCACGATCCAGGCGAGGCCGATCCCGAACATCGCCAGCATCAGCGGGGCCACCCAGCGGCGCCCACCGCCGCCGCTCAGGTCGATCTTGGTGGCCTTCTTCTCCGGCGGGGGCGTGAAGTCCGCTTTCTTCCGGACACGTGACTTCGGCACGAGAGTCTCTCCTGTCGATGCTCTGCTGACCGCCGTACGGCCCACGGAAACGGTGGTCCGTTAGCGTAGTGCTTTCCCAGGGCGGAGGGAGACAAGGGTACGGTGATCAAATCGTTGATCCGGCCTGCACGGCTGGCCGCGATAGGCGTCTTCGCCCTCGCGGGCCTCATCTTCTGGGTCAGCTTCAACACGGCGCAAGGGACGAACATCCGCAGCGACGGCTCCATGCTGCGGCTCTCCGACCTGATCCAGGAGCGCAGCAGACAGAACGCCGAGCTCGACAGCCAGGCCGCTTCCCTCCGCCGCCAGGTCGACGGACTCGCCAGGCGCGACGACGGCAGCACCAAGGACCAGGACCGCAGGCTCCGCGCGCTGGAGAAGCAGGCCGGCCTCAAGAAGCTCTCCGGGCAGGGGCTGACCGTCACCCTCGACGACGCCCCCAGCAACGCCACCGCCAAGGTCCCCGGGCTTCCCGACCCCGAACCCAACGATCTGGTCATCCACCAGCAGGACCTCCAGGCCGTGGTCAACGCGCTCTGGCAGGGCGGGGCCAAGGGGATCAGGGTCATGGACCAGCGGCTGATCTCCACCAGCGCCGTGCGGTGCGTCGGCAACACCCTGATCCTGCAGGGCCGGGTCTACTCGCCGCCCTACAAGGTCAGCGCCGTCGGCGACCGCGAGAAGCTGCGCACCGCCCTCGACAAGGCACCCGCCATCCGCAACTACCTCGAATACGTGGACGCCTACGGCCTCGGCTGGAAAGTCGAGGAGCACAAGGCACTGACTCTTCCCGGCTACTCCGGCACAGTGGATCTCCGGCAGGCCAAGCCCCTGGAGTGACCGTGACTGTGCGGGAGTGAGACGGCGTGGCGTTACGAGTGGTCGTACGAAGCCTCAGCGAGCTGTGCATCACCGTCGGCATCCTGATCGTGCTCTTCGTCGTCCACCTCCTCTACTGGACCGGGCTGCGCGCCGACAGCGCGGCCGACGACGAGATCGCCCGGCTCCAGAAGCAGTGGTCGTCGGGGCCCGTCGGCGGCGGCCCGGACGACGGCGAACCCGGCGGCACGGGCGCCGGCCCGGACGGCACCCCGCAGCACGGCCGGCCACAGGCGGAGGGTGGCACCGGCGCTCCCGGCCGGAGCACGGCAGGCACCGGCTACCGGAGCGGCAGCTCCTTCGCCGTCATGTACATCCCCCGTTTCGGCCGCGGCTGGTCCCGGCCCGTCCTGGAGAACACCCGCGCGACGACCCTGCGCAAGGGACTGGGCCACTACTCCCGCACCGCGGGCCTCGGACAGCGGGGCAACTTCGCCGTGGCCGGACACCGCCGCACCTACGGCGACCCGTTCAAGGACTTCCCCACGCTGCGCCCCGGCGACCGTGTGTACGTCACCGACGGTGACACCTGGTACACCTACACGCTCACCCGGCGCCCGTACCGCACCCTGCCCAGCGACACCGGAGTGCTCGATTCCGTGCCCGCGCCGGTCAACAAGGCCGCCACCCCCTTCGACCGGCCGGGCCGCTACCTCACCCTCACGACCTGCGATCCGGAGTGGGGCAGCAGCCACCGGCTGATCGCCTGGGCCCGCCTGGACGCCACCCGGCCGGCGAGTGAGGGGAAGCCGGACGCGCTCCAGGACTGAGGCCGTACTCTGACGCCGTACTCTTGGGTGAGCCGAACGGCACGCGTGCCCGGTGTGGCGCGGGAGGAGAGAGGACGGCATCGCGGGATGTACGGCTGGATCTGGCGGCATCTGCCGGGCAACGTGTACGTACGCGCACTGATTTCGTTGGTGCTGGTGGTCGGGGTCGTCTTTCTGCTCTTCCAGTACGTCTTTCCGTGGGCGGAGCCGCTGATGCCGTTCAACGATGTGACGGTGGACGGCGCGGCCGGCCGGGCCACCGGGATTGCCGCCACGGTCGCCGGAGGTACGGCGTGAGCGCCCGCATCCTGGTTGTCGACAACTACGACAGCTTCGTCTTCAACCTCGTCCAGTACCTCTACCAACTCGGCGCCACCTGCGAGGTGGTGCGCAACGACGAGGTCGAGCCGGAGCACGCCGAGGACAGTTTCGACGGCGTACTCCTCTCCCCAGGCCCAGGCGCGCCCGAGGAGGCCGGGGTCTGCATCAGCATGGTGCGGCACTGTGCGGCCCGGGAGATCCCCGTCTTCGGGGTCTGTCTGGGCATGCAGTCGATGGCCGTCGCCTACGGCGGAGTTGTCGACCGGGCCCCCGAACTGCTGCACGGCAAGACCTCGGTGGTCTCCCACGAGGGCGCCGGCGTCTTCGCCGGGCTGCCCTCGCCCTTCACCGCGACGCGCTACCACTCGCTGGCCGTACGCGGCACACTCCCGGCCGAGCTGGAGTTGACCGCCTGGACGGCGCCCGGTGGCGAGGCGGTCGATGGCGCCGACCTGGTGATGGGGCTGCGCCATCGCGAGCTGCCTGTCGAGGGCGTGCAGTTCCACCCCGAGTCCGTACTCACCGAGGGCGGGCACCGGATGCTGGCCAACTGGCTGGTGCGGTGCGGGGACACCGGGGCCGTGGAGCGCTCCGCGGGGCTGGGGGTGCCGCGCGGAGCCGGATTCGGGACGGTCACCGGGTGACGACCGGCCAGGGGGAGGCGCACCCCGGGGGAGAGCACGGTTCCGGGTACGACCCGTACCGTGCGGCCGTCGATGCCCTCGCCGACCCGCTCAACGACCCGCTCCCGGGCCAGCAGCAGCCCCAGCAGGCCCAGCAGCCGACCCAGCCCCGGCCCCAGCAGCAGCCCCGGCCGGAGGCCCCACAGCCCCCGCCTCAGGCCCAGCCCGGGCCGGGTCCTGTGGCCGCCGACGCCCTGTACGGAGCCGCTGCGGACCAGGAGCCCGCTTGGTACGCGGAGCAGGAGTACACGGGGCAGGAGCCCGCCTGGTACGCGCCGCCGGGGCCCAATGCGTATGAGGCGTACGAGCAGCCCTACGCAGAGCCCCAGCATC
>NZ_JADKMA010000076.1 GCF_017676365.1 Streptomyces oryzae
CCGCCGCCCCGCCGCCTTCGATCCATCGCACCTGATTGGTGACCGATCCGTCTTTGGCCGGCCTCTTGGTGATGCACGCCAAGGCCTCGACAGCGCGGTTTTCGAGATGTTGGGCCCTCACGGGTTTTCACAGGTCAACCTTGATCATTCAAAGTGATCGTTGGGGCATGAACCTGTGCAACGCGCGCGGGGCCCCGGCCGGGGGAGCGCGCGGCTCCCGCCGCGCCGCGTTCTCGGTCCGGCGCTTCTATCTAGTTCTTCACGAACGTGCCCCCGCCCGCGCCGTTCACGACCACCTTGGGATTGGCGGTGGTTCCGGTGGTGGAGATCACGACGGTCTGCCCCGCCTTGTAGTCCACGGAACCGACGTGGAACTGGCTGGGGGACTTGTACCCGAAGACGTCGATCCGCCCGGAGCTGCTGCTCGGGGCGTTGACGCAGCTGCCGGGGCCGATGATCCGGGTTGTCCAGCTCTGGTCGTTCCCTGTTGCCTGGAGGGAGGCGCTGGTGTCGTAGGTGCCCGCCGCGCAGATCCGGACGCTCCCGCCCTGGCTCTCGGCGGCACCCGCCGGACTCGCTGTCGCGGCCACCGCCGCCGTGGCCAGCAGGGCAGTGCCGCCAAGGGCGGTCACCGCTCGCGTAAGAATCCTGGCTCCAGCCATGAGTGTTCCCTTTCTTGAACGTGGTGCAGCAACGCCGTTTCGCATGCCACTTCCCATGCCCACGGAATCGAACTCCCCACCCGGGCCCCGTGGTCGACGAAGAAGTTATCCGGCAGATCTTGTCCAAAGATTGCTGACGCATTGCCGAGGCACAGACAATGCCGCAGGTAATTCCCCAGATAATGCCGCGTCTCGGACACCGCCCGCATCTCGTCCGGCGGCGTATCCCAAGGGTCAGGTGTATGACTTGATTTGAGAGCAATCGACCGACGAGGTACCAACCCGATGCGACCCCCGCTGCCTCTGCCCCCTGACGACGACGCGCGCCGCGTGCCCGGAATGCTGCTGCTACGCACGGGCGACGACGACGCCGTCTGGGACGACGTCCTGACGCGGATGGGCGAACTCCCCGGCATACAAGGGCCGCCCGGTCACGAGCCCGGGAACGACACCAGGACGCCCACGTCGCTTCCCCGGCGCCTGGTCGTGGCGCACGACCCTGCGTGGCGGGGCGCCTCCCTCCAAGAGGTCACCGCGGCCCTGGCACAACCCGGCATCTGGGTGCCGGACCTGGTGCTGCTCACCGACGAGCGGACCGCGCGCAATCCGAAGGCCCGCCCGCTGCTGGCCTTCGGCCGCGGCTACACGGACGACGACGGCGACGGCGATCTCCACGACTTCTGGATCACCCCGCGACAGGCCGCCATGACCTATCTGGTGCTGCACCAGCCCTCTGCCTCCTTCGCCGTCGAGCACTTCGCCGAGCGGGCCCCCACCGAGCCGGAGTGGGAGGTCGAGGAGGGCGAGGAGCTGACGGAGGAGCACCTCTATGAACCCGTAGGCTCCGCGATGGAGACGCTGGCCTCCCCGCCCCGCTACACCCGGCCCGCCCGTGAACTGCCGACGCTCAGCCACGAGACCGATCTGCTGGTGCGTACCGACTTCGCTGACGACGCGGCCTGGGCCGCCCTGGTCGAGGCCGTGTCCCACTCGGAGTGGGAGTACGACGATACGGGCGAAGACTGGGGCGACTACATCCACTTCGTGGATGATCCGGCCTTCGCGGGCGCCACGCCGGAACAGGTCATGGCACAGGTCCTGGCCGACTCCGAGGACGAGGCGGACGGGATCGCCGACGTCGTACTGATCGCCGACGCCACCACCCTGCACGAGCCCGAACACCGCATCCTCGTGGTCCCCATGACGGACGACATCGGGCTCACCTTCCGGGTGGACCCCGGCCTGGTGGGGCTCATGCTCGTCAACCTGGGGATCAGCAACCAAGACATAGACGACTATCGGGACGACAACACTCGATGAACGTTCGGCCCGCGGTCGCGATCAACCCCGCCCCCTGGGGCGGAAGATGATGGACCCTTGAGCATGGCTTCAGGAGACAGCTGAAAGTGATCACCGTAGATCTGCATCCGATTTTCAGGAACAACCGCGACATCGAGCTGACGCTGCGACAGACAATCTTCAAAGCGGTGCATACGGGCGAGGATGCTGTCCAGTTCATACCCGGCAAAGGATCGGGGCAGCTCAAGCAGCGGGTACTGACGTTTCTCGCGCAGAAACACATCAAGAAGCTGTACCACGCTGTTGAAACCCTTCCAGGCAACAGCGGCCGAGTCATCGTTCGTATGACTTCGCCCAGCTCACGCTCCGCTGCCCCCCGTGGACGACGAGAAAGACCATGACTGGGGGATGTGCTAGCGGAGTCACGAGACTCTCCTGACCCGGGGTGGGGGGGGGAGGTAGGGAAGCAAGGGCAGCGTCCCATGGATACGCGTCCACTCCGCCCTGGGGATCAGCACCCAAGATATGGATGACTTTCGGGACGATGCCGCTCTTTGAGCGAGGCCCCCGAAATCTGGGCTTCCGGTTGAACCGGCAACGGCGCGAGCCGTTGTCGGCCCGGAAGGGCACTGGACGCGCGTCGACGCACCCGTCGGCTCGCACCGGCTGCCGTTCATGAACAACTGAGTCAACGACCGCAAATGGAGACCCTATGAAATCGTGGCGTTCTCGCGTCGGCGCTGCCCTCGCCGTCGGCGCCGCAGCCATCGCCATCCCGCTGACCGCCGCCGGCCCCGCCTCGGCCGCCGACGCGGGCTCCCCTTCCACCTCGGTGAAGTACGAATGGGATATCAGGAGTGGGGGCTGGGACAAGCAGCGGTGCGCAGTCGAACTCAAGCTTGAGTTCGAGCAGAACGGCGCGATAAAGGGGTACTGCTTCGAGGAGGACTCCACCCCGGACCAGAACCCGAATCACACCGACTGGGCCGTGATGGCCAAGGAGCCCGTCAAGTAACGTCACCGCCGCACCGGCCGGGCCGCCCGCTCACTGCATGAACGGGCGGCCCGTGCCTCCCCCCTCGTGGCACGAGCCACCCGCCCCGGAACTGGGGAGAATCCCGTGAATCGGCTCTGAGTCGGAGCTTCCTGTCTTACATGGCGTGCCATGTGTTGACGGGTTGCTGGGTCCCGCACCCCCCAACGGCTGCGCGAACCCCCCGGATTCTCCCCGGGAAAACGCGTGGAAACGGCCGCCGTTCCCGCTCTGTGACCAGGGGGGAACGGCGGCCGTTGCCGTGGGAGCAGCCGCTCCGGCTCCCGTGCGGTGTACCCGCGCAGGAGCCGGAGCGGCCTACGCGCGCGTCGCGAGAGGGCACGTCGGGCGCCACGCGCCTCGTGTTCGTCGTCCCCCAACGCGGTGCATTCGTCGCCGGAACCGACCAGCCGTGGACAAGACCAGGGCCCGTGCTATGTGACGCAGCACGGGCCCTGTTGGACGGAAGAACGGTCAGCGGTTGCTGGTCGCCTGCCACCACCCACCCGACAGGTGGCACACCCATCGCCCGTGATGCGGACCCGTGAGCCGTACAGCGGCAGTCCGCCCGTGGCGTTGAGCCGGTTCCCGATCCGTTCCAGGGCCGGCCAGAGCGGTTGCGGGCCCGCCTGGTGGACGGGGGGCGCTTCGTCCGGTCGGCAGTCGCTCGTGTCCATGAACCGTCAAGGCGGACGAGACTGGCGGTGCGCTGGTCGCCGTCCTGGTCGTGGTCGAGCTCGACGCCGGGCGTGGCGACCTCCAACATGGATCGGACTCCCCACGCTTCTGCCACGTCCACCACGGGGTAGGGGTCGGTCGGTGCTGACTTCCTCCCCCCCGTTCGCGCCCCGTGCGAGGGCGAACAGGTCGGCGAGTCCGGGCGGGTAGTCGTCTCCCGAGCGGGTGAGCATGAACCCTGCCCAGCCGCGTTCGATCTGTCCGGCCACGTCCCGCCCGGCTCATTGGGGTGTTGACGCGTGGGGCTGACCAGCCACCGCTAGCCCCCTCGGAAGACGTTTCCGTCTGGGAGAAGATCGTTTCCCGGGTGTTGAGGCTCCTGCGAAAGTGATCCGTCGGGTCGGCCACCGTGGTTGGTGACAGCGTCCCGGGAGGCCGAGTTGACGTACGGCGGCGTCTACGATTCGGGAGAGCAGGATGGCGATGGTCATCGGTCCGACTCCGCCGGGGACGGGCGTGATCAGGCGGGTGCGGGTGCGGGTGCGGGCGGTGTCGAAGTCGCCGACGTCGCCTGGGTTGTACCCGGCATCGGTCACTTCCGCGCCTGGCGACAACCAGTCAAGGCCGGAGACGGTGCGGACTGTCAAGGGAGACCGCAGGTCCTCGCCCTGGCGACGCCGAGGGCGCCGTGCATCTGCGCAGGAATCGTCTCAGACGACCACGCCCCGGCGCCCGCGCGTGTGACCGGCCTGACTGTCGATATTGCGCCGCCGCGGCCTCGGCGAGCGTGTACGACTTCTCGACCGGGATGTGGGGCCTCCCCCGCGAGATGAGGCCGACGGCTTCGGCGAGCGCGTCCGGCACGCTTCCGGCCACGCCGGAGAACCGGACACCGAGCTCCGGCGCACCGAGATCGGCGCTGGAAGATCACCTTCCGCGGATCCCCGGTCAGTTCGACGAGTCCGCGGATCACACCCGAGCCGGCCAGATCGAGGGCCGCGTCGCCATGGCCGATCTGCCGCACCGCTCGACCCAGCCTTCGCCGTACGTCGTGGCGAGAGCACTCAGGCCGCGCAGGTAGTCCTGGTTCGCGGCCCCGGCGGTGCCGATAACCGTGATGCCGCAGTCGCGGGCGATCTGCAGCACTGCTGAGCCGACTCCCCCGGACGCACCGCTGACCGGCAGCGTCCGCACCACGGAGGGGTACCCGGCGGCCTCGTCGAACGTCAGCCCCTCGGGCATACGGGCCCAGGCCGACAGCACGGCGAACTCGGCATAGGTGCTGGAGCCTTCGCCGAACACGTGGTCACCGACCTCGACTCCTTCGACACCTTCGCCGACCTCGTTCACCACCCCAGCGGCGTCAAGCCCGACTCCCGCGGGCAACGTGATCGGGTGGGCCCCCAGGATCTGGCCTTCACGGACGGACCCTCTGGTCGAGTAGCGGTAGCTCTTGGACTGTTCGGCGATCGAGTGGTCGCGAGTGGGCACCAGGGTGCCGTCCACGATGAGCAGCACGGTGTCCTTACCGAAACCACCGACGAGGCTGGAGCGCGGGCCGGGGGCCGAGGTGGTCAATGATGCGGTCGGCCGCGGAATTCGAGATGCCGAAGAGCGGGGCAAGCTGGCGCATCGTCAAGTTTGTGCGCAAGCACCAGTACGTGGTCACGAGCAGCACACGGTCCTCCAGCGGCAGACTCCACGGACGGCTCCGCCGCACCGCATCCGCGCCCTCCCGTCGCAACGCGGCCATCAACCTGCCGAAGCAGCGCGGGCTCAGCCCAGTGAATGGAGCTGTCCAGGACGGCTCGGACGCCGCGATCACAACTGCCACAGCCCTTCATCATCGCAATGCCAGATCGCTCCACCTTGAACAAGATGGGCGCCCGCGACTGCACACTCCGTACTGCAATGCCACCTCAAGCTGCGATGTCGGATTCGGGCTGGAGCGCAGGGCCGAGCAGCAGGCCCCCGTCCAGGACGAATTCCGAGCCTGTAGCGAAAGTTGCGTCCTGGGAGGTGATGAAGAGCAACAGGCGGGTGATGTCGGAGGGTTCGGCGAGGCGGGGGATGGCGAAAGGGGCGGGCGAGTAGAGGTCGGCGATGGCTGGCTGGCCGGCGACGGTGGGTTCGTTGACCAGCGGTGTGGAGACGACGCCGGGGTGGATGGAGTTGACCCTGATGTTGTCCCGCCCCAGCTCCAGCGCGGCCGTCTTGGTCAGCCCGCGCACGGCCCACTTGCTGGCGGTGTAGGGGGCGTAGAAGGCCGTACCGACGTGAGCCATGGTCGAGGCGATGTTGACGATGGTTCCGCCACCGCCCCTGCGCATCGACGGAGCCACGGCCCTGATACCGAGAAACTGGCCGGTGACGTTGACGCTGAAGGTGTGCTCCCAGGTGCGGAGTTCGGTGTGCTCGACAGTGGCCGCCGGGTTCTGGACTCCCGCGTTGTTCACCAGGATGGTGACCGGCCCGAAGTGGCCTTCGACTTCTCGCACCAGTGCCGCCCAGTCGTCCTCGCTGGCGACATCCAGGCGAACGGACAGAGCCCGATTACCGAGCTGAGCAGCGAGATCGCGGCCGGCGTCGTCGTCGCGGCCGGCAATGACGAGGTTCGCCCCCTCGGCGTGGAAGCCCCGCACATGACTGCTGCCCATACCCCCGCTGCCGCCCGTGACGATGACGGTCTGGCCCTCAAAGCGTTCCATGATGCATCCTTCCCGTAGTGGTGAGTCGGGCGACTCACCACCTTTCTCAAGGTAAGGGCGGCACTAGAGGTGAGTCAAGTGACTCACCTCGTAGCGAGAGGCATACTGGAGGGCATGACGGCACAGCCCTCGGAATACCACCGGCGCGTAGCAGCGCAGAAGCGGACGTCCATCATCGAGGCAGCGACGAAGCTGTTCCTCGACTTCGGCTACGACGGCACCTCGCTGGCCCGCATCGCGGAGGCAGCCGGAGTGTCGAGGGCGACTCTGTTCAAGCAGTTCGCCACCAAGGCGGCCCTGTTCGAGGCGATCGTCACCGAATACTGGAAGGTCGACGACGAGGCGGCCCCCTTCCCCGAGCCAGGGAACCTCCGCGCAGGGCTTGAGGCCATCGGACGCCGCTACGTGGACCTTCTCACCCAGCCCGGCATGGCCGCCCTCTTCCGCATCGTCATCGCCGAGGTACCGCGCTTCCCCGAGCTCGGCGAGACCCAGTTCAAGCTCGGCAAGATGCCCTACTTCGAATCGGTCCGCCGCTACCTGGAAGCGGAAAACGCCGCCGGCACAGCCCGGCTCGACGATGCGGAGATGGCGGCGACCCAGTTCCTCGGAATGATCTCCAACTACGTGTTCTGGCCGCGGATGCTGCTCGCACGCTGGGAGCCCGACGACACCGCCATCGCCAACGCGGTCGACCAAGCGGTGCTGACCATGCTCGCCCGGTACGGCGCACCGGGGACCCACGGCGCCTGAGCCACCAGATGCCCCACCGCCCTGCGTAACCCCCTGATGCCTCCCGCACAGGCAGACCATCGGCACTGTCGAGTACGCAGTCGCTCACACGCAGCGCCGGAGCTCCTTGGAGTTACCGCCTCCGCGATGGGGGTGCGCCCAATAGTCCCGGCTGTGGTCCTGCAGTCGATCGCAGCCAAAGACCGATTGCGGACAGCCCTTAGGAACTGTTCCTCCAGGGAGTGCACGAAGGTCCCTGTCGCGGGCCAGTTGGGGTTGTCCATGGGGGACCGGGCGTGCAGAGCGACGTCGCCGGGCGAGCCTTCGTTGGAGAACCTGCTGTGCCTCCAGCGCGCGCCGAGGTAGCCCAGCGTCACTGCGTGGGTCCGGCTGAAAGGTGCGCCCCGACCGTCTGGCAGACGGCCGGGGCGCTCCGGCGGTGGTACGTGTGTCGACCAGCGTTCAGTTGAACCTGGCGTCTGGCACGCGCGGTTGAGCGTGGGTCAGCAGCGCTCGTCGGTGATTCCCCGGTACGTGGTGGAGGATCCTTCCGGGAGCACGGTGCCGAACCCGGTGGTGCAGTCGTCGACCGTGTCGGTGCCTGCCGACCAGTACTCCTGGCCCGTGTCAGCCGGGAACTTCTGAGTGCCGAGATCCTTGCCCTGGGTGCTGCTGTGGATCCCGGTGCTGACGGTGTAGGTGTCTTCCTGGTCGACGAAGTCCTGCCAGAGCCAGACGTAGCTGTAGTTCTCGTTGCAATCCGGCGAGTAGAACTGCTTCACGGAGGCGATGGTTTCGCCGTCGCGCTTGATGTAGCCGGTCTCGCCGATCTGGTGGGCGTCGGAACAGACGTCGGCAGCCTGTGCCTTCTCGCTCAAGGGGTTGCCCTTGGGCGAGGGGGCCGTGGACTGCGTCGAGGAACGCTCGGAGGGTGCGGGAGCCGGTCCGCTGCCCGCGAGAGCACTGCCTGCCGGGAACATGACGAAGGCAGCTGCGATTGCGGCCGTCGCGATTTTGCGTGCGCGCATGAGTTGTTCTCCCCCTAGCTGGGTGTGTGCGATGGCTTCGGAGCACGGCAAATGTGGTGTGGGTCATCCCTCCATACGTGTCCGGAGGGACACCGGCCGAAGATCCGATACCCATTGGATGTGCCGCATCGGCGAAAAGTTCATGAGCGCGCTCAACTTTTATTGGTGGCTCCATCCGCCGAGGCCAGGAGCCACTTGCGGCAGGCCGAGCAGAAGGTGCCGCGCGGCGCCCCTGCGCGCGGCGTCCTCCAAGTAGCGTTCCCGATCAAGCAATGACGGCCTCCACCAGCGGAGCGCAAAACCCGCCGGTCCGACACACGCGGACGTCCCGCCCCAGCCGCGGTAGCAGCGGAGCGAGTAACTCCCACTCCCGGTCTCGGCCGTTCTTGGGTTGGCTCGGGAACGGTTCTTGAGATCCCGTCCGATCTTGGTGATCGGGCGGATCTTCTTGTTTCCGCGGCTTGTTCGAGGTGGTGTCCGATTGCGGGAGGACCGGGTCGGAGGCCATCGAGTCGCTTGTGGACCGTGACGGGATAGGCGAGTGGCCCTGGCGCGTTCGCGTGGTCGGTGCCGGACCTGGCCTGGGTGCTGCGGCCGCCCGCCGGTTCGGCCGCGAGGGGTACGCGGTCGGCCTGATCGCCGAGGGCAAGTCGTGCCGTACGTGCGCCACCACGCCTGCGAAGGGGCTCACCGCGAGTAGCGCATTCCGTGGGCCAACAGCGGTCGCAGAACAACTCCAGATACTTGACGGGCGAGTGTGTGAGTGGTCTATTACTCACATGACGCCTTCCGGGACCCGCCGACAGCTCTCCACCGCCGACGAGCGAAAGAGGACCGTCCTGCAGACGGCGGTCAGCGCGTTCGCCGACCGGGGCTACTTCGGCACCACGACCACGGATGTGGCGAAGCGGGCGGGCATCTCGCAGGCCTACGTCTACCGGCTGTTCCCCGACAAGGAGGCGCTGTTCGTGGCGGTCGTGGAGCACTGCTTCGCGCTGATCCGCGACAGCTTGAGCGACGGCGCCGCTGCTGCCGGGGGCAGTGCGCCCGAGGAGGTCCTGCGGGCGATGGGCGACGCCTACGCGCAGCTCATCGCCGATCGGAACCTGCTGCTGCTGCAACTGCACGCGCAGTGCGCGGCGGCCGCGGAGCCGGCCATCCGCGAGGCGGTGCGCGCCGGTTACGCCCGCCTGGTCGAGTACGTGCGCGGCGTCTCGGGCGCGGCGGAGCCCGACATCCAGCGGTTCTTCGCCACGGGCATGCTGTGCCACCTGGTGGTCGCCATCGACGCCGACCAGGTCGAAGCACCGTGGGCCCGGGCGCTGTCCGAGGGGCTCCGCCACTACTGATGGACTGGGGCGCCGCTGATGTCCCCGCCGAGGAGAACGGAGGGAGGTAAGGATATGACCCGCAAGGTCGCGGTCCGCTGGGCCGCGCTCGCGCCGCTGGCCGCTCTGGACGCGGTGCTGTTCATGCTGTGGAGCTGACTGTCCGTGCTGCCGGTGACGGTGGCCATTTTTTCGGCCTAAGAGTGAGTAATCAACCACACACATCACTGAAGCTGAGGAGATCACCATGACCGCCCCGACCGCCGCACGCGGCGAGCGCCTCGCCTGGAAGGCCACCCTCACCGTCCTGCTCCTCGCGCTGGCCTTCATGGTCACGCTCTGGAACTGACCATCCGGCCAGACACCCGGTCTCACGCGAGAGGAGCAACTCTCATGACGCTGGCGCCGACTCGGCCGGCTGCGCCGCGGGGCGCGCCCCCGCGCCTGGCCCGTGCCGCGGTCCTGGCCGCGGCGACGCTGACGATCATGGCGGCGGCGATCATCGCGCCCAGCCTGCCCGCCATGCGGGAGGTCTTCGCCGACACCCATGGCGCGGACCTCCTCGTCCGCTTCGCGCTGACCGTCACGTCGCTCGCGATCGCCGTCAGCGCCCCCGTCTCCGGAGTGGTCGCCGATCGCCTGGGACGCCGCACGCTGCTCGTCGCCGGCCTGGGGCTGTACGCGGTCAGCGGCACCGCCGGGTACTTCGCGGGCGACCTGTACGTGCTGCTGGCCACCAGGGCTCTGCTCGGCGTCGCGGTGGGCGGAATCACGACGGCGGTCAGCGCCGCGATCACCGACTGGTTCGACGGGCCGCGACGTGCGTCCTTCCTCGGGCTGCAGCAGGCTTTCGCAGGACTGGGGGGCGTCGTCTTCCTGCCGCTCGCCGGACTGGTGGCGGCCGTGGACTGGCGGGCTCCGTTCTGGATCTACGCCGCATCGGCGGTCGTCGCCGTACTCGCGGTCCGCGCCCTGCGTGATCAGCCGCGCATCGCGCGCACCGCGGCGCCCGCCCGCGCGCCCGCCCCACGACGCCCGGCGACCGGCCGCATCCTCGGCCTGTACGTGCTGGCGCTGGTCGCGACGCTGGCGTTCTACATGGCGCCCACCCAACTGCCCTTCCTGCTGGACGGGTACGGCGGCGGGCCCGCCGTCACCGGCGCGGTGATCGCCGGCAGCACGCTGTCGAGCGTGCTCGGCGCGCTGGCGTTCCCGTCCCTGCGCCGGCGGTTGCCGTCCACCGCGATCACCACGGTCAGCGTTGCCCTGCTCGGCGTGGGCTGGCTGCTGGTCGGCACGGCCGGCGGCATCGCCCGGATCGTGGCGGGGCTGCTGGTCGGCGGGGCCGGTGTCGGGCTCGTCGTACCCAACCTCAACCTGCGGCTCGGCGAACTCGCCCCGCCCGACCGGCGCGGCCGGGTCCTCAGCGGCCTCGTCACGGGGATCTTCCTCGGGCAGTTCCTCTCGCCGCTGGCCGTCGAACCGCTCATCCGAAGCGCCGACATCGCCGACGCCTTCACCTGGACCGGGCTCGCGATGGCGGCCGGCGCCGCCGTCGCCGCCCTCAGGCTGTGGCCGCCCCGCACGGGGCGGCACAGCAGCGCCCTTCACCGAACAGGCACCACCACACCGAAAGAGAGACAGCAATGATCCACCACGGCATCCGCTTCACCCTGAAGCCCGGCGTCACGCCGGAGCAGCGCGACGAGGCCCTCGAAAGCCTGCGCAACCAGGGCCGGGTCATCCCGTCGGTGACGTCCTTCGTCGTCGGCCGCGACCACGGCGGCGAGTACGAGTGGGGAGCCACCTTCGCGATCGAGGACCTGGACGGCTACTGGGAGTACCTCATCCACCCCGCCCACCTCTCCACCGACCGGACGGGCCTGCCGCTCGTCGACAAGTTCGCGTCGTTCGACATCACCGACGACCTCGACCCGGACGTCGGTGAAAAGATCGCCGCCCTGCACCAGCGCCGCTACGACAGGATCCCCGAGCTGGCCAGCCTGGTCTCCGACCTCCGGGAGTACATCGGCAGCGCCGCGCCGGGCCCCCACGGCAACTGACCGCTGACTCCCACCCCTGCACGGGCAGGCGCCCGCGCCACCCCGGTCACCTGCTGGTGGCCGGGGTACCCGGTCCCCACGACCTCTGCCAGAGCTGGGGAATGATCTCGGCTCGGATGGGAAGTGATCTCGGAGCGGTCGGGTCGCGCTGGCCGGACCCACTCGTGAACACCCCCGGTCTGTGAGTTCATGGCGGTGTATCACGCCCGCGACGGTGCACCACCGGCGATCACGGCTCTGAATGCCGCCCTCACAGCGGGCAGCACCATGTCGTCACCCACCGCATCGCGATACGGAGGACAGCCGGGCCTGCTCAGGGCGCCAGGAGATCGATGGCGGCCTTCAGTCGTTCGAGAAAGAACTCCCGTGACGGCGCCTGTTGCTTGAGGCCGATTGATGCGCTGATCAGCGTCTGGGCGACAGCGCGCGCCGCCTCCCGTTCCGTCTCCGCGGCGATCGCATCGGTGATCAGTTCCTCGAATCGCCGTGGCGCGGTCTCCACTATCTCGCCGAGCAGATCGGGGTTGGCTTCGATGACCTCCGCGACGTCGCGTGTCAATGGGCCGATGTAGCGGCCCGCCCACTGGTCGAACGCTTCGATGAGACGCTCTGACAGGGGGCGCGCGATGTCGGCCAGGACGTGTTCGACCGTTGCGATGTCGCGTTCCAGGGCTTGGGTGACCGCGGCCCGGAACAGGACCTCTTTCGAGGAGAACAGGAAGTAGAGCCCTGGCCGGGAGATGTGCGCCGCCCGCGCCACCTCCTCCATCGAGGTCTTCCTGTACCCGAATCGCGCGAACGTGGTCAGGGCGGCGTCCAGAACCCTGGCCCGCCGGCTGGTATCCGCGATTGCCGAGGACGGGTGGCCGGCATCAGGACGACTCATGGGCCGAGCATACGAGGAGTAGTCGCACTATACAAAGCAAGTCCACTGTGTATAGTCCGCCCATGGCCGAGTCCGAGCTCATCTCCACACCCTTCACAGACGCCAGCACCGCAGACGACGTGCTGCATGGCCACGACCTGACCGGCGTCCGCGCCATCGTGACGGGAGCTTCCTCAGGCATCGGGATCGAGACTGCTCGCGCGTTGGCAGCTGCCGGCGCACAGGTCACCCTCGCCGTCCGCGACACAACCGCGGGCGACACCGTCTCTGCGGCAATCGCCAGGTCAACCGGGAGGACCCGGCCCCACGTCGCTCGGCTCAACCTCGCCGACAGTGCGAGCGTCGCACGATTCGTCGACGCGTGGCGTGGCCCGTTGCACCTTCTGATCAACAACGCAGGTGTGGTCACCGGCGGTCTGGAACGGACCCGCGAGGGCTGGGAGTTGCAATTCGCAACCAACCATCTCGGCCATTTCTCCCTCGCCACCGGCCTGCACGGCGCCCTGGCCCTGGGAGCGATCGACCGCGACGGAGCCCGGATCGTCTCGGTGAGTTCGACCGCGCACATGCGTTCAGGCATCGACTTCGACGACCTTCACTTCGAGCACCGCAGCTACGACCCGCAGATCGCCTACGCTCAGTCGAAGACGGCGAACTCGCTGTTCGCCGTCGAGGCCACCCGTCTGTGGGCACCGGAGGGGATCGTCGCCAATGCCGTGAACCCTGGCGGCGTCGCTACGGGCCTGCAACGGAACTTCACACCGCAACAGAGGCAGTCGCTCGACGCAGCCGAGGCCGCCGGCGTCTTCACATACAAGACGGTTGAGCAGGGGGCAGCGACCAGCATCGTCGCGGCCGTCTTTCCGGCCTTCGCCCACTCCGGCGGCCATTACCTCGATGACGCACAAGAGGCTTACACCGTGCCGAACGACGCCGACCTCGCGCAGCATCCCCACGGTGTCAAGGAATGGGCACTCGATCCCGCCACCGCAGAGCGCCTCTGGGCAGTCTCGACCGATCTACTGAGCGCCCGGCCCAAGTAATTCCCCACCGTGATCCCCCGCCTGTCACTCTTTGAAGGCGGGCCATGGTCCGGCTGTCGCACGGCCGGGCCCGCGCCCTGCTCGACGCCCACACCGCGGTCGGGTCGCGGGGCGCACCAATCGGTGGGGCACCAGCTTGCCCGACGACCCCGGTAACGGCAGGGCGGGAGTCCGATGTGGTGATTCCCGTGCTCGACACCGGCCCGCGGCACGCTTGCGCGTGTCAGTAGCGCATCGATGTCGTCACTCAGGGCCGGGCGAGGGCAGGTTCGGATTGTCGCGAAGGGCGTCCAGGACGACCTGTACCGCCGCACGCGTCGGTGAGCCCCGGCGGATGGCCGCGATGATCGGACGGGTTACAGGAGTTGCGAGTTCCCTGGCGGCGACGCGGTAACGGCGGTCGATGGCGAGGCTGGGCAGCAGTGCGATGGACAGCCCGGCCTCGATGTGCTGCAGGGTCATCATGAAACTGCTGAACCGGCACACCACTCGCGGCTCGAACTGCGCTTGGCGGCACAGTCGCAGGGTGAGGTTCGCCATGTAGGACTGTGGCATGTCCAGCGCCCAGGGCTCATCCGCGTAGGCCGCCAGATCCGCGTGGCGGCGTCCAGCCGCGGGGTGTTCGGGTGGGACCACCAGAAGGATCTCGTCGGTGGTCAGCGGGACGAGGTCGAGGTCGGGGCCCAGTGGCAGTTCGTCGTAGTCCGTGTTCGTGATGATGATGTCCGCGTCCCCACTTCGCAGCGCGGGGATGCTCTCGTGCGGCTCCAGTTGCAGCAACTGGACGTCGAGGTGCGGATGCGCGTGTGCCAGACGGGTCACCGCAGGCACGGCCATGCTGTGGATCGCGCTCTGGAAAGCGCCCAGACGCACCAGCCCGGCCGGTTCGTCGCCGAGCCCGCGCAGCTCCGCCTCGACGGTTTCCATGTGATCGAGGATGGCGCGTGCCCGACGCGCGAGGATCAGACCCGCGGGGGTCAGCCGTACCCGGCGTCCTGTTCTCTCCAGCAGTTGGGTGCCGGTCTCGGTCTCCAGTACGGCGAGCTGCTGGGAGACGCTGGACGCGCTCATGTTGGCGTCCTCGGCGACCGCCCGAACGGTGCCGAGCGTGTCGAGCCGGCTGAGCAGTCGCAACCTCAAAGGGTTCATCACATAGCCATTGTTGTACATGTTTGCCGAACAGGGCAGCGGTGTTCGTGAGATGGACGCGTCGTTCGAGCGCGGCCCTCTGCCACTCTCGCCCGGCTGCTGGCCGGCCCACGCTTGAAGATCGGAGCTGGACGCGGCGGCGCTTGGCCTCGCCATTGGTGCAGTTCACGATCGCGTTGCGGATCTCTCGCTCAGTCAGTGGCTTCGTGAAGGACACGGCTGCTTGCCTAAGCATCGTAGGCAAATGCATAATCATATACCGTATAGCTGGGAAGCGATTCGGAGGATGGGTATGGCTCGGGCAGGACTGACCACGGAGCGCCTGGTCCGGGCGGGAGCGGAGCTGGCCGATGAGATCGGCTTCGAGCAGACGACCCCCGCGGAGCTCGCCCGGCGGTTCGGTGTCAAGACCGCGAGCCTGTACTCGCACCTGAAGAACGCCCACGACCTCAAGACCAAGATCGCCCTGTTGGCCCTGGAGGAACTCGCCGACCAGGTGTCCGCCGCGGTGGCCGGGCGGGCGGGTAAAGACGCCCTGACCGCCTTCGCGAACGTCTACCGCGACTACGCCCTCAAGCACCCGGGCCGGTTCGCTGCCGCGAAGTTCCGGCTCGACCCGGAGACGGCGGCCGCCAGCGCGGGCGTCCGGCACGCCCAGATGACGCGGGCGATCCTGCGCGGATACGACCTGGCGGAACCGCACCAGACGCACGCGGTGCGGCTATTGGGCAGCGTCTTCAGCGGCTACGTCGGCCTGGAGACCGCCGGGGGCTTCAGCCACAGCGCCCCCGACGCACAGGAAAGCTGGACCGAGATCCTCAACGCGCTCGACACCCTGCTGCGCAACTGGCCCACCACCTCCTGACCAACGCTTCCGGCCGATCCTTCCGGCCACCCCTGCCAGCCCCCTCCCGATCAAAGAGACCGAGGAAATGCACAGCGAGCACGATTGGACCACCACCCCCATCACCGCTGAGCTCCTGCGCGGCGCTCTCGACCTGGAACACACCGAACGCGGCGTACTGCCCCACCGGTTGCCCGCGCGCGCCCGCCGGCAGATCCCCGACGACCAGCTGGCGATGGCGGAGTCGCAGCCCTCCGGCGTGCGACTGGTCTTCCGCACCCGGGCCACCGCCATCGAACTGGACGTCGTGGCCACCAAGCGGGCCTACGTCGGAGCCCCGCCGCGCCCCGACGGGGTCTTCGAGCTTCTCGTCGACGGGCGACTCGCGCGCCGGGCCGGCGTGACGGACGGCGACGTACTCACCATCGACATGACCGCCGGGACCGCTGAAACCCGACCCGGGCCGGTTCAGACCATGCGGTTCACCGGCCTGTCCGGTGACGAGAAGGACGTCGAGATCTGGCTGCCGCACGACGAGACCACCCAGTTGGTCGCGCTGCGCACCAACGCCCCCATCCGGACCGCGCCACCCGATGGCCGCAAGGTGTGGCTGCACCACGGCAGTTCGATCAGCCACGGCTCCAACGCCACCGCCCCGACCGGAACCTGGCCCGCCGTGGCCGCCGCCCTGGGCAAGGTGGAGCTGGTGAACCTGAGTTTCGGCGGCGGCGCGCTGCTCGACCCGTTCACCGCCCGCACGATCCGCGACACCCCAGCCGACCTGATCAGCCTCAAGATCGGCATCAATGTCGTCAACGCCGACCTGATGCGGCTGCGCGCGTTCGGCCCGGCCGTCCACGGTTTCCTCGACACCATCCGCGAAGGACACCCCACCGCCCCTCTACTGGTCGCCTCCCCCATCTACTGCCCGATCCACGAGAACACCCCCGGGCCCTGCGCCCCGGACGTCAGCGCGATGCGCGAGGGACGGGTGCGGTTCATGAGCACCGGCGACCCCGCGCAGACCGCCGCCGGGAAGCTGACCCTCACCGTGATCCGTGACGAGCTCACCCGCATCGTCCGGCAGCGCACCGCCACCGACCCGAACCTGCACTATCTCAACGGCCTCGACCTCTACGGCAAGACCGACCACGCCGAATGGCCGCTGCTGGACGAACTCCACCCAGGCCCTGCCACCCACCAGCACATCGGCGAATGCTTCGCCCACTTGGCCTTCGGCGACAGCGGCCCGTTCGCCTTGCAGCACCGCTGACTCCTTTCACTGCTGTGCACACCAGTCCAACGGTCCGCCGTCCACGAGGGTTGGAAGCTTTGGGCTTGGGCCGGGGCCGGCTATCGAAAGGGAATGCGTAGGGCAAGGCTGTGAGCCAACGGCTGATCTCCGGGCGGTCAGCCCGCCGTCAGCCGGGCCTCCCGCGGCAGGGCAGGCGCCGCCGTGGTGATCCCGAGGGGCCGGGCCAGGGGCTGGCCGGCAGCGCGCTGAGGCACCGGCCCGGGTGCGGCAACTGCACGCCTACCTGCGTTGGCGTAACGCCAACGCTCGCCGCCCCGACGTCCTCGCGGCGCAGCGTCGCGAACGCGCCCGCATCCGCAGCGAGAAGGGCATCCGCTGGGGCGGACGTCTCTTGCCGTCGCAACCTGAACGGTCCAACGAATCCATGCGGTCGCAGCCCGAAGGTGCAGCAGAGCACCGGACGGACGAATCACTCGCGCATACGGCCTGACGCGGGCGAGACGAGCATCGCTTTGAGGATGCGTTGCAGCTCAACGCGGTCCTGGGGGGTGACCCTCGCCAACCTGCGGTCGTACTCCGCCGCGAGGGCTGCGAGTGCTCGATCGCGTGCTTGAGTGCCCTCAGCGGTCAGTACGAGCCGATGACGCCGCAAGTCCGCCTCGTCGATCTCGCGGCGGATAAAGCCCTTGGCGACGAGGTTGCGAACGTAGACCGTCACGCTCGCCTTGGGCAGCAGCAGCGCAGCGGCGATCTCTGCCGGGTACGGGGATGCCTCCACCTCGGCCAGGACGAAAAACTCCTTGGTCTCCAACCCGAGTTCGGCCAGCTCCCGCGTGCAGGCATCCATCACGACGCCCAGCAGCCGCTGGTTCAGCGTCCACAGCTGCGCCCCGTCGACTGACATGCGAGCCTCCGTCCAGGTGGTACAGTCTCGTATTAGTTCCAGATCGTACCAGTCGCTGTTTTGTACTGGACTCCTATGGAACAAGGATCTCACTAAGGAAGCCACGCATGCTTCAGCACCTCACGATCCCGCGCGGTCCCATCGAACTCGCCGCGGACCTCCACCTGCCCGACAATGCCGACAGCAGCGCACCGCTGCGCGCCGTGGTGCTCTCCACCCCAGGCAGCAGCGTGAAGGAGCAGATCGGCGCCAACTACGCCTCCCGTCTCGCCGCCCGCGGCATCGCGGCGCTCGTCTTCGACCCCGCCCATCAGGGCCAGAGCCAGGGCGAGCCCCGCGACCTCGAAGACCCCTACCGCCGAGGTGAGGACATCTCCTACGCCATCGACCTGCTCACCACGACCCCCGGCATTGACCCGCAGCGCATCGGCGTCCTCGGCATCTGCGCCGGTGGGGGCTACGCCGTGCACACCGCCCGCACGGACCACCGCATCAAAGCGGTCGGCACGGTCGTCCCCGGCAACATCGGTGCCTCGTTCCGCAGCTTCCAGCCCGACGGTCCGGTCGCAGCACTCGACGCCCTCGCGGACGCACGTACCGAAGAGGCCCGCTCCGGCAAGACAACCCGCGTGAACTGGCTGCCCGATACCCTTGAAGACGCCACGGCAGCGGGCCAGACCGACATTGACACCGCTCAGGCCATCACCTACTACCGCACTGAGCGCGGCGGTAACGAACACTCCACGAATCGGCGCCTCTTGCGCAGCGACTCCCTCCTGCTGGGCTATGACGCGTTCCACTTGGCCGATCGGCTCATGACCCAGCCACTACAGGTCATCCTCGCCGGACGCATCGGCAACACCGGCTCCTACGACATGGGCATGCAGCTGTGGAAGCTGGCCCCCAACCCCGTCGATCTCATGGTGATCGACGGCGCCGGCCACTACGAGATGTACGACGAACCCGAATACGTCGACGCTGCCGTCGAACGACTCACCAGCTTCTATGTGAACAACCTGTAAGGCATCCGAACCGGCGAACCTATGCGGTCACAGCACTGGCGAGGGTTTCAGTCGCTGTGGGCGGCCGGCTTGGGATCGGCGTCGAGCGCATCGAGCACTGCGTCGCCGTTCGCCCTCGCCCACTCGGTCAGCATGTGGATCGGTTCGATCAGCGTCGCCCCGAGTGCGGTGAGCTCGTACTCGACGCGGGGCGGGACCTCGGCGTAGGCGTGGCGGCGGATGAGTCCGTGCGCCTCGAGCCGTCGGAGCGTCTGGGTGAGCATCTTGCGGGAGATGCCGCCGATCAGCTCGATCAGCTCGCCATGGCGCACCGGGCCCTTGCTGAGGCCGTAGAGCACGACCACCGTCCACTTGTCGGCGATGAGCTCGACCGCCAGACGCGCCGGACAGTCGGCGAGAAAGGGATCACCGGGACCGAAACCGCTCATGGCGCCAAAGGTACCTGCTGGTTCCTATCAAATTCATAGCCTGGGTTCCCTTCTCCCCTCCAAAAGCCAGGAGAGTCATGCGAGTCATCACCCAGGAGACGCTCGGCGGTCCCGAGGTGCTCACTATTGTGGACGCGCCCGAGCCCCAGCCCCTTCCGACCGAGGTTCTCGTCCGCGTCAAGTCGATCGGGCTGAACCCACTGGAGGCGCGCCTGCGGGCCGGCGAGTTTCCGCTGATCGGCCGGCCGCCGTTCGTCCTCGGCTGGGACATCAGCGGCGTGGTCGAGGAGGGGCCGCAGACGTGGCGGCTGAGGCCCGGCGACGAGGTGTTCGGGATGCCGCTGTTCCCGCGGGCGGCGAGCGCGTACGCCGAGGTCGTGTCGGCGCCGGCGTTGCACCTGGCACGCAAGCCGGCTTCGCTCTCGCACGTCGAGGCGTCGGCGCTGCCGATCGTCGGGCTGACGGCGTGGCAGGGCCTCGTCGACCTCGGCGGCGTGAGCGAGGGCGACCGCGTCCTGGTCCACGGCGGTGGTGGCGGGGTCGGCCACGTCGCGGTCCAGATCGCGAAAGCGCTCGGCGCGCACGTGATCGCGACCGCCAGCGGGGGCAAGCGGAAGTTCGTCGAGGGGTTCGGCGCCGACGAGGTGATCGACTACAGGGCGGTCGACTTCACCGAGGCGGTCCGCGACATCGACGTCGTGCTCGACACGATCGGCGGCGACACCGTCAAGCGGTCCCTCGAAGTGCTCCGCCCAGGCGGTCACCTGGTGACGGCAGTCGCCGAGGAGGATTCGGAGCTCATCGCCAAGTACGAGGCGGCCGGCATGCGCTTCAGCGGCATAGCGGTCGACCCCGATCCGGTTGCCCTGCGAGGTCTCGTCGAACTCGTCGAACAGGGCAGGCTCCGGGTCCACATACAGGAGACGTTCCCGTTCGAGCGCGTCGCCGATGCGCACCGGCTGCTCGATGGCGGTCACCTCCAGGGCAAGCTCGTTCTCACCGTCTGATTCCGTCGTGACCCTGACCGCGACCTCACGATGCACACCGCTCAGTGGGAGTACCTACTACAGGAGCTCGCCTTCCGTTCGAGCATCACGTGCAAGCGTCGGCTGCGGGACTGGCACGAAGGCGGCGTCTGGCAGCGGCTGCACGGTCTGCTGCTAGCCGAGCTGAACGCGGCGGCACGGCTGGACCGGTCCCGCTGCGTGGTCGACTCCTCCCACGTCAAGGCGTCATCTCATTGCTCTTCGGCCGGCATCTCGGTCGCATTCTTGATGCGCCGTGCCTGTTTGACCAGCTGTGACGAGCCGGAGCGCGCCGCCAGTTCGTTGATCTCCGGTATCGTCCCGCGGGCTCCGCACCGTTCCGCGCATTCCGCCGCGAGCGTGAGTACGGCGAGAAGGCCGTGCGGCACTGCGCCCGTCAGCAGCGATGGGAGGGCGGCCGAGAGCACGGCCCACACCGTGGCATACGTGCCGGTGCGTACCGCTTCCCGCAGCGCCATCGCGACTCGCTGAAGCTTGAGCCGCCGGCGCAGACGGATCAGCTCGGCGATGTCCGCGCCGAGTCGAGCCGCATCGAGCTGTCCGCGGGCGGCCAGGATGAGCATGGCCTCCACGGCG
This sequence comes from Streptomyces oryzae, assembly GCF_017676365.1. Taxonomy (GTDB): domain Bacteria; phylum Actinomycetota; class Actinomycetes; order Streptomycetales; family Streptomycetaceae; genus Streptomyces; species Streptomyces oryzae. The sequence goes on from NZ_JADKMA010000076.1 coordinate 20,685, forward strand.
AACAGCTGCTCCTGCATGCGCCGTGCCCCGAGGCCGTAGGCCAGGAGGAGATGGGTCGCGGGCCCGGCCGGTCCGCCCGACTCGGCCAGCGTGGGCAGCACGGGTGCGCCCTTTCCGGCATTGTCGGACTCGGCCAGGTGCCCGAAGGACACCAGCATCTGCGCCGCGATCACCTCCCGGTGCTGGGGCAGGAGGGCCAAGGCATGCGGGGAACACTCCCCGCCGACCCCGCACTTGCACGGGCTCGCGATGGGGTCGTGGGCACCGAGCAGAGAACGGAACGGCTCGGAATGATCCTCGTACCCGGGGACGGCCTCGGTGCGGACCAGCACCCCGGGGAGAGGGGTCCTCCACCGCAGTGGCTCGATACCACGGGAGACGGCGGGATCGGGCAGTCCCCCCGAGGCGAGCCAGGCGGCGAGCCGCCGCCCCGCCGGGGACGTGAGCTTCGTGGCAGCCGCCCGCGCCTCGGGCGGTACCTCCCGGTCGAGTCGCAGCAGTGCCTGGTCGAGGTCGGCTCGGCCGGGTTCGGTGCCGGAGCACTCGTATGCGGCGAGCCGCGCCACCAGTTCCGACGCTTCGATGGTCCCCGTCGCCCAGGTGGGCGTGGCCAGCAGGAACGGCAAGGGGTCAGCGCCCAGCCGCTCCCCGATTTCGGCCGCACGGATGAGGGAGACGGACTGGAGGGCCGAAGTGCCGGTGGAATTGTCTGCGCCTCGGCAATGCGTCAGCAATCTTTGAACAAGGTCCGCCGGATAACTTCTTCGTCGGCCACGGGGGCCGGATGGGGAGTCCGATTCGGTGACATGGAAAGAGGGCCTTGTTACTGCCCCGCCCCCTGAAGTTCACCGGGTTTTCATCAATTGTTCCGTCTTATTCACTGGCGTTGTCCGCCTTACCGTCTGGATTGGATATGCCCAAACTCTCCGTCATCGTGCCGTGTCACAACGTCCAGGAGTTCGCGGAAGACACGCTGCGGAGCCTCGCCAACAACGCGAGCCCGGCAACCGAGTTCCTCCTGGTCGACGACTGTTCCACGGATGCCACCCCCGAGATCCTCGACCGGTGGGAGCAGCGTCTTCCCCAGGCCACCGTCATCCGGCACGAGGAGAACAAGGGCATCGCCCAGAGCCGTAACAGTGGAATCGACGCCGCCCGCGGTGACTTCCTCACTTTTCTCGACGGCGACGACTGGTACGGACCCGGATACCTCGACGAACTCATCCGCGTCATCGAGGAGTTGGGCTGCGACTTTGTGCGGACCGACCATGTGCAGAGTACCGAGACGCACCGAGTCGTGCGCCGTGCCCCGGCGCCGGTGCGTGACAGGGTGCTGAACCCGCGGGATGTGATCGCACCACCCGAGGCGGAGACCATGGTCGACTATCCGTTCGTATGGGCTGGTGTCTACCGGCGCCGCCTTTTCGACGACGGCGCCATGCGGTTCGCCACCGACCTGCGTACCGCCGAGGACAGACTGTGGACCTGGCGTCTCCATCTGCGGGCGCGCTCCTTCGCGGCGACGGGGCTGCTCGGCGTGTTCTACCGGCGCGGCGTCGCCACCTCCCTCACCCAGATCCGTGACGCCAGGCAGCTGGACTTCATTCCGGCCCATGACGCGCTGCTCGCCGACCTCGCAGCCGACCCGGAAAGCGAGCGCTTTCTGCCCAAGGCGATACGGACCTACTGCGCATTGCTCGAATTCCACCTCACCAAGATCCGGCGCTACCAACGGCCCGTCGCCAGAAGGCTCAAGAAAATGGTCGCCACCGCATTGCAGGGCATGCCTCAGGATGTGCTGGATATGACCCTGGAGGGTATGGACGACCGACGGGCCGACAAACTGCGGCGGTACCGCACGTCCAGGAAGGCGGCCTGATCCATGCCCGAGCCGACTGAGTCACCCGAGTCCGCCTCGGCCGTGCCCCCTGCGCCCCTCTCATCCGCGTCCTCCATACCGCTCTCCTCAGGGTCTCCCGTGCAGATCTTCGAGGTGTCGACGCTCTACGGCGCGGCGACCCTGGCCGCATCCGTGGACGCCGGCCAGTTCGGTCCGCCTGGCGCGGCCCGCAGGATCCTCCTGGTGTCCAACAACGCGGCGACCCCCGAAGGGACGACCGCGCTTTCGGAGATGAACGGCTTCGACGGCCTCGCACAGCGCTTCGACGAGATTGTCGACTGGAACGAGGCCATCCGCCCGCACCATCCGAGTAGCTGGACCCCGCCGCGTGATGAATCGCCCTTGTGGGAGCGGATGTTCCGGCACACCTGGCAGCTGGGCGCCGCACCGGTCGAGCTGATTGTGGAGTCGGTGCACGTCAGCCCGGCCAAGGCGCTGGCCACGATCTTCAGTGGCAGCGCCATCCACGTCTACGCCGACGGTCTGATGAGCTACGGGCCCACCCGCGAGCGGCTGCCCCAGTGGCTGGGCTGCCGCATCCAGCGGCTGCTCCACCTCGACCTCGTCCCCGGACTCCGCCCCCTGCTGCTGGCCGAGCACACGGTCGAGCCCGAGACGGTGCCCAATGATGCCTTCGCGAAGGTGCTCGGCGAACTGGGCGAGGCCGCGGCAGGCGAGCCGGAGCTGGCCCGCGTGGCAGCGGGCGGCCCCACCGCCGTACTGCTGGGCCAGTACCTCGCAACGCTGAACATCCTCACTCCGGAGGAGGAAGAAGATCTGCACGTCCGGATGCTCCGCGGCGCTGTGGCGGCGGGACACGAGCGCATCGTATTCAAACCGCACCCCACCGCCCCGGCACGCTACTCCCGCGTGCTGCAAAAGGCCGCGGCCGATGCCGGAGTACAGCTGCACATCCTGGCCGGGCCGGTACTGGCCGAGGCGGTGTACGACCGATGCCGGCCGACACTGGTCGTCGGCTGCTTCTCCACCGCGCTGCTGACCGCGGCCACCTACCACGGAATCCCCATCGCCCGGGTGGGTACGGAACCGCTCCTTGACCGGCTGAGGCCCTATCAGAACAGCAACCGGGTGCCGGTCACCATCGTCGATTTCGTCGTCCCCGACCTGGAGGGCGGCCAGGAGTACGCACCGATCACACGGCAGCAGGTCGATGACGTCGAGGCGCTGCTGCGCACTGTGGGCTACTGCATGCAGGCCAAGCTCCACCCCCTGCTGCGCGAGGACGCCATCGCCTGGCTGAGTACACACCTGGACGAGATCACCGTCCGCTACTTCAAGCGTCGCCGCCTGACCGCACTGGCGCTCCCGGGTGGCGGCACATCGATCCGCGCCCGCCTGCTGCGCAACAGCCCGTCAGCCCGCTGGGCAGCACGCCGGGTCCGGGCAGCACAGCGCAGGCTCGCGGTACGGGACCGCACACGCAGCGCCGGGTAACGGAGCGCCGGGCAAGGGCACCCGGCCCCGTCGTCACAGCCCAGCCTGCCGTCACATGCCGGCAGTCGGGCCCCGGCTGCTCGGCGACTGCCCCGGGCCCCCAGCAACGTGCTGATGCGCTCGGACGATGGTGGAGTCGACCGCGACGACCCGCTTGAGGTCGCCTTCGGGGCCCTGCTCCTCGCCCGCTCGCCTGCCGGGGTCACGCTCACGCCGGTGGGCACGGTACTGCTCAAGGAGGCACGGGCCCTACTCGCCCATGCCGACCACGTCCGCGTACGCGTGAACGCGGCGGCCGGCGCGCCCACCCTGACCATCGGCATCCTGGGCGACGGCACCGACCCGGGAGTGGCCAGGCCGGCCGCGGCCTACCGCCGAAAGCACCCCGGCATCGACATCCGCATCCGCGACACCGATCTGACCGACCCGACGTGCGGGTTGCGCGCCGGAGAGGTCGATATCGCCCTCACCCGGGCGCCGTCCGACCAGACCACACTGACGGTGCGGGCGCTGCGAGCCGATCCGGTCGGCGTGGAGAGCTTGAGCCGGCCGAAGGCAAGCATCAGGTCGCCGTGCACGTGGTCGCGGTAACGGGCGTAAGTGGTGGGCTCGAGGACCTCTTCGACGCTGCTGTCCAGGGCGAGACCCGCGACCGCGGTGATATCACCCGTCTCGGGGTTCACCGCTGCTCGGAGACACCCGCAGCGGACCGGGGTTGACCGGGAGATCGAAGTGCAGGGCGGGAGATGCCGCGCGACAGCGTGGGCTCCGAGGTGGGTGAACATGCGCCTGACAGCTCCCGGTCCGCTGTCGGCTGCGCATCGAGTCATACGCCGGATGTCACCTCGGGTGGCTCCTGTGAGTGCGGGCCTCCCGTCTCCGGCGGCGTCGCCGAATCCGCCGCTGCCATGGCTTCGGCGAGGCTCTTCGGACGCATGTCGGTCCAGTGCTGCTCGACGTGGTCCAGGCACGCCTGCCGGGTGTCCTTTCCATGGACGACGGACCAGCCATCGGGCACCGCGATGGCAGCGGGCCACAGTGAGTACTGATGCTCGTCGTTGATCAGTACCAGGTACTCGGCTTCCTGGTCCTCGAAGGGGTTGGTCATGACGGTCAGCTCCTCGTGGCGTCGGTGAACGGGGGTAGAGCCGGGTCGTGGAGGACTGTCCGCCCCTCACCCAGGGCTGCGGCGAGGACGGGTCCGATGTGTGCGAGAACCTGGGGCCGCATCATGTGGCCGTGCTCGCACCGGGCGTCGCACTCCGTCACCTCACCGCTGACGTACGGCTGCCAGTCGGCTGCCGACCACTGCGGGTGGTCCGGCTCCGGCTCGGCTTTGAAGAGCAGCACGTCGCCCGTGAACGTGCGCGGCGCGAAAGTACGCCAGCGCAAGCGGGTGTTGTGAGTCAGTGTGTCCGCGACAGCGGTGACAACGGGCTCGTCCAGGAGGGTGGCCAGCGCGCTCCCCTGGCGGCGGAGTACTTCAGCGGCTCGTCCGGCGTCCAGGGGTTGCAGCGGTGATTCTCCGGGCGGGTTGGCAGGATGCCCATCCTGCCGAGCGTGCGGGAGGGCCGTGCAGCCGATGGCATCCACGAACAGCTCGGCCACGTCCTGGGCTGTGTGCCGTGGAACGGCACGTCCGGGTTCGACCTGGGAAGGAGCGGCGTCCAGCAGGGCCAGCAGCGCGACCCGCTCGCCCTGTTCCTGGAGGCGCACCGCCATGACGTGGGCGACGGCGCCGCCGAAGGACCAGCCGAGGAGGTGGTAGGGGCCGTGCGGCTGGATCGCACGGATCTGCTCCAGGTAGTCGGCGGCCATGTCCTCGATGGATTCCGGGCGCGTTTCGGGGCGGGTCAGTCCGCGAGCCTGGAGACCGTAGACCGGGCGGTCCTCGATGTAGCGCAGCAGACCCGCGTACGACCAGCTGATGCCGGATGCGGGGTGGACGCAGAAGAGCGGGGAACGGCTTCCGTGGGGGCGCAGCGGCAGCAGCACGTCGAGTCCGTCGGCCGGTCCCAGCTCCGTCTCCGTACCGGCCGGGTCCGCTCCCACCCGCCGTGCGAGCTCGGCCGGGGTCTGTGCCGCGAACACGCTCCGGATACCGGGATCGGTGCCGAAGAGCGCCTGCACTCGGCTGACGAGCCTGGCCGCCAGCAGCGAGTCGCCGCCCAGGTCGAAGAACCCGTCGTCGACACCCACCGAGGGCAGCCCGAGGACCTCGGCGAAGACTTCACTCATCAGTTCCTCGGGCGGGCCGCAGGGGGCCCGGCCCGCGCCGTCCGGCGCGAAGACGGGGGCGGGCAGCGCCTGCCGGTCCAACTTGCCGTTGGCGGTCAGGGGCAGCCGGTCGAGGACGACGACGGCGGCGGGGACCGTGTGTGCGGGCAGCCGACCCCGCACGAATCCACGGACGGTTCCGGGGTCGAGGGATGATCCCGGTACCGGGACGACGTAGCCGACGAGTTGCTTGCGGCCTGGGCTGTCCTCGCGGACCGCCACCGCGGCCCTTTCCACCCGCGGGTGGGCAAGCAGCGCGGCCTGCACTTCTCCCAGCTCGATGCGGACACCGTGAATTTTCACCTGGTCGTCCACACGGCCGAGGTATTCCACGACGCCGTCCGGGCGTTGCCGCCCGAGGTCACCGGTGCGGTACATCCGCTCGCCGGGGCCGCCGTACGGGGCGGCGACAAAGCGTTCCGCGGTCAGCACCGGTTGCCGCAGGTAGCCGCGGGCCAACCCGGCACCGGACAGGTAGATCTCCCCCGATACTCCGGGAGGCACCGGTCGGAGAGCGGCGTCCAGTAGGTACACACCGGTGTTCCAGATCGGTGTGCCGGCCGCCACATCGGCACCGTGGGAGACGGCGTGCAGGCTGTCTCCGCTGGCTTCCGACGCACCGTAGAAGTTGACCAGGCGTGCGTGCGGAAGGGCCTCGGCGAACCGTCGGGACAGCGCGGGCGGCAGCGCTTCACCGCTTGTCACCCACGTGGTACAGGAGGTGAGAAGCTCTCGGTCGCCGTCGAGCAGGGCGGCGAGCAGACTGGGCACAACAGTGATACGGGTGGCGCGATGCCGAGCGAGAAGCCGGGCCAGGTCCCTCGGGCTGCGTGCGGTCTCGGAGTCCGCGAGGACCACCGGCGCCCCGTGCAGCAGGGCGCCGAGCAGTTCCGTACCGCCGTCGATGAAGCTGAGCGTGGTCTTGGCAAGTACCGGCTGGTCTGGGCTCCAGGGGTACTCCTGGGCGCACCACAGCAGCCGGTTGACACATCCCCGGTGCAGGCCGACGACACCTTTCGGGGTGCCGGTGGAGCCGGAGGTGTAGAGGATGTAGGCAGGGTGCGACGGCCTCAGCGAAGCGTTCCGGTCGGCGTCCGTCAGGTCGGTGTCCGGCCGGTCGGGACCCGGCGCTCCCCGCGAGCCGTTTGCGGCAGCAGTCGCTCCGCCACCGGCCCCGGTCAGGCCGTCGGTACCGTCCAGGACAAGACGGGGAACGCCGGTGTCGGGCAGTTCCGGTGCGGTGGCGTCGTCGGTGACCAGAAGGACCGGGCGGGTGTCACCGAGCATGTAGGAGAGGCGCTCGGCGGGGTAGGCCGGGTCCAGGAACAGATAGGCGGCCCCTGCCTTCAAAGTGGCGAGCAGCGCGGTGACCATCTGCGGTGTGCGCGGCAGTGCGAGGGCGACGACGCGCTCGGGACCGGCACCGTGGGCGACGAGAAGACGGGCCAATTGGTTGGCTGCCCCGTTGAGTTGCGCGTACGTCGTCGTCCGGTCCGCGAACAGCAGGGCCGTGCTGTGCGGGGTGCGGGCCGCCTGCGCTTCGAAGAGCTGCGGCAGCGTCGTGTCAGGCACGTCCCGCGCCGTGTCGTTCAGCTCGCGCAGCACCGTGCGCCGCTCGGCGGCGGACAAGATGTCCACATACCCGATCCGCTGGTCCGGGTTCTCCAGTACTGCGTCGAGGAGACGCCGTAGCCGTGCGGCGAAAGCCGCGACCGTGGAGCGGTCGAACAGGTCGGCGCTGTATTCCATCTGTACGTCGATGCCGGCGGGCGCTCCGTCCGGAGTGCGGTGCTCGCAGGCGTTGATCTCCATGTCCAGCCGGGCGGTTCCGGTGTCGGTGCTCAGGGGCGTCGCCGTCACATCGGGGAGGTCGAGTTGTCGGCCCTCGGAGGACTGCCAGGTCAGCATCGTCTGGAAGAGAGGGTGGTGTGCGGCGGACCGGACAGGGTTGAGCTTCTCCACCAGACGCTCGAATGGTGCTTCCTGGTGGGCGAACGCCTCCAGGTCGCTCTCGCGGACGCGGTCCAGCAGTTCACGGAAGGTGGGATCGCCGGAGGTGTCGGTGCGGAGCACGAGGATGTTGACGAAGAAACCGACGAGGTCGTCCAGTTCCTCCTCGGTCCGTCCGGCTACGGGTGTGCCGAGGGGGATGTCGGTGCCCGCACCGAGCCGGGTCAGCAGTGCCGCCAGCGCGGCCTGTACCACCATGAACACGCTGGCCCCGCAGTCCCTGGCCAGCGCGGTGAGCCGCTGGTGACTGTCGGTATCCCAGTGGAAGGTGAGCACGTCGCCCTGAGCACGGGGGATGGCGGGGCGCTGCCGGTCGGTGGGCATGGAGAGCTGGTCGGGCATACCGCGCAGCCGCAGGGCCCAATAGTCGAGGTGCTGGGAGATCGGGCTGTCCGAATCGTCCGGGTCCCCGAGAACCTCGTGCTGCCAGAGCGCGTAGTCCGCGTACTGCACCGGGAGGGGCTCCCAGTGTGGTGCCGCTCCAGAGCGGCGGGCTGCGTAGGCGTGGGCCAGGTCCCGCCACAACGGGCCGAGGGACCAGCCGTCGGCCGCGATGTGGTGGACCACCAGCACCAGGACGTGCTCCTCCGGTCCGAGGACGAACACGTCTGCCCTCAGCGGGCAGTCACGGGTGAGATCGACGCTCCGGCGGGCCGCAGCGCGCACTTCGGCGTGCACGCGGTCCCCGTCCGCCCCCTCGAGGGAGGTGATGGTGACGGCGTCCCGCACAGCGTCGCGGGCGAGCACTGTCTGCCGCGGTGTCCCGTCGGTCTCCGGCAGTACTGTGCGGAGGACTTCGTGGCGGCCCATCACGTCCAGGAGCGCTGTGCGCAGCGCCCCGGTGTCCAGCGGGCCGGTCAGCCGCAGGGCCAGGGGGATGTTGTAGACGGCGCTCGGTCCGTCCATGCGGTGCATGAACCACAGTTGGCGCTGGGCGAAGGACAGCGGCACCGTCTCCGGCCGGGGCACGGGCCGCAGCCGGGGCCTGGCGGCGTAGGTGCCGCGCAGCCGTCCGGCCGCCCCGGAGACGGTCGGAAAGGCGAAGAGGTCTCGGACTTCCAACTCGCTGCCGAGTACAGAGCGGATACGCGCGGCAAGCCGGGTGGCCAGCAGCGAGTCTCCGCCGAGAGCGAAGAAGTCGTCGTCGACCCCGACTGCGGGCAGGCGCAGTACCTCGGCGAACAACTCGCACAGCACTTCTTCCTCAGGTGTGCGCGGTGCCCGCGAGATGACCGCCGGGGCGAAGTCGGGGTCGGGCAGCGCACGCCGGTCAAGCTTCCCGCCGGCTGTCATGGGCAACGCGTCCAGCGGCACGACAGCAGCGGGAACCATGTGACCCGGCAGCCTGGCGCGCAGGAACTCCCGTACGGCGGCGGGATCGAGGGGCCCCTCCCCCGCTGCGTCCGCACCGGCCACAACGTATCCGACAAGCCGCGCAACACGTCCCCTGTCGCTCTCGTCACCCTCGTCCTCGCGGACGGTGGCCGCCGCCTGGGCGACACCGGGATACGCGACGAGTGCCGCCTCCACTTCTCCGAGCTCGATGCGGAAGCCGCGCACCTTCACCTGATCGTCGGCGCGGCCGAGGAACTCCAGCTGCCCGTCCGCGCGGTGGCGCACGACATCTCCGGTGCGGTACATGCGCTCACCGGGCGGCCCGTACGGGCAGGCCACGAAGCGCTCGGCGGTGAGCCCGGCCCGCCGGAGGTAGCCCCGGGCGAGTCCCGCGCCGGCCAGGTACAGCTCGCCGGGCACGCCGGGCGGCACCGGACGCAGCGCCCCGTCCAGGACGTAGGCGCGGGAGTGGGTGGCGGGCATACCGATGGGGGGCCGATGATGGGGTGCGGCGTCCGCGAGCCGGAGCGGTGGGCTGAGGGTGACGAAGACGGTGGCCTCTGTCGGCCCGTACGCGTTGATCATGCGCCGTCCGCGCGACCAGTCTGCCACGAGTGCGGCGGTGCATTCCTCTCCCCCGGTAACAAGCGTCGACAGGCCCGGAAGAGCCGCACGTGGCAGTCCCGCGAGCACGGTCGGAGGGATCAGGCAGTGGGTGACGCGGTGCACCTCGACGAAGCGAGCGAGCGCTTCCCCTCCGAGTGGGCCGGGAGGCGGCACCACCAGTGCGGCACCGGCGCCAACAGCCATGAGAAGTTCCATGACGGAGGCGTCGAAGCTCGGTGAGGCGAGCTGAAGGACCCGGCTGCCCGAACGGACCTGGAAGCGGTCCGCCTGCGTCGAGGCGAGAGCGTGGAGCCCGGCGTGGGTGACAGCGACACCCTTGGGGGTGCCCGTCGAACCGGAGGTGTAGATCACGTACGCGGGGTGCTGAACACAGAGCGGGGCAGTGCGGTCGGGGTCGGCGGGATCGCGATCCGGCTGCTCCGCGAGACCTCGGCCCGTCTCCTCCGTATCCAGAACGACGCGGTGGACTCCGTCAGGTGGCAGCCGGAGGGTCGTCTCTGCCGTAGTGACGACCAGGACGGGCGCCGCGTCCCGAAGGACGTAGGCGATCCGCTCGGCCGGGTAGTCGGGGTCGACGGGGAGGTAGGCCGCACCGGTTTTGGCCACGGCGAGGACGCTCACGATCATGTCGGCGGAGCGCGGCAGACACAGGGCCACCACGCGTTCCGGACCTGCGCCGTGGGCGATGAGCAGGTGCGCGAGGCGGTTGGCGTCCGCGTTGGTCTGCGCGTACGTCGACGTCAGTGGCCCGGAGACGAGAGCGAGGGCGTCGGGGGAACAGGCGGCCTGTCGCTGGAAGAGGTCCGGCAGCAACACGGCCGGTGCCTGGTGGTCGGAGGCGCTCCACTCGTGCAGGAGCAGCCGTCGCTCTTCGTCCGAGAGGATGCCCGCCGCCGAGACGGGGAGGTCGGGCTGCGCTGTCACCGCTTCGAGGAGCCGCCGCAGGCGCACGGCCACTGTGGTGACGGTGGCCGGATCGAAGAGATCAGTGGCGTACTCCACCGACCCGTCGATCCCGGCCGGAGCGCCACCCGGGGCACGGTGCTCGGTGAAGCGGAAGGACAGGTCGAACTTGGCCGTGCCGGTGTGCTCGTCCACCTTCTCGGCGCTGACTCCCTGGAGGGAGAGCGCGTCATCGGCCGACGTATCCAGGGCGAGTGCGATTTGGAAGAGGGGGTTGCGGGCGGGCGAGCGGGGCGGATTGAGGGCCTCCACCACTTGCTCGAAGGGCACATCCTGATGCGCGAACGCCCGCAGATCCACCTCCCGCACCCGCTCCACCAACTCCCGGAACGACGGATCACCAGAGG